>NZ_JBHXLU010000069.1:0-65391 GCF_042720695.1 Streptomyces sp. NPDC058457 | reverse complement strand
CTCAAGCAGACCTTCACCATCCGCGACGCCTACCTCGACCCCATCTCCTACCTCCAGGTCACCCTCCTCAAGCGCCAACGCGACGCCGCCGCAGCAGGAGAACCCGCCGACCCACTCCTCGCCCGCGCCCTGCTCCTCACCGTCAACGGCGTGGCGGCCGGCCTGCGCAACACCGGCTGACGGCCCTCGGACACGACGGTGCCCCGGGGGCGTACGCCCCGGGGCACCAGTCGTCTCACTCGGTCATTTCACTCGGACGTCTCACTGCAACGCGGCGAACGCCGCCGTGAGCAGCGCGATCCCCGAACCCCCCAGCAGCCACGCCACCCGCGTCAGCCGCAGCCCCCCGGCCACCACCACCGACGCCAGCAGCAGCGCACCGCCGAGCGGTACCCAGGCGTACAGGATCCCCGAGGGACCCGACCGCACCACATCACTGGTACCGGGCTTCACGATCACGTCGTACGTCTGCCCCTTGCGCATCGCGACCGACTTGTCGACGACGACGCTCGCGCGCTTGGACGCACCGGCCGAGACGGGCGTGAACGGCCCCGTGCAGGTGTCGTCACCGCACGCCGTCACCTTGACGGTGCCCTGTTCCTTGCCCTTCGTCAGCATCACGTCCTGCGCGGTGCCCCAGGACCCCCACACCCCGGCGACCAGGATCAGCACGGCGACCGCGCCCATCGAGGCGACACGCAGCGCGTTGACCGGGGCCGTACGGGAGGAAGCGGCGGAGGCAGCAGGCATGGCCGGGATCATTGGCCATGTCCCTACGGCCGGTCAACTGCCGTGGGGGACAAGTCAGGAGTTGTACGAGCTTTGTGCCCGCTCCAGCCCCTCGGTGACCAGTGCCTCCACCGCGTCGGCGGCCCGGTCCACGAAGTAGTCCAGTTCCTTGCGCTCGGCCGAGGAGAAGTCCTTCAGCACGAAGTCGGCGACCTGCATACGACCCGGAGGACGCCCGATCCCGAACCGCACCCGGTGGTAGTCCGCCCCCATGGCCTTCGTCATCGACTTCAGCCCGTTGTGCCCGTTGTCGCCGCCGCCCAGCTTCAGACGGAGGACGCCGTAGTCGATGTCCAGTTCGTCATGGATCGCCACGATGTTGGCGACCGGCACCTTGTAGAAGTCGCGTAGCGCGTTGACGGGGCCGCCGGAGAGATTCATGAACGACATCGGCTTCGCCAGGATCACCCGCCGACTCGCGGGCCCCGGCGCCCCGAGCCGTCCCTCCACGACCTGCGCCTGCGCCTTCCCGGCCCGCTTGAACTTCCCCCCGATCCGCCCGGCGAGCAACTCCACGACCATGAACCCGACGTTGTGCCGGTTCATCGCATACTCGGGCCCGGGATTGCCGAGCCCGACGATCAGCCAGGGGGCGTTGGCGGGGGTGGTCACGTCCATGTCTCCTCACACATGCCACAGCCGCCGCTCCGCTGAAAGGAGCGGCGGCTGGAGCTTAACTCTGCTGTGGGCAATCGTTCCGCAGGGCGGAACGGGTGGGCACAGCCACCAGCGCCGGGTGCCTATGAAGCAGACGGCACCTGAACCGACGGCTCAGGCCTCGGCCGCTTCCTCGGCCGCGGCCTCGCCCGCGGCGGACTCCTCCGCCTGCGCGGCCAGGACCTGGAGGACGACCGCGTCCCCGTCGACGGCCAGGGTCGAGCCGGACGGCAGGGTGATGTCCTTGGCGAGGACGGAGGCACCGGCCTCCAGGCCCTCGATCGAGACGGTGACGGACTCGGGGATGTGGGTGGCCTCGGCCTCGACCGGCAGCGCGTTGAGCACGTGCTCCAGCAGGTTGCCACCGGCGGCCAGCTCGCCCTCGGTGTGCACCGGGATCTCGACCGTGACCTTCTCGCCGCGCTTGACCAGCAGCAGGTCGACGTGCTCCAGGTAGCCCTTGATCGGGTCGCGCACGACGGACTTCGGGATCGCCAGCTCGTTCGACTTGCCGTCGATGTCCAGGGAGATCAGGACGTTCGGCGTACGCAGCGCGAGCAGCAGGTCGTGGCCCGGCAGGGTCAGGTGGAGCGGGTCCGAACCGTGGCCGTACAGGACACCGGGGACCTTGCTGTCACGGCGGATGCGGCGCGCGGCGCCCTTGCCGAACTCGCTGCGCGTCTCGGCGGAAATCTTTACCTCGGACATGGTGATCACTCCTCGTAGAGGTAGATACGGACGTGGTCACCCGGCCACGAACGGCCTGCTACGAAGAGCGCGTCGATAACGGACCGCCGACACCTGCGCGAACAGGTACGGCCTCCCTCGCCGAGCAACTGCAGCAGTCTACTCGGAGGGGAGGCCGTACCCAAAAGGATCTTCAGCGGCACCTAAAGGGGCCGGTGCAGAAACCTCACTGCTCGTCGAAGAGGCTCGTCACCGAACCGTCCTCGAACACTTCACGCACCGCACTCGCGATGGTCGGCGCGATCGACAGCACCGTGATCTTGTCCAGATCCCGGCTCAGCTCACCCGGCGTCGGCAGCGTGTTCGTCAGCACGAACTCGCTCACCCGCGAGTTCTTCAGCCGGTCCGCCGCCGGACCCGACAGCACACCGTGCGTCGCCGTCACGATGACGTCCTCCGCACCGTGCGCGAACAGCGCGTCCGCCGCCGCACAGATCGTGCCACCCGTGTCGATCATGTCGTCGACCAGGACACAGACGCGCCCCTTGACCTCACCCACGACCTCGTGGACGGTCACCTGGTTCGCCACGTCCTTGTCGCGCCGCTTGTGCACGATGGCGAGGGGCGCACCGAGCCGGTCGCACCAGCGGTCGGCCACCCGCACCCGGCCGGCGTCCGGGGACACGATCGTCAGCTTGTCCTTGTCCACCTTCGAGCCCACGTAGTCCGCGAGCAGCGGCAGCGCGAACAGGTGGTCCACCGGACCGTCGAAGAAGCCCTGGATCTGGTCAGTGTGCAGATCCACGGTCAGGATCCGGTCCGCACCCGCCGTCTTCATCAGGTCCGCGATCAGCCGTGCCGAGATCGGTTCACGACCGCGGTGCTTCTTGTCCTGCCGCGCGTAACCGTAGAAGGGCACGATCACCGTGACGGACCGCGCCGACGCACGCTTCAGGGCGTCGATCATGATCAGTTGTTCCATGATCCACTGGTTGATCGGAGCCGTGTGGCTCTGGATCACGAAGCAGTCGGCACCGCGCGCCGACTCCTGGTAGCGGACGTAGATCTCGCCGTTCGCGAAGTCGAAGGCCTTCGTCGGGACGACCCCGACACCCAGCTGGTGGGCGACCTCCTCGGCAAGCTCGGGGTGGGCGCGGCCGGAGAAGAACATCATCTTCTTCTCGCCGGTCGTCTTGAACCCGGTCACAGCACTGTCTCCTCAGAGGTGTCTCAGCCGTACAGCTGGATCTCCAGCGCCCTGTGTGCCGGGCGCGGGAGGCCGAATCAGCTGGTTAGGTGCGGGTGTGCACTTATCACGGTACGACGTCTTCGGCGCACCTGTTTCCGGTCAGTCCTCACTCGCGCCCCGCCGGGAAGCCGCCTCGGCGGCCGTCGCCGCCGGACTCCCCGGACGCTTCCGGGCCACCCAACCCTCGATATTCCGCTGCTGACCGCGGGCCACGGCCAGCGAACCGGGCGGCACATCCTTCGTGATCACGGACCCGGCAGCGGTGTACGCACCGTCCCCGATCGTGACAGGCGCCACAAACATGTTGTCCGAACCCGTCTTGCAGTGCGACCCGACGGTGGTGTGGTGCTTGCTTTCCCCGTCGTAGTTCACGAACACGCTCGCCGCACCGATGTTCGAGTACTCGCCGATCGTCGCGTCACCGACATACGAGAGATGCGGAACCTTCGTCCCCTCCCCGATCGACGCGTTCTTCGTCTCCACGTACGTACCGATCTTGCCCTTCGCCCCCAGCCGGGTCCCCGGCCGCAGATAGGCGTACGGTCCCACAGACGCGTCCGCGCCGACATGGGCGGAATCGGACACCGTGTTGTTCACCCGCGCCCCGGCACCGACCCGGGTGTCCTTCAGCCGGCTGTTCGGACCGACCTCGGCACCCTGCGCCAGATGCGTCGAACCGAGCAGCTGCGTCCCCGGGTGGACGACGGCGTCCTGCTCGAAGGTCACCGTCACGTCCACCCACGTCGTCGCCGGGTCCACGACGGTCACGCCGTCCAGCATCGCCCGCTCCAGCAGCCGGTCGTTGAGGATGCGGCGCGCCTCCGCCAGCTGCACCCGGTTGTTGATCCCGGCGATCTCCCGGTGGTCGCCGGCGACCGAGGCCCCCACCCGGTGCCCGGCCTCCCGCAGGATCCCGAGCACGTCGGTCAGGTACTCCTCGCCCTGGCTGTTGTCCGTCCGCACCTTCCCCAGCGCGTCCGCCAGCAGCCGGCCGTCGAACGCGAACACCCCGGAGTTGATCTCCCGGATCGCCCGCTGTGCCTCGGAGGCGTCCTTGTGCTCCACGATGGCCGTCACCTCACCGGAGGCGGCGTCGCGCACGATACGGCCGTAACCGGTCGCGTCCGGCACCTCGGCGGTCAGCACGGTCACCGCGTTGCCGTCGCCGTGATGCGTCCCGGCGAGCCGCTTCAAGGTCTCCCCGGTCAGCAGCGGGGTGTCCCCGCAGACCACCACAACGGTTCCGTCGACCGCCCCGCCCAGCTCCTCCAGCGCCATCCGCACGGCGTGCCCGGTGCCGTCCTGCCGCTCCTGCACGGCGGTACGGACGGCGGCGTCGACCTCTCCGAGATGCGCGGCGACCTGCTCGCGCGCGTGCCCTACGACGACGACCAGGTTCTCGGGGTCCAACTCACGGGAGGCGGCGAGCACATGACCCACCAGGGAACGGCCGCAGATCTCATGCAGGACCTTCGGTGTGGCCGACTTCATACGGGTGCCCTCACCCGCTGCGAGAACGACGACGGCTGCCGGGCGAATGGCGCTCACGGAGTTGCCCTTCGGCTTTTTGGATGGGTGGGGGTGACATCCGCAGGATACCGGGGCGTTTCGTGGGGGACATGGGAGCGGGCCCTGACGGAGCTGTCAGGGCCCGAACCGGATAGGGCTCCCCCGCCAGGACTCGAACCCGGACAAATGGCACCAAAAGCCACGGTGCTGCCAATTACACCACGGGGGAAAATTCTCGACTGAACCGGACATTTGAATCAGGTCGCCGAGCGGCGCCTCCTACTATGCCGTACCAGGCGCCTTCCGTGCGACGGTACAAGTGGTCTGCGCTTCTTCTGTTCCGGTGACGGTTTCCGGCCGGGCAACTCCCCGGCGGGTGTCACGGCTTCCCGCTTCGTCGCCGCGCGTTCGCGATCTCGAAATCCCGGTAATTGCTGCATGGATGCGCCATTCACATACCGTCCGGGCGGAATGCTCTGTTCCGGGTTCGAACGTGCGTGGTTCGGCGGTTCGGGGGATACCAGGGGGTTTCGGTGTTGTTCGGTTACGGAGTGTGGTGTAGGTGAGTAGACGAAACTCACCGGAAAAGCCCACCCTCGCGCCCGTAGGCTGGAGGCATGACCACGACGGGGGCAGACCACGCGACGGCCTTGACCGGGCCGTGGTGGTGGTCGCGGTGGCGTAGTGCGGTTCTGGACGTGGGGCTCGCACTGGTGTCGGCGCTGGAGTGCGCCGCGGAGGGGATTCCGTTCGCGCGGGACGCGGGGATCCCGGTGTCGGCGGGGATCGTGTTCGGTTTGCTGGCCGGTTCCGTACTGGTGCTGCGCCGGAAGTGGCCGATCGCCGTGGTGCTGGTCGCGATCGCGATCACGCCGGCCCAGATGGGCTTCCTGATGGGCATCGTCGGCCTCTACACCCTCGCCGCGGCGGAGTTGCCGCGCCGGATCATCGTGGCGCTGGCGGGGATGTCCCTGGTCGGGACGATGATCGTGACCTTCGTGCGGGTGAAGCAGGACATGGCGCGGGGGGATCTGACGCTGGGGGACTGGTTCGTCCCCTTCGCGGCCGTGACCACGTCACTCGGGCTGACCGCTCCGCCGATGCTGCTGGGGCTCTACGTGGGGCAGCGGCGGCGGCTGATGGAGAGCCTGCGGGAGCGGGCGGACAGCCTGGAGCGGGAGCTTCAGCTGCTCGCGGAGCGGGCGGAGGAGCGTGCGGAGTGGGCGCGGGGCGAGGAGCGGACGCGGATCGCGCGGGAGATGCATGACGTGGTCGCGCACCGGGTGTCGTTGATGGTGGTGCACGCGGCGGCGTTGCAGGCGGTGGCCCGGAAGGATCCGGAGAAGGCGGTGCGGAACGCGGCGCTGGTGGGGGACATGGGGCGCCAGGCGTTGACGGAGCTGCGGGAGATGCTGGGGGTGCTGCGTTCGGGGGAGGCCGCCCAGCGGCGAACGGTTCCCGCGCCCGGACCGGCACCGGTTTCGGCTTCGGTGCCGGCCTCGGTGCCGTTGGCCGCGGTGGGGGTGGCGGCCGCGGCGGCTGCTTCGCGGGTGGCGGAGGAGGAGGGCCCGTGGCTGTCGGAGCTTGAGGTGCTGATCGGGCAGTCGGCGGCGGCCGGCATGGTGGTTGATCTGTCGGTCGAGGGCGCCGCGCGCTCGTATGCCGCGGTGATCGAGCAGACGGCGTTCCGGGTGGTGCAGGAGGCCCTGACGAACGTCCACAAGCACGCGGCGGGCGCGAAGACGCATGTGCGGCTGGCGCACCGGGTGGCGGAGATCGCGATGCAGGTGGAGAACGAGCCGCCGCCGGAGCCGGCCTCGGCGGCGTCGGTGGGGTTGCCGTCGGGTGGGAACGGTCTGGTGGGGATGCGTGAGCGGGTGCTGGGGCTGGGCGGGGTGTTCGTGTCGGGGCCGACCGATGCCGGGGGTTTCCGGGTGTCGGCGGTGATTCCGGCGGCCTGACCCGCCGGTTACGACTGGGCCGGTTACGACTGGGTCGTGAGGCGTTGGGGTTCGACGCCCGCGATGAGGGCGGTCAGGGCGTGGTCGATGTCGGGGCCGAGGTACCAGTCGCCGGTGTGGTCGAGGGTGTAGACACGGCCCTCGGCGTCGATGGCGAGGAGTGAGTGGGTGTCGGTCTCCGCGCCGAGGGGGCAGACCTCGGTGTCGAGGGCGCGGCCGAGGTCGCCGAGGGTGCGGGCGAGGTGGAGGCCGTGCAGGGGGTCGATGTGGAGGGTGGCGGGGGCGATCTGGCGGCCGGTGCCGGCGGGGCTGACGTGCAGACCGCCGAACTCGGCCCAGGCCTCCACCGCGGCGGGAAAGACGGCGTGCCGGTGCCCGGCGGGTGAGGCGTGGTCGCGCAGTGCGTCGGCCCAGACCTCGGCCTGCTTTATGTCCCAGCGTCCGGGCTGCCAGCCGGCGGCGCGCAGGGCCGCGTCGACGGGCGCGGAGAAGCGCGAGGGGGGTCCCCCGGGTCGGGCGAGGCCGAGACTGGGGGATGAGGTGCGGTCGGCGTGCATCTGCCCTTCGATCGTCCTGGTTCGTGTGTGCGGGTGCGGGTGCGGTGCTCTGTGTCTGTTGTCCGTGTGCGTGGGGGTGTGCGTCAGGCGTCGGTGGTGGGGTCGACGACGCGGACGCCGAAGTGGGCGGTGAGGGCGGCGCAGGCCCGGCAGGGGGCCGCGAAGCTGCCGTGCAGGGGGTCGCCGTCCTCGCGTATGCGGCGGGCGGTGAGTTTGGCCTGCTTGAGGGCTTTGCGGGCTTCGCCGTTGGTCATGGGTTTGCGCAGGGCGCGTTTGCTGCGGGCGGCGTCGGCCACGCTGATGTGGCGTGAGACGAGGATGGCTTCGGCGCAGCGGCCGGTGAAGCGGTCGCGTTGTCCGCTGGGGAGGGTGTCGAGGAACTCCTGGACCAGCGGGTGCAGCGGGGGCGGCTGGTCGCCGCGGGCGGCGGTGCCGGTGAGGGTGGCGCCGCGGACGGAGAGGGCGGCGGCGACGGTGGGCAGGATGCCGTCGCGGCGGTGCTGGAGGGTGGGCGCGGGAGGTATTTCGCTGCTGCTCCAGCCGATGCGGGGGTCGCCGTCGAGGGCGCCGTGGGTGGCGCCGGACATGGCGGTATGCGGTCCTGTCTGTGTGGCGTTCATGATCGTCTTCCCCTCCCGGGCATCCCCCCGAAAGTCACAGACTGCCAAATCCGGTGGCGGGTGCGGTAGCTGGGGCGGTGCGACACGCCCGGGTTTGGGCAGGCTGTCACGGCGGGGTGACGGCTGGTCACGGAACCGGAGGGCCGATGACCGGGGTTCGTGTACCGCATAGGCTGTCGGCACCGCGATGGGCGCGGTCGACGCGTCTGGGACGTGGGAGAGACAGCCGGATACGGGCCGTGGCGCGCCGCAGAGGTGTGGTGTCGGCTCGTACAGAGTGCCGCAGGGGGCAACCGTCATGACGACAGGTCGGCTCGGGCAGCAAGCCGCGCCGCCGAACGTGGCCTATGCCGGGCAGGTCGTGCATTTCCCGGATCCGGTCCGGGCGGCACGTCACCCGAGAGGGGTACGGATCGACGAGCGTGGCTACCCCGACTTCTCGCCCTACGCGCGCGCGGCGGCGGAGATCGCCGATCCGCCGGAGGGTTTCGGGGTCGACGAGTTGCGGTTGACGGACTTCGTGTCCGCGAACGCGGTGCTGTCGGCTTCGGGTCATGAACTGTGGGACACGGTGCCGGCGGTGGCGACGCCGCACGGCTGGACGTGGCATCACGTGGTGGGGTCGCGGCGGCTGGAGCTGGTCCCGGTCGAGGTGAAGGCGTTGCTGCGGCATCACGGCGGGGTGGCGACGTCGCGGGTGGACCACGGCAAGCGGGGGACGCGGCCGTTGCAGGAGACGCGTCCGGCGCACTTCGGACTGCCGAAGTCGGGTGTGGCGGTGTCGGAGTCGCAGGTGCAGGGGGTCGAGGAGGACCTCGGGTACCGGCTGCCGGGTGCGTACCGTTCGTTCCTGAAGGCGGCGGGCGGCTGCGCGCCGGTGGGCACGGCTCTGGACGCCGGCCTCGGACTGCTGCTGGACCAGCCGTTCTTCACGGTCCGCGACGAGGCCGCGGTGAACGACCTCGTGTACGTCAACAAGTGCCTGCGCGACCATCTGACCAAGGACTACCTGGGTGTCACCTTCGTGCAGGGCGGTCTGCTCGCGGTGAAGGTGAAGGGCGACCGGCTGGGTTCGGTGTGGTTCTGCGCGTACGACGACGCGCGTGACGTGGATCCGGGATGGTCGCCGGCGGAGCGCGTGGAGCGCCTGCTGCTGCCCTGCGGTGAGGACTTCGACGTGTTCCTGTCGCGGCTGGCGGGGTCCCCGCCGGAGTTGGAGACGGTGGCGAACCTGATGGTCGACGGTGGATTCGCGCGCGCCGCTTCGGTCGGCTCGGGGGAGTGAGGACCGGCATGGTGACGTTCGCGCAGGCGCAGGAGCGCGCGGAAGAGTGGATCAACGGCGATGTGCCGGCGTACCAGCACCGTGAGGTGCGGGTGCGGGAGTTCGGCCTCGGGTTCGTGGTGTGGGGCGAGGACCGCGCGGAGGGTCCGCGGTCGGACGCGGGCGGGCAGCGGCTGGTCATCGCCCGTGACAGCGGTGAGGCCACGCTGTGGCCGGCGCTGCCGGTGGGCGAGGTGATCCGCCGGTACGAGGAGGAGTACGGCCGTGAGGCGGAGATCGCCGACGCGGTGCCGGCGCCTGCGGCCCGGGTGGACCTGAACCAGACGTCGTTCCTGTTGAGCCCCCCGGAGTGGCTCCAGGAGGCGGCGGACAAGCTGGGTATCCAGGATCGGCGCCCGGGGAGTGACGGGGCGTCGGCCGGTGCCGGTGCCGGTGCCGGCTTCGGCTCTGGGGCGGGCTCCGCCGGCCTTGCCGAGACGCAGGCCGGAGTGCCGGCGGCGGCCGCCGGGGCCGGTCCGGCGGGGAACGGTGGTGCCTCCTGGCCGGAGGCCGGCGGGGCGCAGGGTCCGTCGAGTGCGCCGGGCGCGCACAACGTGCCCGCCGGTGGGACTCCTTGGGCCGGTACGGACACGAACGCCGATGCCGGTGAGGACCGTTCCGTTCCGCTGCCCGCGACGGTGTTCGCACCGCCGCTGAGCGATGCCGACGACGGTGCCCTGGGAGATGCCGAGACGGCGCTGATGGCGGGAGGCAGCCAACTGCCCCGCACGGCGGTGTCCCCGGCGCTCGACGACCCGAGTGCGCCGAGTGCGCCGGGTGTGCCGGGTGTGCCGGGCGCGAGTGGTGTGCAGGGCGGTGCGCCGCAGGGCGGCACGCCTCCGCGGCCTCCGCAGGACGCCCCGCCGTACGGCTACCCACAGGGACCGGCGGCCCCGGGTGCGCCCGCGACCCCGCCCGCGCCTTCTTACGGCTATCCGCAGGCGCCGGCCGCTCCGGGCTACGGCTTTCCGCAGGCACCCGCCGGTGCTCCGGCCGGTGCTCCGGGCGCGCCCCGGCCCCCGGCGAATCCGGCGGGCCCGGCCGCTCCGGGGCGGCCTCTCGCGCCCAACGCCAGTGACATAGCGGACGCCGCGACGAGCAAGGCCGCACCTCCGCCGCGCAGGGCGCGTGGCGGGGCCGGTGCGCCGCCGCCACCGCCGGGCGCTCCGGGAGCGCCGGGTGCCCACCCCGGAGGTACGCCTCAGCCGCCCGTGCCGGGTGCGCCGGGTGCGCCGGTGGGCGGGTACGCGCCGACGCAGATGGTGTCGGCGTTGGGGCCCAAGGGGCCTGAAGGTCCGGCGGGTGCGGGTGCGGGTGCGGGTGCGGCGCAGGTGCCGGGCGCGCAGACTCCGCCGGGTGCCCCCAACTCGCCCGGTGCGCCGGGTACTCCGGGTGGCACGCCTCCGGGCGACGTCTATCGCGCGGCCACTATGCTGGTCGACCCGAGCGGGATGGGCGCGGGCGGGATGGGCGCGGGCGCGCAGCAGCCTCCGGGCGCCCCGCGTATGCCTGGCGCTCCGGGTGTGCAAGGCATGCCGGGCGCCCCGGGCGTACCTCCCGCGCCGGGCGCCCCTCAGCCCCCGGGCAGCGCCCCTGGCACGCCTCCCGCGCCCGGTGGCGCGCAGGGCGTTCCCGCTGGTCCGGGCGGCGCGCCGGTGCACCATGCGGAGACCGTGCTGGCCGCGCCTCCGGTGGGCGCTCCGGGTGCCCCCGGTATGCCGCCGGGCGCCGCGCAGATGCCGCCCCCGAGGCCGGCCGGTGCGGTGCCGCCGCCTCCCGGTCAGCCCATGCCCGGTCAGCCCGTGCCCGGGCAGCAGCCGCCGGCTTACGGCTACCCGCCGCCGCAGCAGGGGCAGCCGACGGTCGGGCCGGGTTATCAGGCGGTGCTGCGCTACCGGGCGCAGGACGGCTCGGAGCAGCAGCTGATCCGGCGTTCGGCGCCGGGCACCCCGCACCCGGAGTGGCAGATCTTCCACGAGCTGCGGGCGATGAACGTGCCGCCGGACCAGGTGCTGGAGCTGCACACGGAGCTGGAGTCGTGCGAGCTGCCGGGTGCCTACTGTGCGCGGATGATCCGGGAGCAGTGGCCGCAGGCGCGGCTGGCGAGCATCGCACCGTACGGGACGGACCACGCGAGTCGGCAGCAGGGGATGCGGCAGTTGCTGGCGCATCAGGGCGAGTTGCACCAGGTGGCGGCGGGTCCCGCGCGGCCCGCGCCGGTGCGGGCGCCGTTGCCGCAGGTGCAGGCGGCGCCGCCGGTCCCGCCGGAGGCGATCGCGCAGGAGCTGGCGGCGGCGTTCGGTCCTGGCGTGTTCCGGTTCGAGCAGGCGGCGGTGTCGCGGCAGGGCGTGCCGCCGATCGTGGCGCACACGCTGGTGGCGGCGGGGCTGCCGCTGGACATGGGGCCGTTCTTCTGGGCGCAGGCGCAGCCGGGCCGTCCGGTGCCGACGCTGGCGGAGCTGGCGCAGGAGCGCGGGTTGCAGCCGGCGCCGGACGCGGCGTCGTACCTCGTCATGGGGACCGACTTCGGCAAGGCGGTCTGTGTGCAGTACGGCACCGCGAACATCGTGGCCGTGCCCGTGGAGGCGGGGCCGGGCGGGGCGTCCGTGCCGCCGCAGTTCGTGAACACGGGGCTGCCGGAGTTCGCCCGCTGTCTGGCCCTGCTGGGCCGGATGTGGCGGCTCAGGTTCGGCCTGAACCAGGAGCAGGCGGGCCGCTGGACCGTCGACTTCCAGGCCCAGCTGGCCTCCCTGGACCCGGCGGCGCTCGGTTCGCCGGAGAGCTGGTGGTCGGTGCTGCTGGAGCAGATGTGGGACGGGCTGCTGTAGAGCGGGCGTAGGACGGCCGTACGGGGGCCGGTCGGGTCGGGAGGCCGGACCGGCCCCCACGCGCGCGTGCCCGACTGTCGTACCGCGCGGGCATGATGGGCGGATGGACTTCGAGCCGTACCGGGGCGAGTTGGTGGCGTACTGCTATCGGATGCTGGGCTCGTTCCACGAGGCCGAGGACCTGGTGCAGGAGACCATGCTGCGGGCCTGGAAGGCCCGTGAGCGCTACGACCCGGCGCGGGCCTCCGTGCGGACCTGGCTGTACCGGATCGCGACGAACGTGTGCCTGACGGCGCTCCAGGGGCGCGTGCGGCGGCCGTTGCCGTCGGGGCTCGGGGCGCCCGGTACGGACCCGGAGGCGCCGCTCACGCCCGCGCCGGACGTGCCGTGGCTGGAGCCGTTCCCCGACGCGCGCTTCGATGTGGAGGCGCGCGCGGATCTGCGGCTCGCGCTGGTGGCGGCGCTCCAGCTGCTGCCCGCGCGGCAGCGGGCGGTGCTGGTGCTGCGCGAGGTACTGGAGTTCAGCGCCGCCGAGGTCGCCGACCAGTTGGAGACCTCGGTGCCGGCCGTGAACAGCGCACTCCAGCGGGCGCGCGCCGCGCTCGCGCGGACGGGTGCGGTGGACGAGGTGAGCGAGCCGGACGATCCCGAGGTGCGGGCGGCGGTCCTGAGGTATCAGCAGGCGTTCGAGGCGGCCGACGTGCCCGCGCTGGTGCGGCTGCTCACCGACGACGCGGTGCTGGAGATGCCGCCGCTGCCGCTGTGGTACCGGGGCCGCGGCGACTACGGCCTGTTCATGGAGCGGGTGTTCCGGCTCCGTGGCACCGGCTGGCGCACGCGCTCCCGCACCGCGGGCGGACAGCCCGCGCTCGTCGCGTACGCCCCGGAGCCGGGCGGTGGGCACCGGCTGCACTCCGTGCAGATCCTCACGGTCACCGGCGGCGGCCGGGTCGCGCGCAACGTCGTGTTCACGGACCCGCGCGTGCTGACGGCGTGCGCACCGGCGCAGCCGCCCGCGCCGCTCGCGCCTCCCGCCGGCTGAGGCGGTCGGGAAAGAATTTCCGGGGACGGCGATGAGCCCGCCCGGTGCCGCCGGTATGTACCGGTGACCATCGAGCGAAGGGACAACCGTCATGAGTGTTGTCGTCATCCAGTTCACCACCCTGGACGGGATCGTGTCCGATCCGGACGGTTCCGAGGGCACGCCGTACGGCGGCTGGCTCTTCCGGTTCGGCCGGGAGGAGATCACCGGGGACAGGTTCGGCCTGGGCCGCACCCTGGACGAGGGGGTCGTCCTGCTGGGGCGGTCCACCTGGGAGGCCTTCTCGCGCCTGTGGCCGGGCCGCGACGACCCGTTCTCCGCGCGCCTGAACGCCGCGCCGAAGCTGGTCGCCTCCCGCACCCTGACCGACGTGTCCGCGTGGGCGAACTCCCGTCTCGTCGACGGCGATCTCCTGGACGCCGTCAAGACCGAGCAGCGGGACGTGGTCGTCATGGGCAGCCTCGGTGTCGTCCACGCTCTGGCGGCCGCCGGCCTGGTCGACGAGTACCGGCTGCTGACCTTCCCCACCGTCCTCGGCGCCGGCCGGCCGCTGTTCCCGGCCGGCGGCCCGCCCGCCGAACTGGAGTGCCTGGCGGCGGAACGAGTGGGCGCCCTGGTGCTGACCCGCTACCGCAGGGCGCGCGGCTGAGCGTGCACGCCCCCTGACGTGCTCGTAGTCCCCTGGCGTGGCGTGCGGTGTTTCGAGCACGCCATGCGGAGTGTCGCGTTATGAACACTTACGTCCGATCCATCAAGATGTCCGCGAAATCATCATTTCGTGCGGGTCCGGCGGAGAGGGGTTCCAGGTGAGCAGCGCATCGATGTCGCCGTACGACTTCGTGACCGTCCGGGGGCGTGGCTACCGCCCCGATCAGGTCGACACGTTCACGGTGGCGCTCTGCGAGGACCGGGACGCCGCGTGGGAGCGTGCCGCGCGGCTCACCGTGCTCGCCAAGGAGATGGAGGCGGAGGCCGAGCGGCTGCGCGCCGAGGTCGAACAGCTCCCTCCGCAGACGTACGAGGCGCTCGGGGACCG
This sequence comes from Streptomyces sp. NPDC058457, assembly GCF_042720695.1. Lineage (NCBI taxonomy): Bacteria > Bacillati > Actinomycetota > Actinomycetes > Kitasatosporales > Streptomycetaceae > Streptomyces > Streptomyces sp. NPDC058457. The sequence continues at coordinate 51,132 of NZ_JBHXLU010000069.1, read as the reverse complement.
CGCGCACCGGGTGTTCCGGCTCGTGGTGGAGGAGGCCAGGGCCCTGCACGAGGGCGCCCGGCGGGCGCTGACGGACGGGGTCGCGGAGGCCGCGGCGCGTGCCGACAGCGCGCGCTGTGCGGTGCAGGAGCAGGCCGACGCGCTCCGCGCGGACACCGAGGAACGCGCCCGCCAGTGGCTCCTCGCCGCGCGCGCCGAGGCGGACGACATCCGCATCGGCGCCCGCCTTGAGGTCAAGGAGCGGCGGGGCGAGGCCCTTTCGGCGTTGCGCGAGGTGCGGCAGCGCACCACCGGGATGCTCGCCGAACTGGTCAAGGAGCACGCCGAACGCTGGGCCGGGGAGGAACGCGAGGAGGCCGCGCGCGCCGCCGCGGTCGACGCGCACAACGCCGAACGCATCGCCCGCGCCGAGGCCGCCCTGGCGGAGGCGGAGCGGGCCCTGGTCGAGTCCGAGGAGTCGGCGCGCCGGTCCCAGGAGGAGGCACACGCGCGTGCCTCGGAGGTCCTCGCGGAGGCCCGGACCCGTGAGGAGCGCATCGCGCGGGAGACCGAGCGCGTGCTGCGCGAGCACGGCGAGACCTGGGACGACGTCCAGGCGCACATGGACCACATGCGGGACAGCCTCATGTCCCTGACGGGGCGCGCGGCGGCGGAATAGCGCCCCGCGCCCCCTTGGCTCCGCCCAAGCGGGGCCGCGGAAGCGCCCCGAAAGGGGCGCGGGGCTGTATCCATATGCGGCTACCGCCGCGTGGGCGCGACCAGCCACGACGGCGCCGCAGCCGACCGACAACGCATAGCGGCACTTTCGGGCGGAGCGCCTGCGGCACTTCCCGCGGAGCGCTCAGCTTCCTCTCCGCACCGCCCCCGCGAGGATCCACCCCTCCACGGCCTCGTACTGCCGTCGCTGCTCCGCGGCCCTGCGCCGGCCGGAGGCGACCGTCCCCAGCCAGCCCAGGAGGAATCCGGCGGGGATGGAGACGAGGCCGGTGGTGGTGAAGGGGAACCAGTTGAAGTCGGCGTGCGGGAAGGCGGCGCCCGGCGAGCCCGAGACCAGGTTCGTGCCGGGCATCAGGAGCAGCACGGTGAGGGTGCCGCCGACGAGTGTGCACAGCAGGCCGGTGCGGGTGTAACGGCGCCAGAAGAGGCCGTAGACCAGGGCCGGGGCGAGGGCGGAGGCGCCGAGGCAGAAGGAGAGGGTGATCAGGGGCTGCAGGCTGTGGTGCTGCACCAGGGTCGCCAGCAGGATCGTGGGGACTCCTATGGCGAGCGCGGAGACGCGGGCCAGGGTCATCTCGCGGCGGGCCGGCATGTCCTGGACGCGGGTCGCGAAGACGTCGTGGGCGAGGGAGTTGGCGCAGGCGAGGATCATGCCGGCGACGGAGGCGAGCAGGGTCAGGAAGATCGCCGCGGTGACGGTGGTGAAGAGCAGGGTCTCCGCCGTCGAGACGTCGGTTCCGAACGCCGCGCGGGCGCCCAGCAGGTAGGCGGTGTTGCCCTGCGGGTCGGCGGCGACGATGGCGGCGCGGCCGACCAGGGCGGTGGCGCCGAAGCCGACGACGCTGACGACCGGCACGAACAGGGCCACGCACGACACCGCCCAGGACATCGACCGGCGGACCTGGCGGGCGCTGGAGGCGGTGTACATGCGCATGGTGATGTGCGGCAGGCAGGCGCCGCCGAGGACGACGGTCAGCTCCGAGCTGATCATGTCCAGGCGGGGCGCGGGACCGCCGGTGAACTGGAGGCCGGAGCGCAGGTAGGCGGTTCCGGCGCCGCTGCCCCTGGCCGCCGCGGTGAGCAGGGCGCCCGGGTCCCAGTCGAAGCGGTGCAGGACCAGCAGGGCCACGACGGTGCCGGAGCCGAGCAGGGTCACGATCTTGAGGATCTGGATGAGGGCGGTGCCCTTCATGCCGCCGATGGCCGCGTAGCTGATCATCAGGGCGCCGAGGCCGATGACACAGCCGGTCTGCACGGTCTCGTTGGAGAAGCCGAGGACGAAGGCCATCAGCTGGCCGGCGCCGGCCAGCTGGACCAGCATCAGCGGCAGCAGGGCGGCGATGGTCACCGCGCAGGCCGCGATCCGTACCGACCGGCCGGGCATCCGGCGGGCCAGCGCGTCGCCCATGGTGAACCGGCCCGCGTTGTGCAGCGGTTCGGCCAGCAGGAACATCAGCAGCATCAGCGACAGGGCTGTACTGAGGGCGAGGACGACGCCGTCGTAGCCGCACAGGGCGATCACCCCGGCGCCGGCGAGGGCGCCGGCCCCCGAGATGTAGTCGCCGGCGATGGCCAGGCCGTTGCGCAGCGGGGAGAGGGAGCCGTAGCCGGTGTAGAACTCGTCGAGGTCGTCGCGGTCCGGGCCGGTCAGCACGCACAGCAGAAGGGTGAGCGTGGCGACGACGGTGAAGGCGACCAGGGACATGGACTGGGCGGAGCCGCCGAAGCCGGTCACCGTGCGGCCCCGCGCCTGGCGTCCAGTTCCGCGGTCCTGCGGATGCGGTCGGCGAGCGGGTCGACGTGGCGGCGCGCGGTGTGCTCGTAGAGGGCGATCGCCAGCCAGGTGACGGGGAGCTGGAGGAGTGCGAGGAGCAGTCCCGCGGGTACGCCGTCGGCGACCGTGCTCGTCATCACGCGCGGGGCGAACGCCGACAGCACCAGGAAGAGCGTGAAGTAGCCGAGCGCGGTGAGGGTCGCGGTGCGCCGCTGGAGGCGGTAGGCGCCGCGCAGCACCCGCAGGTCGCTGTGGTGCCCGACCGGCTCCCGGTGGGGTACGTGCCGGGGTCTCGGCGGCTGAGGCGGCAGCGGCTGCCAGGGGTAGGTGAGGTCTGGCGGCTCGGGTGGGGAAGGCATGGAAGGGTCGTAGGACATCCCGGTGCTCCTTGCATGGCTCGGGTCCGTGGCGGCGGACCGCAGGGAGAGGAGGGAGCGGGGGACGCACGTTACTCGCAGGTATCCGGGGTGCGCGGCCATTTTCGGCAACTGGCCGGCCGGTATGCGCTTACTTCACGCGAACGTGTCTGACCTCGGGTGTTACCCGCGTTAACGCCGGGACGGGAGTCAGTCTTTGAGGACCGGGAAGCGTCGCGGTGCCACCGACAGGAGCACCACGAACGCCACCGCCGCCGCGCATGCCGCCCCGAAGTACACCGCGTGGACCGCGGCCGCGACGGCGTGCCGGGTGGCCTCGGGGACCGTTCCGTCGTCCAGCGCGCGCGTGACGGAGTCGAGGTCGCCCGCGCCGCCCAGCCGGGCCGCCAGCACCCCGTTGGCGACCGCCCCGAACACCGCCGCCCCGATCGTCTGGCCGGTCTGCCGGCAGAACAGCACCGACGCGGTCGTCGTGCCCCGCTCCTCCCAGCCCACCGTCGACTGCACACCCACCAGCAGCGGCAGCTGGAACAGGCCCAGCGCGCCGCCGAGCAGGAGCATCAGCAGCGTCGGCTGCCAGGCCGACCCCGGGTAGGGCAGGAAGGGGAACGCGAACAGGATCAGCGCGGCCGCGCCGATGCCGAGCAGCGCGGTGTCGCGGAAGCCGATCCGCCGGTACACGTGCTGGCTGAGGGCCGCGGAGATCGGCCAGCTCAGCGTCCAGACCGACAGCACGAACCCGGCGGCCACCGGCGCGAGCCCGAGGACCGACTGCGCATACGTCGGCAGGAACACCGTCGGCGCCACCATCAGCAGGCCGAGCGCGCCGAGCGCGAGGTTGACGGCCGCGATCGTACGGCGCCGCCACACCCACCCCGGGATGATCGGCTCCGCCGCCCGGCGCTCGATCCACACCACGAGCCCCACCAGTGCGAACCCGGTGGCGAACAGCGCGCACGACGGCGCGGACCACCACGCCCACGCCACCCCGCCCTGCACGAGCGCCGTCAGCAGTACGCCCCCGCACGCGAAGACCGCCAGCGCACCCGCCCAGTCCACCCGCGGGGGCGTGCGCGGCGCGCGCTTCGGCTCGTGGAGGTGACGCACTATCAGCCAGAGCGCGGCCGCGCCGATCGGCAGGTTGACGAGGAAGATCCACCGCCAGTCCGCGTACGCGGCCAGCACCCCGCCGAGCCCCGGCCCGGCGACTGCCGACACCGCCCACACCGTGGACAGCTTCGACTGGATCTTCGGGCGTTCCTTCAGCGGGTACAGGTCGGCCGCGAGGGTCTGCACGGTGCCCTGCAGCGCCCCGCCGCCGAGGCCCTGCACGATCCGGAACGCGATCAGCGCGGCCATGTTCCAGGCGACCGCGCACAGCAGCGACCCCAGCAGGAACACCGCGGCGCCCGCGACCAGCACCGGCTTGCGGCCGAAGGTGTCGGAGAGCTTGCCGTACACCGGCAGCGTCACGGTGACGGCCAGCAGGTAGCCGGAGAAGAGCCAGGAGAAGACCGAGAAGCCGCCGAGGTCGCCGACGATCTGGGGTACGGCGGTGGAGACGACGGTGGAGTCGAGTGCCGCCAGCGCCATGGCGAGCATCAGGGCGGCCACCACGGCCCCCCGTCGGCCCGTCGCGGCCTCGCGTCCCGCCGTGCGTATCGCGGGTTTCGTGTTCCCCACGCCGGATCCCCTCCCGATGTGTTCCTCATGTATCTATGTCGCGTACGACAGCTTCCCATCCGCTCCGGCACGGCGGGAGTACGCGTCCACCAGGTGGAAGTCCGTAGCCACCTGGCCGGAGTGCACGGCGACTTGACCCTCCCGCGACGGGAGGGTGGACGCTGCCTGGGCCGGTGGGTGGAGCGCAACCCCGAGAAAGGCTCCACCCGGCGGTGGACGTCCCCTAGGGGGTTCTCCGTACTACGGCTCGGGGAGGGTTCGTACCGCCGGAGGAGGAGACGGCACCCCGCCCGTCCTTAACCTGGTCTTACGCCGCCGGGGGTGGTTGACCGAACCGGCGGGGGTGGGGTTTTCCCCCCGGAAAGACGGGGCTTCGCACCAGCGCGGGACAGGCCCGCGTGCGGACAGACTCATCGGCGTACCAACCGCTTCGCAGCAAGGCGCAGCACAGTGCTGCTCATTTGCTGACCGACTTAGGAGACATACCGTGACATCGGCTGTGACCATTCCCAGGCACGGGGGTACTGGAGGGCGTACGGCCGTTGCCGCGCGGGCGCGGCAGGTCGTCAAGGCGTACGGGGCCGGAGAGACCCGTGTCGTCGCCCTGGACCATGTCGACGTGGACATCGCGCGGGGGCAGTTCACCGCGATCATGGGCCCCTCGGGGTCCGGGAAGTCCACTCTGATGCACTGCCTCGCCGGGCTCGACACCGTGACGAGCGGTCAGATCTACCTGGACGACACCGAGATCACCGGCCTGAAGGACAAGAAGCTCACGAAGCTGCGCCGGGACCGGATCGGTTTCATATTCCAGGCGTTCAACCTGCTGCCGACGCTGAACGCGCTGGAGAACATCACGCTCCCCATGGACATCGCCGGGCGGAAGCCCGACAAGGAGTGGCTGGGGCGCGTGGTGGAGACCGTGGGGCTCGCGGACCGGCTCAAGCACCGCCCCACACAGCTCTCGGGCGGTCAGCAGCAGCGCGTGGCCGTGGCCCGCGCCCTCGCCGCGCGCCCCGAGATCATCTTCGGTGACGAGCCGACCGGAAACCTCGACTCCCGCGCGGGCGCGGAGGTCCTCGGCTTCCTGCGCCGCTCCGTGGACGAGCTGGGCCAGACGATCGTGATGGTCACGCACGACCCGGTCGCCGCCTCCTACGCGGACCGCGTGCTCTACCTCGCCGACGGCCGGATCGTCGACGAGATGTTCAAGCCGACCGCGGACACCGTCCTGGACCGCATGAAGGACTTCGACGCGCGGGGGCGTACGTCATGACCGTCATGAAGACCTCGATGCGCAACTTCTTCGCGCACAAGGGGCGCATGGCCCTGTCGGCGGTCGCCGTCCTGCTGTCGGTGGCGTTCGTGTGCGGCACGCTGGTGTTCACCGACACCATGAACACGACGTTCGACAAGCTGTTCGCGGCTACCTCGTCCGACGTCACGGTCAGCGCCAAGGGCGCCTCCGACACCGGACAGACGACCTCCGACAACGGCAGGCCGCCGGTCATGCCGGCCTCGGTGGTCGGCAAGGTCCGCGCGGCGGCCGGCGTCAAGGCGGCCGAGGGGACGGTCTTCTCGACGTCCGTGACCGTCGTGAACGCCGACAAGGACAGCCTGTCGCCGTCCAGCGGCGCGCCGACCATCGTCGGCAGCTGGAACTCCAACGACGCCCGCACCATGAAGATCACCTCCGGTGCGGCGCCGGAGAACTCCGGCCAGATCATGGTCGACGCCGACACCGCCGACAAGCACCACCTGAAGCTCGGCGACGAACTCGCCGTCATCAGCGCGGTGGGCACGCACACCGCGAAGATCTCCGGCATCGCCGACTTCACCGTCACCAACCCCGGTGCCGCGATCTTCTACCTGGACACCAGGACCGCCCAGCAGGCGCTCGTCGGGCAGACCGGCGTCTTCACCAATGTCAACGTGACGGCCGCGGCCGGGGTGACCGACCCGCAGCTGAAGAAGAACGTGATCGGCGAACTCGGCTCCGCCTACAAGGTGCAGACCGCCAAGGAGACCGCCGACGCCAACCAGAAGGACGTCGAGAGCTTCCTGAGCGTCATGAAGTACGCGATGCTCGGCTTCGCCGGGATCGCCTTCCTGGTCGGCATCTTCCTGATCATCAACACCTTCTCGATGCTGGTCGCCCAGCGCACCCGCGAGATCGGCCTGATGCGGGCCGTCGGCTCCAGCCGCGGCCAGGTCAACCGGTCCGTGCTCGTCGAGGCCCTGCTGCTCGGCGTGGCCGGCTCGATCCTGGGCGTCGGCGCGGGCGTCGGCATCGCGGTCGGCCTGATGAAGCTGATGGGCTCCATGGGCATGCACCTGTCGACCAGTGATCTGACGGTCGCCTGGACGACCCCGGTGTTCGGCCTGCTCCTCGGCGTCGTCGTCACCGTCCTCGCCGCCTACCTGCCCGCGCGCCGCGCCGGCAAGGTCTCCCCGATGGCCGCGCTGCGCGACGCGGGCGCCCCCGCCGACGCCAGGGCGGGCCGCATACGCGCCCTGGTCGGCCTGGTGCTGACCGGCGCGGGCGGCTACAGCCTCTATCTGGCCTCGGCCACCGAGCAGGCCAAGGAGGGCTCGGCCTGGCTCGGCCTCGGCATCGTCCTCTCCCTCATCGGGTTCGTCGTCATCGGACCGCTGCTGGCGGGCGCTGTCGTACGGGTCCTGGGCGCCGTCCTGCTGCGGATGTTCGGCCCCGTCGGGCGCATGGCCGAACGCAACGCGCTGCGCAACCCGCGCCGCACCGGCGCCACCGGCGCCGCCCTGATGATCGGACTGGCACTCGTCGCCTGTCTCTCCGTGGTCGGCTCCTCCATGGTCGCCTCCGCGAGCGACCAACTCGACAAGACCGTCGGCACGGACTTCATCATCCAGTCCGACAGCGGCCAGCGGATCACCCCGCAGGCGGTCAAGGCCGTCAAGGACGTACCGGGACTCGCGCGCGTCACCGAGTACCGCACCACCACGGCCGACTACACCACGCCCGACGGCAAGACCCTGAAGGACACCGACATCACGGCGGCCGACCCGACGTACGCGACCGACCTGCGCACCAAGACCGTCGCCGGTGATCTCAAGGACGCCTACCTGCCCGACTCGATGTCCGTGTACGACAAGTTCGCCGAGGCGCACGGCATCCACCTCGGCTCGAAGATCTCCGTCAGGTTCAAGGACGGCCGCACGGCCCACCTCACGGTCCGGGCGATCACCAGCAGCGACGGCCTCATCGACGCCGGCTCCAAGTACACGAACATCACCACGCTCGCCAAGTACGTGCCGGCCGCCAAGATGCCGCTCGACGACCTGGTCTTCGCCACCGCCAAGGACGGGCGGCAGGACAGCGCCTACAAGGCGCTCAAGACCGCCCTCCACGACTACCCGCAGTACACCGTGCGCGACCAGACCGACTACAAGCAGGCGCTCAAGGACCAGATCGGCCAGCTGCTGAACCTGATCTACGGCCTGCTCGCCCTGGCGATCATCGTCGCGGTCCTCGGTGTCGTGAACACCCTCGCCCTCTCGGTGGTCGAGCGGACCCGCGAGATCGGCCTCATGCGGGCCATCGGCCTCTCCCGCCGCCAGCTGCGCCGCATGATCCGCATGGAGTCGGTGGTGATCGCCCTCTTCGGTGCCCTGCTGGGTCTGGGCCTCGGCATGGGCTGGGGCGCCACGGCCCAGAAGCTGCTCGCCCTGCAGGGCCTGAAGGTCCTGGAGATCCCCTGGCCGACGATCATCGGGGTCTTCGTCGGTTCCGCCTTCGTGGGCCTGTTCGCCGCCCTGATCCCCGCGTTCCGCGCGGGCCGCATGAACGTCCTGAACGCGATCGCGACGGACTGAACCAACCGAGGAGACCACCGCATACGGGGGTTGCGGGGGAACGCCCGGCGCCGGGAGTCCTGAGGGACCCCGGCGCCGGGCACACGTCTTCGTCCTTCGTGTCCGTCGTGCCCGGCGTCTCGATTGCCCGAGTCGGGTGGTGGGCGTGTCTTCGTCTGTGGAATTTGTCTGTCGAATTTGTCTTTGGAGTCTGTCTTTCGAGTCCCGCTTCTCGATTCGCCGAGTCGGGTGGTGGGTGGGCATAGGCTTCGGGGGTCCAGGGGGCGGAGCCCCCTGGTACGGCCACCGCGACGCACGGCACCTCACAGGGCGACGGAGGTTATCCACAGCCCCGGCACCCGCGCCCGCGTAGTCGTACGCTGGAGACCCCCCGGTCGCAGCCCGCGCCGGGCACTTCGCGTTGCCCACCCCCCGACGAAAGCCGCCTGAATGAGCCTGCACGGTCTGCTCGACGTCGTCGTCAAGGACCCCGCCCTCGCGGAAGCGATCAAGGCGGCCGCGGACGGCAACCGCATGCACGTCGACCTGGTCGGCCCCCCCGCGGCCCGCCCCCTCGCGGTCGCCGCCCTGGCCCGCGAGGCCGGCCGCCCCGTGCTCGCGGTCACCGCCACCGGCCGCGAGGCCGAGGACCTCGCCGCGGCCCTGCGCACCCTGCTGCCGTCGGAGGGCGTGGCCGAGTACCCCTCCTGGGAGACGCTCCCGCACGAGCGGCTCAGCCCCCGCAGCGACACCGTCGGCCGCCGCCTCGCCGTTCTGCGCCGCCTCGCCCACCCCCGCCCCGACGACCCCGAGACCGGCCCGGTCTCCGTCGTCGTCGCGCCCGTCCGATCCGTGCTCCAGCCGCAGGTCAAGGGCCTCGGCGACCTGGAGCCGGTGGCGCTGCGCACCGGGCAGACCGCCGATCTGAACGAGGTCGTGGAAGCCCTCGCGGCCGCCGCCTACGCGCGCGTGGAGCTCGTCGAGAAGCGCGGCGAGTTCGCCGTCCGCGGCGGCATCCTGGACGTCTTCCCGCCCACCGAGGAACACCCCCTGCGCGTCGAGTTCTGGGGCGACGACGTCGAGGAGATCCGCTACTTCAAGGTCGCCGACCAGCGCTCCCTGGAGGTCGCCGAGCACGGCCTGTGGGCACCGCCCTGCCGCGAGTTGCTGCTGACCGACGACGTCCGCGCACGCGCGCGTGCCCTCGCCGAGGCCCACCCCGAGCTGGGCGAACTGCTCAACAAGATCGCCGAGGGGATCGCGGTCGAGGGCATGGAGTCCCTCGCCCCGGTCCTGGTCGACGACATGGAACTGCTGCTCGACGTGCTGCCCAAGGGCGCGATGGCCGTCGTGTGCGACCCGGAGCGGGTGCGTACGCGTGCCGCCGACCTCGTCGCCACGTCGCAGGAGTTCCTGCAGGCCTCCTGGGCGGCCACCGCGGGCGGCGGCGAGGCCCCCATCGACGTCGGCGCGGCCTCCCTGTGGTCGATCGCGGACGTCCGCGACCGCGCGCGCGAGCGGGACATGATGTGGTGGTCGGTGTCGCCGTTCGCGGCGGACGAGTCGTTCACGTATGCCGCTGACGCGGCGGGGGCGGCCGACACCCTCAAGCTGGGCATGCACGCCCCCGAGACCTACCGCGGCGACACCGCGAAGGCGCTCGCCGACACCAAGGGCTGGCTGGCCGACGGCTGGCGCACGGTGTTCGTCACCGAGGGCCACGGCCCCGCCTCCCGCACCGTCGAGGTGCTCGGCGCCGAGGGCATCGCGGCCCGCCTCGACGTCGACCTGGGAGAGCTGAGCCCCTCGGTCGTGCACGTGTCGTGCGGCTCGATCGACTACGGCTTCGTCGACCCTGCGCTCAGGCTCGCCGTCCTCACCGAGACCGACCTGTCCGGCCAGAAGGCGGCCGGCAAGGACGGCGCCCGGATGCCGGCCCGCCGCCGCAAGACCATCGACCCGCTCAGCCTGGAGCCGGGCGACTACATCGTGCACGAGCAGCACGGCGTCGGCCGCTACATCGAGATGGTGCAGCGCACCGTGCAGGGCGCCACCCGCGAGTACCTGGTCGTCGAGTACGCCCCCGCCAAGCGCGGCCAGCCCGGCGACCGGCTGTACATCCCCACCGACCAGCTGGAGCAGATCACCAAGTACGTCGGTGGCGAGGCCCCCACCCTGCACCGCCTGGGCGGCGCGGACTGGACGAAGACCAAGGCGCGCGCCAAGAAGGCCGTCAAGGAGATCGCCGCCGACCTGATCAAGCTCTACAGCGCGCGCATGGCCGCCCCCGGCCACGCCTTCGCCGGCGACTCGCCCTGGCAGCGCGAACTGGAGGACGCCTTCCCGTACGCGGAGACCCCCGACCAGCTCACCACCATCGCCGAGGTCAAGGAGGACATGGAGAAGTCCGTCCCCATGGACCGCCTGGTCTGCGGCGACGTCGGCTACGGCAAGACCGAGATCGCCGTACGGGCCGCCTTCAAGGCCGTACAGGACGGCAAGCAGGTCGCCGTCCTGGTCCCCACCACCCTGCTGGTGCAGCAGCACTTCGGGACGTTCTCCGAGCGGTACTCGCAGTTCCCGGTGAGCGTGAAGGCCCTCTCCCGGTTCCAGACCGACACCGAGGCGAAGTCGACCCTGGAGGGCCTCAAGGAGGGCGCGGTCGACGTCGTCATCGGCACCCATCGCCTCTTCTCCACGGAGACCAAGTTCAAGGACCTCGGCCTGGTCATCGTCGACGAGGAGCAGCGCTTCGGCGTCGAGCACAAGGAACAGCTGAAGAAGCTGCGCGCCAACGTCGACGTACTGACCATGTCCGCCACCCCGATCCCGCGCACCCTGGAGATGGCGGTCACCGGCATCCGCGAGATGTCGACGATCACCACGCCCCCGGAGGAGCGGCACCCGGTGCTCACCTTCGTCGGGCCGTACGAGGAGAAGCAGATCGGCGCCGCCATCCGCCGTGAACTGCTGCGCGAGGGCCAGGTCTTCTACATCCACAACCGGGTGGAGTCCATCGACCGCGCGGCGGCCAGGCTGCGTGAGATCGTCCCCGAGGCGCGCATCGCGACCGCCCACGGCCAGATGTCGGAGTCGGCCCTCGAACAGGTCGTCGTCGACTTCTGGGAGAAGAAGTTCGACGTCCTCGTCTCGACCACGATCGTCGAGTCCGGCATCGACATCTCCAACGCCAACACGCTCATCGTCGAACGCGGCGACACCTTCGGCCTCTCCCAGCTGCACCAGCTGCGCGGCCGCGTCGGCCGGGGCCGCGAGCGCGGCTACGCGTACTTCCTGTACCCGCCGGAGAAGCCGCTGACCGAGACCGCGCACGAACGGCTCGCCACCATCGCCCAGCACACCGAGATGGGCGCGGGCATGTACGTGGCGATGAAGGACCTGGAGATCCGCGGCGCCGGAAACCTGCTCGGCGGCGAGCAGTCCGGGCACATCGCGGGCGTCGGCTTCGACCTGTACGTGCGCATGGTCGGCGAGGCCGTCGCGGACTACCGGCGGCAGCTGGAGACCGGCGGGATCGAGGAGGAGCCGCCGCTGGAGGTCAAGATCGAGCTGCCCGTCGACGCGCACGTCCCGCACGACTACGCGCCCGGCGAGCGGCTGCGCCTCCAGGCCTACCGTTCCATCGCCTCCGCCAACTCGGAGGAGGACATCAGGGCGGTCCGCGAGGAACTCACCGACCGCTACGGCAAGCTGCCCGAGCCGGTGGAGAACCTGCTGCTGGTCGCCGGACTGCGGATGCTCGCCCGCGCCTGCGGAGTCGGCGAGATCGTCCTGCAGGGCACCAACATCCGCTTCGCACCAGTGGAGTTGCGCGAGTCGCAGGAGCTGCGGGTCAAGCGCCTGTACCCCGGGACCGTCATCAAGCCGGCCGTCCACCAGGTACTGGTACCGCGCCCGAAGACCGCGAAGGTGGGCGGCAAGCCGCTGGTCGGCCGGGAACTGCTGGGCTGGGTCGGGGAGTTCCTCGCCTCGATCCTGGGGTCGTGACGGGGGACGAGGTGGCGGGGGACGGGGACGCGGGACGTGCGGATCGGTGAGCTGGCGCGGGCGACCGGATCGACACCGCGGGCCCTGCGCCACTACGAACAGGCGGGCCTGATCACCTCCGCACGCGCCGCCAACGGCTATCGCGCGTACGACGCCCGTACGGCCGTACGCGTCCGCAACATCCGCCGGCTGCTGGCGGCAGGCCTCACCCTGGACGACGTCCGGGCCTTCCTGCCCTGCCTGGACGGCGAGGTCAGCGCCGGTCGCGCCTCGGCGCGGGGCCTGCGGATCGCCCGGGACCGGCTGGCCGTCCTGGACGCGCGGATAGCGGCACAGACGGAGGTACGCGAGCGACTGGCGGCGGCGCTGCGCGAGGCGGGCGAGACGGTCTGACGGGCGCCCTCGGACGCCGGGAGATCGGGACGTCGGGACGCCGGGACGTCGGGACGCCGGGATCAGGAGGCGACCGCCCCGCCGTCCACCGGCAGCACCACGCCGGTCACGAACGACGCCTGCGGCGAGGCGAGCCGGGTGATGGCCCAGGCGACCTCCTCGGGACGGCCGATCCGGCCGAGCGGGGTGTGGTCGAGCTGCCACTTGCGCAGGGCGGCCCGCTGCTCCGGGGTGTCCCGGAGTGGTCGGCGATCGGTGTCTCGATCGCGCCCGGGGCCACCGCGACCACCCGGATCCCGTGCGGGGCCAGTTCGACGGCCCAGCTGCGGGTGAGCACTTCGAGGGCGGCCTTTCCCGCCGCGTACAGGGAGTTGCCGGTCGGCCAGCCACGCTGGCCGACGGCCGTCGTCACGTTGACCACGACACCCCGGCTCTCCTCCAGCGCCGGGAGCGCGGCCTGGGTGAGCAGCACGGGAGCGATCAGGTTCGTCTCCAGCAGCGGCCGGACGGCCGCGCGGGTGTAGGTGCGCAGGGAGCCGGCGGTGACGACCGCCGCGTTGTGGACGAGCACGTCGAGACGGCCGTAGCGCTCCAAGGCCGTCCGTACGACGGTGCCGGGCCCGTCCTCGGCGGTGATGTCCGCGGGCAGCGCGGTGATCCCGGGGTGTCCGTCGGCGGTTTCGGAGAGCGGGCCCGGCCGGCGGCCGACGGCGACCACGTGCGCGCCCTCGGCGGCGAACGCGCGCGCCGTGGCGCGGCCGATGCCGGTGCCGGCACCGGTGACGACGACGGTACGGGGGGCCTGGGTGCGAAGGTTCTCGCTCATGCCGGAATCGTCGGACCCTGACACCGGCGTCAAGGTCAAGTCCCCCCTCGTAGGTGTGAGGTGCATCATCGGGGGCATTCGGTCGCGGCGGGGAGTGAGCGGGCGCGAAGACGTGCGGCCCGAGCTTCGCCCCGGGCGTCAATCGGCTGCCGACAAGAGCGAGTTATGGGTATGCATCCTTTTGCACCCTATCTGGGCCGAACCGTGCGGCGGTTACCGTGGGACCAGCAGAAATCCGCCCGTGCGGAGGCGGACAGGGGCAAGAAATGAGGGGGCGCACGTGGCGCGTCTGAGGGACGGGGCGGTCCTGGCGATCGTCGTGATCTTCGCGGTGGCCGGCTGCAAGGACCTGCAGGACAAGGGGAGTTCGGGAGCCCAGGGCGCGGGAGGCGGCGGCGGAGCGGCCCTGACGGCCGCCGACTCGCTGACCGTCAAGGGCCGGGCGCCGAAGACCGGTTACTCCCGGGAGAAGTTCGGCTCCGCCTGGGCGGACACCGACTCCAACTCCTGTGACACCCGGGACGACATACTCAGGCGCGACCTCAAGGAGGTGAAGTTCACCGACGGCGACTGCAAGGTCTCCTCCGGCGTGCTGGAGCCGGACCCCTACTCCGGCAAGGAGATCACCTACAAGCGCGGTCGCAGCCTGGTCGACATAGACCACCTCGTCGCGCTCTCGGACGCCTGGCAGACGGGCGCCAAGTACTGGGACGCCAGCAAGCGCATAGCCCTGGCCAACGACCCGCTCAACCTCCTCGCCGTCGACGCGAGCGCCAACCGCGGCAAGGGCGACGGCGACACCGCCACCTGGCTGCCGCCCGACAAGTCCTACCGCTGCACCTACGTCGCCGCGCAGGTCGCCGTGAAGAAGAAGTACGGCCTGTGGGTCACCGCCGCCGAGAAGGCCGCGATGAAGAAGGTCCTCACCACCTGCGCGGGCCAGGAACTCCCCTCGGGCGGCAACCCGACCAAGGCGCCGTCACGCTTCAAGGCGCGCTGAACCGGCCCCGCCCCCGCCGCGTGCGTCAGTACCCCAGGGCGCGGCCGCGCGGCGGAGGGGCGGGGCGGCCCGCCTTCTCCCAGGCCACGAAGGTGTTGGTGCGGGCGAAGACGAACGCCTTGACCGGGTCGGCGGAGTACGACCACGGCGGGCTGCCGACGTATCCGCCGACCGCCCGGAACTGCTCGACGGCCTCCGCGTACCGATCCGTCTGGAACAGGGTGTCCGCCAGCAGGTGCCGCACCGTCGGCAGCCGGTGGTGCCCGGCCGGCGCCCGGTCCACGGCGTCCAGCGTGGCGTCCACGGCCGCCTGCACGAACGGCTGGTTGTACACGGGCGCCTTGGGCTCCCGGGACGCGTGCTCCATCAGCCCGTAGAGGCGCAGTACGGACAGCAGGCTGCCCTGCGGCGCGGAGGCCGCGGCCTGCTCGGCGAACGCGTACATCAGTTCGTGCGAACCGCTCCACTTGGCACACCAGTACTGCAAAGCGCTCATGTGCGCCCCGAAGTGGTGCGGATCGCGTGCGCCGACCTCGGCCCACAGCGCCCGGAAGTCGTTGTTCGACCAGCTGAGTCCCCGCGCGATGGTGAGCTGCGCGATCCAGGGGCAGGGGTCCTCGGGTGCCATCCAGGCGGCCTCCTGGCAGGCGGGCAGCGCCTCGGCCAGCAGCCGGTGGAAGCCCTCGAACTGCTCCGCCGTGGTGTGCTTCGCCAGCTTCGCACCGCGTACGGTGCCCGCGAGCACGACCAGCGCGTCGGCGTGCACCAGGGCGGCGGCCGGATCGCCGGGGTACTCGGTCCGCCACGCCTTGAGCCAGGTGTCGTCCTCGGCGGCGGCGTGGGTGAGGATGCCGAGCCGGTACCACCGCAGGTCCCAGTCCCGGCCCGCCCCGGCCAGGTAGGCGGCGGCCCGCCGCCAGTCACCGGCGAGGGCGGCCTGCGCGACCGCGTCGGCCTCGGGGTCGGGGCCCGCGAAACGGCTGTCGAGCTGAGCGGCGGGCACCAGCCCGTACTTGGCGGGGTCGATGTTGACCGGCGCCTTGGCCTTCGCCTCCGCCCGGAGCGCCCGCGCCTTGCGGGCGTTGCGCGGGACGGTGACGGCCGCGTAGGCGAGGACGCCGGCGCCGGCTATGTCGATCAGGACGTTCATACCGGGTCTTTCGGGTAGGGGCCGCCGGAAGAGGCGGGTGGATGGGCGGGCGGACAGGCGGGCTGGTAGGCGGCCGAAGGGACCGTCGAAGGGACCGCCGAAGGGGCGGCCCAAGAAGCCGTCGGAGCACGGCCGCCGCCGGACAGCAGGGCCCGCAGAGGGCCTGTGCCGGGCGGATCGGCGACCGCGTGGTCCAGGGCCTCCTCCAGCGCCTCGGCGAACTGTACGGGCGCCACCGCCCGGACCGGGGGCCCGGACCAGCACAGCTCCCACCGGCACAGCCCGGTGTCCAGCGCGGTGAGCAAGGCCATTTGCCGCAGGGCCGAGCGGAAGGCCGTCCGGGCGAACTCGCGTGCCGCGCGGCCACTGCTCCGGCCGGCCTGCTCCGACCTGGGCAGCCGGTCGGCGACGTCGTACAGCAGGCCGTGGTCGATCAGGTCCAGAAGACGGCCGAGGTGGCCGAGGTGGTCGGGGTGGTCGGGGTGGTCGGGGTGCGTCACTCCGGATACGGCGACGCCTCTCGCGCCGGCCGCCTGGGCCATGGCCCCCAGCAGCGGCCCCGCTTCCCGCGCCCAGCTCCCGCGCCGGGTCTGCGCGGGCAGTTCCGCCCAGGGCACCCGCCGCCAGGACAGCGTCTCCCGGCCCAGTACGGCTCGTTCCAGTCCGGCGAGGAGGCGGTCCGGCTCCCGGAGCAGCGTGAGGGCGGGGCGCCGGGGGAGCGTGGCGGTGCGTCCGTCGTCGGGGAGTGCCTCCAGCACCGCGATGCGGTCGGCCGTGGGCGGGTGGCTGTCGTACGGAGACCTCTCCTCGGGAATCACCTCCGGGAGCGGCCTGCGGGCCCACGCTTCCAGTTCCGCCCGGCGTGCGGGGTCCGCGAGCAGGAGGGCGAGCCCGCCGTGGAACTGCCCTTCCGGCGGCAGCAGTCCGGCGTCCCGGCCCATCAGGGCGTACTCGCGCAGGTAGAGATCGTCGGCGGCGTCGAGCGCGGGGATGCGGCGCAGCGCGGCGGCCGTGGTGTCCCGTCCGGCGATCCGGGCGGCCACGAGGTCGGCCGCGTACTCCTGCCGGCGGCTGACGGCCTCGGTCAGGCGCAGACAGAGCCGGGCGTACGCGGAGAAGACGAGGGCCAGGTAGTGGTCCGGGCCCCGCGTCGGCTCCCGCTTCACCGGTGGCGGCTTGCCGGCCGCCCGGCGCCGGGCGGCCCGCGCGGCGGCCCTCGCCTTCTCCTCGGCCTCCTCACGCGCGGCCCGCTGCCGCAACGTGTGCGTGGTGTGCAGCAGTCTGCCGTGCAGCGCCCAGAGCAGGCCGCCCAGCCGGGTGTCGTCGTGCGCGTAGTGGCCCAGTTCGTGCGCGAGCACGGCGTCCAGTTCGTCGTCCGGCAGGCCGATCAGCAGGGCGACGCCGAGGAAGAGCCGCCGTTCGCCCGCGACCAGCCCGAGCCACCGGGCGTCCTCCCGCACCATGGCATTGGCCCCCGGGATCACCCGGATCTCCGTGGGCGGCCGGGTGCCCACCCGCTCGGCCAGCTCCCGCACGCGCCGCCACAGCTCCGGCTGTTCCCGCGGCGCCAGTGACACGCCGGGCACCTCGTCCTGCCCGTCACCGGGGCCGCGGCTGAGCAGGACGACCCGCACCACGCACCAGGCGATCGCCAGCGAGCCGAGGTAGCCCTCGACGGCCATGACGGTGAAGCTCCCGCCCCGGGCCAGGAAGACGTCCAGGACCGCCAGCGCGACGAGGAGGAGCAGGGCCAGCACGTAGAACCCGAGCAGCAGGCCGAGAACGAGCCCGGCACGCAGCGGTGTTCCGGGCACGCCCCGTTCTCGTACGGCGGTTTCCCCGGCG
Source organism: Streptomyces sp. NPDC058457 (assembly GCF_042720695.1). Taxonomy (NCBI): domain Bacteria; kingdom Bacillati; phylum Actinomycetota; class Actinomycetes; order Kitasatosporales; family Streptomycetaceae; genus Streptomyces; species Streptomyces sp. NPDC058457. The sequence continues at coordinate 33,528 of NZ_JBHXLU010000069.1, read as the reverse complement.
GCCGCCCGGCCGGCGGGGCGGGACGTCAGGCGCATCGGCATCCTTCACGGGAACGGATCGGAACGAGAGGGAACGGAACGAGAGGGAACGGAACGAGAGGGAACGGGACGGTGGTGGGGCGTCGACGCCGGGCTCGGACCAGGCCGCCGGCGGCGCCTACTTCTTCAGCGTCGACAGGATCGTCGTCGTCACCTTCTTCGCGGACGCGGCACCGTTGTCGCCGCCCGCAGTGGACAGCACGGTGACCACGGAGGCGCCGGAACGGGCCGCGATCAGCGTGGTGCCGTTCTCCCAGTAGCCGCTCGTCAGCGTCATCGTGTAGGCCTCGTCACCGAGTCCGGCCGTGGAGCTGCCGGTGAGCTTCACCTTGGCGTGTGCGTCGGTGTCCGTGTACGTGGCGCACTCCGCGGCCACGGTCCGCAGCGCCTTCATCACGTCGGTCGCCGTGGCGCCCTGGAAGGCGTCGATCTCCTGGTCCACTTCCTCGGTCTTGCTCGCGTAGCCGTTCTGCGCGAACGACACCCCGCCCTTGTAGCCCGACACCTGGATCCAGGACGTGGTCTCCAGCCTGGTGCAGTCCGGCTTGCCCGTCTTGCGGCCGGCCGGGGAGAGGAACCGGCCACCGCTGTCCGCGGAACCGTCGGACTCGAGGGTGAGCCCGGACGGGAAGGCCGCGGCGGGCGCCAGCGCCTTCTTCAACTGGGTACCCGTGAGCAGACCGGAGTCGGGGTCCTTCGCCTTGGCCGGCTTGGCGCTCGTGCCGGTACCGGAGTCGGCGGTCGCCCCGGTGGATCCGGAGGAGCAGGCGGTCAGGGCCAGCGGAAGGGCCGCGACGGCTATCAGCATCACGGCACGGGACGGGAGACGCATCAGGAGTCCTTCTCGGGTGGGTTGGAGTGGTGGGTCAATAAGAGCAGAGGCTGTGAACCGAGTCAACATGGATTACATGATGTGTGGTGTGCACGCCCGTGAAGGGGTAGATCTTGTGTACATCGGTATGCTCGGTGCACAGAGGGGCACCTGGGCACCTGGGACGAGGGGAGCAAGGCCGCGTGCAGGACAACGCCACGGAGGTGACCGCGGCCGGTATCGCACGGCTCGCCGGAGTGGGCCGCGCCGCCGTCAGCAACTGGCGCCGCCGGCACGCCGACTTCCCCAAGCCGGTCGGCGGTACCGAGACCAGTCCGTCCTTCGCGCTCACCGAGGTCGAGTCCTGGCTGCGCGACCAGGGCAAACTCGCCGAGGTCCCGCTGCGCGAGCGGGTCTGGCAGCAGCTCGCCGGGCATCCCGAGGGCGCGCTGACGGCGCTGGTGCACGCCGGCTGTGCGCTGCTGCTGATCCACGAACGCCCCACCGTCTGGCTCGACGTGAGCGCCGGCTCGGACGAGCGCATGGCCGCGATGCTGCCGGGCGCGCTGGAGCAGGTGCTGACCGCGCGCCTCGGCGGGGCAGTGGAGCGCACGGTTCACAGCGGCCGGTCCGCGGGCGCCGCCGAGGCTGTGAACAGGCCCGGCGGCGCAGCGGGTGTGAACACCGAAGCGGTCGCCCGCCCTGTGAACACCGCGCCGACGGCACCCGGCCCGACCGTCGCCTCCGCCGCCCCCGCCGTCCGCACCACCCCCGCCGTCCGCACCCCCACCGGCCCCCAGCTCCTCCCGTCCGTCCCGCTCCTGCGCGGCGCCGCCGAGCTGGCCGCCGAGGTCGGGGCCCGGCAGGCCTTCGAGTTCCTGCTGGGCCGGCACCTGGACGCCAACCCCCGCCAGTACACGCTCACCCCGTCCGACCTCGCCGGTCTCATGGCCGACCTGGCCGGCCCCGCCCGCACCGTGCTGGACCCGGCCTGCGGGACCGGTGCCCTGCTGCGGGCCGTGGACGTCCGCCCCGGCCAGGAGCTCTACTCCCAGGACAGCGCCCCCGAGCTCGCCGCGCTCACCGCGCTGCGGCTCGCGCTGCACTCCCGGGCCGGGGTGCACGGCGCCGCCGGCGACACCCTGCGCGCCGACGCCCACCCGGAGCTGCGCGCCGACGCGGTGCTCTGCCACCCGCCGTTCAACGAGCGCAACTGGGGCCACGACGAGCTGGCTTACGACGCCCGCTGGGAGTACGGCTTCCCCGCGCGCACCGAGTCGGAACTGGCCTGGGTGCAGCACGCCCTGGCCCGGCTGGCCGACGGCGGCACCGCGGTGCTGCTGATGCCGCCGGCCGTCGCGTCCCGCCGTTCCGGGCGCCGGATCCGCGCCGACCTGCTGCGCCGGGGTGCGCTCAGGGCGCTCGTCGCGCTCCCGGTCGGGGCGGCGCCGCCGTACAGCATCCCGCTGCACCTGTGGGTGCTGCGCCGGCCCGACCGGACGCCGGCCACGCCCGAGGTGCTGCTCGTGGACACCGGGAGGTTCGCCGGGGAAGGGCGGGGCGGTCCGGACTGGGCGGCGGTACGGGACGCCGTCCTGGACGCCTGGCGTGCCTTCGGGCGCGCCGGGGGGCCGGTGGAACGGCCGGGGCTGGCCCGTTCGGTGCCGGTCATCGAACTCCTCGACGACGACGTGGACCTCGCCCCCGCCCGCCATCTGCCCCCGGCCGCCGTGGCCGACGGCCCGGAACAGCTCACGGCGGTCCGCGAACGGTTCGGCGTGACGCTGCGCCTGACCGCCGACCTCACCCCGCCGCCGGCCGGCCAGGCGCCGCCCGCGCGGTGGCCGCTCACCACGGTCGGCGAACTCGCGCGCGCGGGCGCGCTGGTGCTGCGCACCGGCGGGAACGGCGGCCACGCGCGCGTGCCCGTGCTCACCGACCACGACGTCCTCGCCGCGACGGCACCCTCGGGCACGCTTCCCGAGAGCGACGAGGAGGCCGTGCTGACCGAGCCGGGCGACGTCGTCGTACCGGTCCTCGGCGGCGGTTCGGTGGCGCGCGTGATCGACGATGCGACGGCGGGCGCCGCCCTGGGGCGCAACCTTGTGCTCCTGCGCTCCGATCGCACGGCCATCGACCCGTGGTTCCTGGCCGGCTTCCTGCGGGGCACCGCCAACAACCGGCAGGCCAGCAGCTATGCCTCCACCGCGACCCGGCTGGACGTGCGCCGGCTCCAGCTGCCCCGGCTCCCCTTGGAGGAACAGCGGCGCTACGGCGCGCGCTTCCGCGCACTCGACGAGTTCGAGCGGGCGCTGCGCCACGCGAACCGGCTCGGGGAGCACCTCGTGCGCGGAATGTACGACGGCCTCACCGACGGGACCGTCACGCCCGACTGATCCCTGATCGCCTATTGATCGATTCATGCCCGGCGCGTCCCGGCAGTCGGTCCGACAACGGTTCGGTACAACCCGGACCGGTTGTCCGTGCCGGGCCATATGCTCGAAGCGACCATCACACGACCGATGTTGTCTGCGGGCGGACGGCGCCGGACGGTCACGTACGCCCTTTTCAGGGAACTTCAGGCAACACAGGAGCGATCATGCAAGGCCAGGGCCATGCGCAGCCGGTGCAGCGGCCGCCGCACGACGCGGTACTGGTCCTGTTGCGCGTGGTGTTCGTGGCGATGGGCGTGTTCAGTGTCGGCTTCCTGGCGTGGGTGATGATGCTGCGGCTGGCCGTCGTGACCCGCAGATCGGCGGACTTCGGCCTGCTGGTGGCGGTGTCGGCGGCCGACATCCTCAGCATCGTGCTACTGGCCGTCGAACCCGGCGACGACGTGCACACCACCGGCGGCTACCTGGGGATCACCCTGCTGTTCGGCACGCTCCTGGCCACCGTCGTCTACTACCTCGCGGCCGACGTACGCCACTTCCAGCGGCAGCGCGAGGCGTACGCGGCGCAGACGTACGGCTACCCGCCCGCGGCCTCGCCGTATGTCACGGGGACGACGCCCCTGGGCGCGCAGCCCCCGCACACCCCGCCCCCGCACACCGTGCCCCCGATGTCCCGGCCGCCGCTCCCGCAACCTCCGATACCCGCGCCGCCCCAGCGCCCGGCACCCGCCCGGATCGAGCAGGTACGCGCCGAACTCGACGAGCTCAGCGACTATCTGCGCAAGCACGACGGGCGCCACGAGGGCGACTACGAGGGCGGAAGGTGACCGTGGCGACAGGACGTGTCGTCGCCGGCCGCTACGAGCTGTCCACGCTCATCGGGCAGGGCGGCATGGGCCAGGTGTGGACGGCGTACGACCAGCGGCTCGACCGGCGGGTGGCCGTGAAGCTGCTGCGCCCCGACAAGGTGGCGGGCGCGGAGGCGGAGGAGCTGCGCCGGCGGTTCCTGCGGGAGTGCCGGGTGACCGCGCAGGTCGACCACCCCGGGCTGGTCACCGTGCACGACGCGGGCAGCGAGGGCGAGGAGCTCTTCCTCGTCATGCAGTACGTGGACGGTGCCGACCTCTCCGACCACCTGGCGGAGCACGACCCGTACCCGTGGCAGTGGGCCGTGGCGGTGGCCGCGCAGCTGTGCGCCGTGCTGAGTGCCGTGCACGCGGTGCCGATCGTCCACCGCGACCTCAAGCCGCGCAACGTGATGGTGAAGCAGGACGGCACGGTCACCGTCCTCGACCTGGGCGTGGCCTCCGTCATGGACACGGACACCACCCGCCTCACCCACACCGGCTCCCCGATCGGCTCGCCCGCCTACATGGCGCCCGAGCAGGCGATGGGCGGCGCGGTCGGCCCGTACACCGACCTGTACGCGCTCGGCGTGCTGCTGCACGAACTGCTCAGCGGGGAGGTGCCGTTCGCGGGTTCCACGGCGCTCGGCGTGCTCCACCGGCACCTGTACGAGCCGCCGCTGCCCGTACGCCGGATCCGCCCCGAGGTCCCGGAGCCGCTCGAGAGCCTCGTGCTGCGCCTGCTCGCCAAGGACCCGCAGCACCGGCCGGCGTCCGCGCAGGAGGTCTACGAGAACCTGGCGTCGCTCCTGCCCCCGCGCGGGATGCCCTCCGGGGCGCCCCTGGACCCCACCCGCCCCTTCCTGCGCCCGCACGCCCCCTGGCCGGACCGGGCGCGGACGCCCGCACCCCGGCCCGCCGCCCCGGTGGCCGCCGTACCGGACAGACCGGATGTCGCCGCCGCCGTCGACGAGGTCAAGCGGCTGCTCGGGGAGGGGCGCATCACCCAGGCCGTCGACATCCTCGGCGCGATCCTGCCGGTCGCCGCCGACCGGCACGGCGAGCGCTCCACGGTCGTACGCACCCTGCGCAAGCAGTACGCGGCCACCCTGATGGACGACGGGCAGTACCGGCGCGCGCTGCCCGAACTGCGCCGGCTCGCCGAGGAACGCGCCGCCGAGGCGGGCCAGGCCGACCCGCAGGTCCTGCGCTTCCGCTACGAGACCGCCCAGTGCCTGGAACAGCTCGGCGAACCGGCGGCGGCACTCGCGGAGTACCGCGCGCTGCTGCCGTACTACGAGAACCAGTACGTGGCCGGCGATCCGCAGCTCGCGCACGACGTGCGCCGCCGGATCGGGCATCTGCTGCTCGCGCTCGGCGACCGGCCCGCCGCGCACGACACGCTCGCCCGGCTGCTGATGGACCTGGAGCGGCTGCACGGACCCGGACACCCGATGGCGGCGGAGGTCCGGCGCACGTTGCAGTGGCTGGGACAGGTACGCGGCTAGCCGTCACCGGCCTGGCAGACGACCGGCTCCGGCCTCCTGATAGGTTGCGGTCCGTTTTCCTCGGTCTTTCCTGCACAGTGCACACACAGGGGGTTCCGGCATGGCCGGCCATCGGCAGTCGAAGAAGCGCAGATACATCACCTGGGGCGTCGCGGGTACCGCCGTCGTCGCCGGGGCCGGGATCGCCGCGCAGACCTCCATGGCGGCCACCACCTGGCCCGCCCAGAAGACGTTCACCGGCCGGGCCTTCGACACCTGCCAGGCGCCCACCGCCGACGTGATGAAGGCCTGGAACACCGGCTTCTACGGCGCCGCGGCCGTCTACATCGGCGGGAAGAACCGCGGCTGCGCCCAGCCCAACCTCACCGCCTCCTGGGTCAAGACCGTCACCGCCGCGGGCTGGAAGCTCGTCCCGCTCTACGTCGGCGCCCAGCCGTCCTGCGGATCCGGCGGCTCCGAGAAGATCAGCGCCGCCACCGCCGCCTCCGTCGGCAAGTCCGAGGCGGACGACGCCGTGTCCAAGGCCGCCGCCCTCGGCATGAAGGCGGGCAGCCCGATCTACCTCGACATGGAGGCGTACGACACGACGAACACGTCGTGCAACAACGCCGTGCTGACGTATGTCCGCGCCTTCGACAAGGAACTCCACGCGAAGACGTACCGCGCGGGCTACTACGGCTTCACCAGCTCCAGCGCCAAGGCGATCGCGAACGCCACGGACAAGACGGACCTGCCGGGCAACCTCTGGTACGCGCTGTGGGACCAGAAGAACACCACGACCACGGACTGGCCGTTCGGCGCGTCCCAGTACACCGGGCACAGCCGGGCCCACCAGTACATGGTGAACAGCAAGGAGACGCGCGGCGGTTACACGATCACCGTGGACCGCGACGCCTGGGACGCCCCGGTGGCGATCACGGGCTGAGCGGGATCCGTACCGCAAACCCTTCCGGAGGGTGGTGCGGCGGTGCCGGATACGGCTGTGAATCGTTGGTCGAATGGGTTGGCCAGAGCTTGCCCACTGCCTACCATCGATCACCGCAAGACTTTGTGCACCGCCGCACAATCTCCTCGGGAGGCATCCTTGCACCGCCGCCGTCGCACCGCGCTCGTCCTCTCCGCCGCGATCGCCGCCGCGGCCCCCTTCCTCACCGCCTGCGGAAGCGACGCGCACCCGGGCGCTGCGGCCGTCGTGGGCGGCCAGCGGATCACCGTCTCGCAGCTGGAGAACCGCGTGAACGAGGTGCGCCAGGCCCAGCGCGCCGCGGTGCCGGACGAGACGCAGTACCAGCAGGTGCTGTCCGCCACCAGCAGCCTCACCCGAGACACCCTGTACAACATGGTCCTCGACCGGGTGCTGCACCGGGCCGCCCAGGACGCGGGCGTCAACGTCACCCGCAAGGAGGTCGAGGAGATGCGCTCCGGCCTCGAACAGCAGGCCGGCGGCTCCGCGGCGCTGCAGACCGCCTGGCTGCAGAAGTACGGCATCGCCCCCAAGCGTCTGGACGACAACCTCCGCTTCCAGGTGGAGGCCAAGAAGCTCGCCCAGGCGCTCGGCACCGACACCTCGCAGCCGGCCTTCTGGAAGGCTCTGGCCGGCGCCTCCAAGGAACTCCACGTGGACCTCAACCCGCGCTACGGCGCCTGGGACGTCCAGAAGAGCAGCCGGGTGGACGCCAAGACGCCGTGGGTACGGGAGGTCACGTCGGCCGGGACGCAGGTGTCGGCGTAGGAGGCCGCGCAGGGGAAGCCACTGGGGCAGGCCGCGGGGGGCAGGCCAGGGGGAGCCACCTCCGCGTCGGTCATACGATCACTTGATCACCCCCACCCTGTGGACAAACCGCGAGGTCGGCGGGGGCGGTGCGTTACGTTCGGAGCGTGAACACCACCAGGCCCGAACCCACCACCCCGGAACCCGCTCCGGAACCTGCACCGGAACCCGCTCCGACCTCCCGGCCCGACGCCGGCCGCGTCGTCCTGCTGACCACCAGCCACCGGGTCGCCCCCGGCCTGCTGTCCTGGCCCGCCTGGCAGGCGCTGCGCGCGGCGGACCGCGTGCTGTGCGCGGACGGCGCGCATCCGCAGCTGCCGTACCTGCGGGAGGCCGGGACGGCCGTGGACGAGGCCGCCCCCACCGCCCAGGAACTGGTCGACGCCTGCGCCGGCGGCCGGACGGTGGTGGTCGTCGCGGCGGGCGAGGGCGAGCCCGCCCTGACGGACGGCCTGGCCCGCCTGGCCGGCTCCGGCCGCGTCCGGATGCCCGAGCTGGAACTGCTCCCCGCCTCCTACGACCTGCCCGGTGCCCGCCTCCTCGACCTCGTCCAGGTCATGGACCGGATCCGCGCGGAGTGCCCCTGGTCGTCCCGGCAGACCCACAAGGGCCTCGCGAAGTACGGCATCGAGGAGGCGTACGAACTCGTCGAGGCGATCGAGGAGGGCGACCGCGACGAACTGCGGGAGGAACTGGGCGACGTGCTGCTCCAGGTCGTCTTCCACGCGCGGATCGCGGAGGAGGACCCGGACGCCCCCTTCTCGATCGACGACGTGGCGGGAGGCATCGTCGCGAAGCTCATCCACCGCCACCCGCACGTCTTCGGCGACGAGACCGCGGCGACGCCGGAGGAGGTCAAGGAGCACTGGCTGCGCACGAAGGCCATAGAGAAGCGGCGCGAGTCGGTGACGGACGGGATACCCCTGGCGCAGCCGGGTCTCGCGCTGGCGGCGAAGCTGGCCTCGCGGGTGCGGACGGCGGGGCTGGAGGTGCTGCTGCCGCAGGAGCAGGGCATCGGTTACGAGCTGCTCGCGCTGGCGGCCCGCGCGGAGGCGGAGGGCGTCGACCCGGAGGCGGCACTGCGGGCGGCGGCCCGGGCCTACCGGGACGCGGTGCGGGCGACGGAGGGAGTGGAGAAGTGACCGCGGCCGCCCCTGACCTCTTCACCTGGGAGTTCGCCGCCGACCCCTACCCCGCCTATGCCTGGCTGCGGGAGCACGAGCCCGTGCGGCGGACCAGGCTGCCCAGTGGGGTGGAGGCCTGGCTGGTCACGCGATACGGGGACGCCAAGCAGGCGCTGGCCGATCCGAGGCTCTCCAAGAACCCGGCGCATCACGACGAGCCCGCGCACGCCAAGGGGAAGACCGGCATCCCCGGGGAGCGCAAGGCCGAGTTGATGACGCACCTGCTGAACATCGATCCGCCCGACCACACCCGGCTGCGGCGGCTGGTGAGCAAGGCGTTCACACCGCGCCGGGTGGCCGAGTTCGCGCCGCGGGTGCAGGAGCTGACCGACCGGCTCATCGACGGGTTCGCGGCCTCCGGGTCCGCCGACCTCATCCACGAGTTCGCCTTCCCGCTCCCCATCTACGCCATCTGCGACCTGCTCGGCGTCCCGCGTGAGGACCAGGACGACTTCCGGGACTGGGCCGGCATGATGATCCGGCACGGGGGCGGGCCGCGGGGCGGGGTCGCGCGGTCGGTGAAGAAGATGCGGGGATACCTGGCCGAGCTGATCCACCGGAAGCGGCAGGCGCTGCCCGCCGAGCCGGCCCCCGGCGAGGACCTCATCTCCGGGCTCATCCGGGCCTCGGACCACGGTGAGCACCTCACCGAGAACGAGGCCGCGGCGATGGCGTTCATCCTGCTGTTCGCAGGGTTCGAGACCACCGTCAACCTGATCGGGAACGGGACGTACGCGCTGCTCACCCACCCCGAGCAGCGCGCCCGGCTGCAGGACTCCCTCGCCGCCGGCGAGCGCGGGCTGCTGGAGACCGGTGTCGAGGAACTGCTGCGCTACGACGGGCCGGTGGAGCTGGCCACCTGGCGGTTCGCCACCGAGCCGGTCGACATCGGCGGGCAGCACATCGCGCCCGGCGACCCGGTCCTGGTCGTCCTGGCCGCGGCGGACCGGGACCCGGAGCGGTTCGCCCGGCCGGACACCCTCGATCTCTCACGGCGGGACAACCAGCACCTCGGATACGGCCACGGCATCCACTACTGCCTCGGCGCCCCGCTCGCCCGCCTGGAGGGCCAGACCGCCCTCGCCACCCTCCTCACCCGCCTACCTGACCTGCGACTCGCGGCGGACGAAGGGGAGTTGCGGTGGCGCGGCGGGCTCATCATGCGCGGACTGCGCACGCTGCCCGTGGAGTTCACGCCCGCAGGTCGCTGAGCTCTTGCCGAAGCCCTGGAGTCCCTTGTCGAGCCCTTACCGGCCCGTACGGGCAAAACGTGACTAGCGTTCAAGTCTGTGATCTTCACGTGATCTGCGCGGCATTAACTTGTGACAAGTGATCGTCTGCCGATACGTTCACCCATCAGTGCGGCGCCCTGCGGGACCCGCCGCGCCGGTCACCGCTGTCGCTCGAAAGGTTTCCGCATGCTCTCCGGGAACGGTCGTCACCGTCGCCCCCGTCAGGCTCCGGCTCTTCTCGTCGCGGCCGGCGTGACCGGCTCCGCCATCGCCATCCCGCTCCTCGGTGCGGTGAGCGCCCACGCGGCCGACGGCTCCACCTGGGACCAGGTGGCCGAGTGCGAGAGCGGCGGCTCCTGGAGCGCCGACAACGGCACCGGCTACTACGGCGGCCTGCAGATGTCCCTGGACGACTGGAGCAAGTACGGGGGCCTGGACTACGCCGGTACGCCCGACCAGGCGAGCCGTTCGCAGCAGATAGCGGTCGCCGAGAAGATACTCGCCGACCAGGGCACCAAGCCCTGGCGGACCTGTGCGCTGCTCGCCGGGCTCTCGTCCGACGACGCCTCGGTGAACGTCGACACGGGACTCGACGACTCGGGTGATTCATCCGGTTCCTCCGACTCGTCGGACTCGTCCTCCGGGCTGTCGGATTCGTCTTCTTCCTCCTCCTCCGATTCCGGCTCCTCCTCGGGCGCCGCGGACTCCGGGGGTGACTCCGCCACTCCCTCCCCGAGTGCGAGCGGTGACTCCAAGACGGACACTCCCAGCAAATCCACCAAGACGGACAAGTCGGAATCTTCTGGCTCGGGTACCTCGAAGGCGAGTGGGAATCCCGTTGTCCCCGAGACCGACGACTCGGACAATTCGGGGCAGGCTGAAGGCTCTTGGAGTCTGGTCGACACGGGGGCCGTCAGCAGCGCCGGCAAGCATCGGGGCGGCTCGGCGGACGAAAGCGTGACAAACGGTCAGAGTGCCACCTCCTCCGGCCGCCACGCCTCCCATGACAGCGGCACCTACACCGTCCGCGCCGGCGACACCCTCGCCTCCATCGCCGACTCCCTTGACCTCGACGGCGGATGGCGTGCGCTCTATGCCGCGAACGAGGCGGCCATCGGTGCCGACCCCAACGACATCAGCGCCGGTCAGACCCTGAAACTCGGTAGCTAAACGGACGAAAGGTGGCGGGAGTTGGCGTCCCCTGGCCGCCCTGATTAGAAGTTAAATGTCCGGTTTGGTGAAAGTGTGGGATGAGTCTCAGAAGCCCTGATCATCTTTGAAATTCACCTGATGCCCTGTTTACGGTCAAGGCCGCTCGTCACCACGAGCCCCGGCCGTCGCAACGCCGAGTCCTGCCAGCGGCCGTCCGGGAACAGTCGACGCGTCAAGCGCCGTAGGCAGGAGCGGGGGACCCAAGGTAAGTGCCGGGACCGGTAGTCGAGACTGCCGATCCGGCTCGGGGTGAAGCCGCGCACCGACACACGGGTGTGCGGCCGGGCAACTCAACCGGCCCGAACCCGACAGCTCACCTCGCAGGCGTCGGTGAGGGGATCGATCCATGCTGTTTTCCGGCAAGGGCAAGCACCGTCGTCCGTCCAAGGCCGTCCGCGCCATCGCTGTCGCCGGTGTCACCGGCATCGCCGTCGCTGCCCCGCTGATGGCGGCCGGCAGCGCTTCCGCCGCCACCGCCTCCGAGTGGGACGCCGTCGCCCAGTGCGAGTCCGGCGGCAACTGGGCCATCAACACCGGCAACGGCTACTACGGCGGTCTGCAGTTCTCCGCCTCCACCTGGGCCGCGTACGGCGGCACGCAGTACGCCGCGCAGGCCAACCAGGCCACCAAGGCGCAGCAGATCCAGATCGCCGAGAAGGTGCTCGCCGCACAGGGCAAGGGTGCCTGGCCGGTCTGCGGCACGGGCCTGTCCAGCGCCGCCTACACCGGCAGCAGCGCCGGCTCCTCGTCGAGCAGCAGCGCCGGCACGACCACCCGGTCGACCGACACGCAGGCCGCCTCCCGCTCCGCCGAGCGTCCGGCCGCGACCAAGACCGTCACCACCCCGGCCGGCAAGAAGGTCAAGAAGGGCGACGGCGAGTACAAGGTCGTCAAGGGTGACACCCTCAGCTCGATCGCCGAGAAGCACAAGGTCAAGGGTGGCTGGCCGGCGCTGTTCAAGCTGAACAAGGACATCGTCGCCGACGCCGACTTCATCTACCCGGGTCAGCAGCTGCACCTGAAGTAGCAGGACGCGGGGCGGCCGCCGTAAGCACTGGAGGCGCCCAGCTGAACCACAGCGCCCACACAGCCGTGGTCCCCATAGTGGAGACCACGTGAGGGCCACCCCCGTCCCCACGGGCCCCCGCCTCGGTGCGTTTTCCCCCGTACGCACCGGGGCGGGGTTTCTCTTTGCCGTCACCTTCTTGGCCCGCTCTTCTCCCGTTCTTCATCGGGACCCCCTTTGTTCCGCACGTGAACAATGAGTACCGTCTGTGTGTCCACGGGTCGGTCGGTCGTGCCGGCCGACGGCCCTGGGACGGTTAGGCTCTAGTCGCAAGGCTGAGCAAGGGCCGGCAAGGCCCGCGTGCGCCCCGCACAACCAGCGTCACATCCCAAGAAGGAGATGCTCGTGCCGTCCATCGACGTCGTCGTAGCCCGGGAAATCCTGGACTCCCGAGGCAACCCCACGGTCGAGGTCGAGGTCGGCCTCGACGACGGCAGCACGGGTCGTGCCGCCGTTCCGTCCGGCGCCTCCACCGGTGCCTTCGAGGCCATCGAGCTCCGTGACGGTGACCCCAACCGCTACCTGGGCAAGGGTGTCGAGAAGGCCGTCCTCGCCGTCATCGAGCAGATCGGCCCGGAGCTGGTCGGCTACGACGCCACCGAGCAGCGCCTGATCGACCAGGCCATGTTCGACCTGGACGCCACCGACAACAAGGGCTCGCTCGGCGCCAACGCCATCCTCGGCGTCTCCCTCGCCGTCGCGCACGCCGCTTCCGAGGCGTCCGACCTCCCGCTGTTCCGCTACCTCGGTGGCCCGAACGCGCACCTGCTCCCCGTCCCGATGATGAACATCCTCAACGGCGGCTCGCACGCGGACTCCAACGTCGACATCCAGGAGTTCATGATCGCCCCGATCGGCGCGGAGTCCTTCTCCGAGGCGCTGCGCTGGGGTGCCGAGGTCTACCACACCCTCAAGAAGGTCCTGAAGTCGAAGGGCCTGGCCACCGGTCTCGGCGACGAGGGCGGCTTCGCGCCGAACCTGGAGTCCAACCGCGCCGCGCTCGACCTCATCCTGGAGGCGATCAAGCAGGCCGGTTACGTCCCCGGCGAGCAGATCGCCCTTGCGCTCGACGTCGCCGCGTCCGAGTTCTACAAGGACGGCAAGTACGAGTTCGAGGGCAAGTCCCGCTCGGCCGCCGAGATGACCGAGTACTACGAGGAGCTCGTCGCCGCGTACCCGCTGGTCTCCATCGAGGACCCGCTGTTCGAGGACGACTGGGCCGGCTGGAAGGTCCTCACCGACAAGCTGGGCGACAAGGTCCAGATCGTCGGCGACGACCTCTTCGTCACCAACCCGGAGCGCCTCGCCCGCGGCATCGAGGAGGGCACCGCCAACGCCCTGCTGGTGAAGGTGAACCAGATCGGTTCCCTGACCGAGACCCTGGACGCCGTCGAGCTCGCCCAGCGCAACGGCTTCAAGTGCATGATGTCGCACCGCTCCGGCGAGACCGAGGACGTCACCATCGCCGACCTCGCCGTCGCCACCAACTGCGGCCAGATCAAGACCGGCGCCCCGGCCCGCTCCGAGCGCGTCGCCAAGTACAACCAGCTGCTGCGCATCGAGGAGATCCTCGACGACGCGGCGGTGTACGCGGGCCGCAGCGCCTTCCCGCGCTTCAAGGGCTGAGCCTCACAGGGTTAAGGCTTAGCCAGTCGTACGTACGTCCCCGTACCCGGTCCCGTACCGTGTCCGGGGACGTACGCACGTACCAGGGTTGACCCAGGGAGGCGGGGACATGGCCGTGAAGGACCGGGACCGGTTCTCCACCGCGACCAGGCTCAAGCTGCTCGGCGAGCAGACCGCGGCCCGGGTCTACCGCTCCCAGACCAGGCGCCAGGCCCGCCGCTCCCGGCTCACCGGCCGTGCGGCGCTGCTCGCGATCGTGCTCTGCACGATGATCGTCGCGCTCGCCTATCCGATGCGGCAGTACGTCTCCCAGCGCGCCGAGATCTCCGAGCTCGAACGCCAGCAGCAGCAGGCCCGGCAGCGGGTCGAGCAGCTGCGGAACCTCAAGGCGCGGTGGCAGGACGACACGTACGCCGAGCAGCAGATCCGGCAGCGGCTGCACTATGTGATGCCGGGGGAGACCGGGTACGTCGTGATCGCCCCCGGTACCGCCAAGCAGGCGCACGCCTACCTCGGGGCGGCCGACCGGCCCTGGTACGCGAACGTCTGGGACGGCGTCGACAAGTCCGACGCGTCCGACCAGTGAGCAGCAGAGCAGCGGCGCAGTAACGCCGCAGAGCAGCAGAGCAGCAGAGCAGCAGAGCAGAAAGACAGGCATGGAAACGGCTCCTCCCTCCACTCCGCGTACCGAGCCGACCGACGCGGACGTCGAGGCCTTCAAGCAGCAGCTCGGGCGGCCGCCGCGCGGACTGCGGGCGATCGCGCACCGGTGCCCGTGCGGGCAGCCGGATGTCGTGGAGACCGCACCGCGGCTGCCGGACGGGACGCCGTTCCCGACGCTGTACTACCTGACGTGCCCGAAGGCCGCGTCCGCGATCGGCACCCTTGAGGCCAACGGCGTGATGAAGGAGATGACGGCGCGGCTGGAGAGCGATCCGGAGCTGGCGGCGGCGTACCGGGCCGCGCACGAGGACTACATCCGGCGCCGGGACGAGATCGAGGAGCTGACGGGCTTTCCGAGCGCCGGGGGGATGCCGGACCGGGTGAAGTGCCTGCACGTGCTGGTGGCCCACTCGCTGGCCGCCGGACCCGGCGTGAACCCGCTCGGCGACGAGGCGATCGCCATGCTGCCGGAGTGGTGGGCCAAGGGCGCCTGCGTAGTCACCGGCGACTGACGACCCTCCAGGGGGCTCCGCCCCCTGGCCCCCCAAGACCTTCGCCCACCCACCACCCGACTCGGTCGATTGAATAGGTGCCGACTCGACTCGGTAGTCAGGGCAGGTGCCGATCCGGCTCGGCCGTTGGAGCAGGTGCCGATCTGGCTCGGTTGATTGAATAGGTGCCGACCTGGCTCGGTCGATGGGGCAGGTGTCGCTCCGGCTCGGTCGATGGAGCAGGTGTCGACCCGGCTCGGTCGATTGAATAGGTGCCGGCCTGGTTCGGTCGTTGGAGCAGGGTGCCTACCTGACCCGGCCCGGTCGGTTGCATGGTTGCCGGCAGGGCTCGGTCGATTCGCCGGTTGTCGGCGCGGCTCGGTCGGCCGAGCCGCCACGAACAGACAAGGAACCCACCGCCATGACCCGCGTCGCCGCCATCGATTGCGGTACCAACTCCATTCGGCTGCTCGTCGCCGATGCCGACCCGGAGACGGGGGAGCTCGTCGATCTGGACCGGCGGATGGTGATCGTGCGGCTCGGGCAGGGGGTCGACCGGACCGGGCGGCTCGCGCCGGAGGCGCTGGCACGGACCTTCGCGGCCTGCCGGGAGTACGCGGCGGTCATCAAGGAGTACGGCGCGGACCGGCTGCGGTTCGTGGCCACCTCCGCGTCCCGCGACGCCGAGAACCGGGACGACTTCGTGCGCGGCGTGCTCGACATCCTCGGCGTCGAGCCCGAGGTCATCAGCGGCGACCAGGAGGCCGAGTTCTCCTTCACCGGCGCGACGAAGGAGCTGGCGGGACGCGACGACCTCGCCAAGCCGTTCCTCGTCGTGGACATCGGCGGCGGCTCGACCGAGTTCGTCGTCGGGGACGAGCACGTGCGGGCCGCGCGCTCCGTGGACGTCGGCTGTGTGCGGATGACCGAGCGGCACCTCGTGCACGAGGGTCATGTCAGCGACCCGCCCACCGAGGCGGAGATCGCTGCGATGCGGGCCGACATCGAGCGTGCCCTCGACCTCGCCGAGCAGACCGTCCCGCTGCGCGAGGCGCACACCCTGGTCGGCCTCGCCGGGTCCGTCACCACGCTCTCCGCCATCCACCAGGACCTGCCGGAGTACGACTCCGCCGCCATCCACCACTCCCGCATCCCCTACCCCCGGGTCCGGGAGATCACCGAGTGGCTGCTGCGGTCGACGCACGCCGAGCGGGCGGCCGTACCCTCCATGCACCCCGGCCGCGTCGACGTCATCGGGGCCGGCGCCCTCGTCCTCCAGTCGATCATGGAACGGGTGGGTGCGACGGAGGTCGTGGTGAGCGAGCACGACATCCTCGACGGCATCGCCTGGTCCGTCGCCCAGAGCTGACTCCCGTCGCCCGGAGGTGACTTCCGGCGTCGGGAGGTGACTTCCGGCGCCTCGGATGAGCACGTGAAACGACGGGTGAGCACCCGGAACGGCAGGTGACACGCCGTGCCACGACACCCCGCCGGGAAACTTCGTGAAGTTCTTCACAAGGAATTCGGTGCAGGTGAGGGGTCCAAGGGGCCCCATTGGCCCGTTCGGGGGCCGAACGGGCCCTTGAGCGTGCTCAGGAGGGCGTCCAGGGGGTGTTCCGGGAGGTGCTCTTGAGGGTGACATCGGGTGCCCTCACGGTGCCCCCGGAAGCCTGGAGAGGCAGCTCACGCGGCATTGACAACGGGTCGTATCGGAAGTGGGTTCCCGCTGTTGACCATGACCTGCGTCACGTGAGCGGCGGAGTGTAGCACGGGCCCTGTGGAAGCTTGTGAAGGGGCGCACGAGCGGCCCCCCTGGGGCGGGTGGATACTCGATGCCATGAGCACCACGGAGCGTCCCAGGATCCTCGTAGTAGGCGGTGGGTACGTAGGCCTGTACGCAGCTCGGCGCATTCTCAAGAAGATGCGCTACGGCGAGGCGACCGTCACGGTCGTCGACCCCCGGTCGTACATGACCTACCAGCCCTTCCTCCCCGAAGCCGCCGCCGGCAGCATCTCCCCTCGGCATGTCGTCGTCCCGTTGCGACGCGTGCTGCCGAAGGCGGAGGTCCTCACCGGCCGGGTCACCACCATCGACCAGGACCGCAAGGTCGCCACGATCGCGCCGCTGGTGGGCGAGTCGTACGAGCTGCCTTTCGACTACCTGGTGATCGCCCTCGGCGCGGTCTCCCGCACCTTCCCGATCCCCGGCCTCGCCGAGCAGGGCATCGGCATGAAGGGCATCGAGGAGTCCATCGGGCTGCGCAACCACGTCCTGGAGCAGCTGGACAAGGCCGACTCCACGACCGACGAGGAGATCCGCCGCAAGGCGCTCACCTTCGTCTTCATCGGCGGTGGCTTCGCGGGCGCGGAGACCATCGGTGAGGTCGAGGACATGGCCCGCGACGCGGCCAAGTACTACAAGAACGTGTCCCGCGAGGACATGCGCTTCGTCCTCGTCGACGCCGCCGACAAGATCCTGCCCGAGGTCGGCCCCAAGCTCGGCCTGTACGGCAAGGAGCACCTGGAGAGCCGCGGTGTGGAGATCTACCTCTCCACCTCGATGGACTCCTGCGTCGACGGGCACGTCGTGCTGAAGAACGGCCTCGAGGTCGACTCCAACACGATCGTCTGGACGGCGGGTGTGAAGCCGAACCCGGCGCTGGCCCGCTTCGGCCTGCCGCTCGGCCCCCGCGGTCACGTGGACACCGCGCCGACCCTCCAGGTGCAGGGCACCGACTACATCTGGGCCGCGGGCGACAACGCCCAGGTGCCGGACGTCGCCGCCCGCAAGGCCGGTGTGGAGAACGCCTGGTGCCCGCCGAACGCGCAGCACGCGCTGCGTCAGGCCAAGGTTCTCGGCGACAACGTGGTCTCCGGCATGCGGGGCTTCCCGCAGAAGGAGTACAGCCACGCCAACAAGGGCGCGGTCGCCGGTCTGGGTCTGCACAAGGGCGTCGCGATGATCGTCCTGGGCAAGACGAAGATCAAGGTCAAGGGCCGTCTCGCCTGGTACATGCACCGCGGCTACCACGGTCTGGCCATGCCGACCTGGAACCGCAAGATCCGCATCTTCGCCGACTGGACCCTCGGCATGTTCCTCAAGCGCGAGGTCGTGTCCCTGGGTGCCATGGAGAACCCCCGCGAGGAGTTCTACGAGGCCGCCAAGCCTGCGCCGGTCGCCGCCCCGAAGGCCGAGGAGAAGGCCAAGGCCTCCTGACCCCGGTCAACGGTCGCTGAACCATCCGAAGGGCCTCCCGCCATCCGTGGTGCGGGAGGTCCTTCGGCGTTTTCGGGCGCGGGGGCAACAGGGCGGCAACGGGCGGGCAGTAGAACTGGGAGCAGTGCCGGGCAGTGCGTGGTGCATACAACGGTTTTGCCCAGTCGTAACTCCTTTGCGGGACTGTGCTGCTGCCCTCACGGTGTTTACGTGGTAACCGGCATCCGGGATAGACGTCTTGGAGGTGTGCGCCATGGCCGACGCCGCGTCGCGGCTGAGGAGTGTTGCCGAGCAGGTACTGGGAGTTCCGCTCCCGGTGCGGCTGCGGGCCTGGGACGGATCGCAGGCCGGACCGCCAAACGCGCCGACGCTGGTCGTGCGCAACCGCCGCGCCCTGCGCCGCATCTTGTTCAAGCCGGGCGAACTGGGCCTGGCCCGCGCCTGGGTCGCCGGGGACCTGGACATCGAGGGCGACCTCTACAGCGCCCTCGCCGCGATCTCCGGTCTGATCTGGGAACGCGGGGAGGACGGCCGTACGGTCCTCCAGGCCCTGCGCGAGCCCGCCGTACGGGCCGCCGTGGGCGAGCTGCTGAAGCTCGCAGGGCCGCCCGTTCCGCCCGCCCCGCCCCGCGAGGAGGTGCGCAGACGGAGCCACCTGCACACCCGCCACAGCGACAGGCGGGCCATCAGCCACCACTACGACGTGGGGAACGACTTCTACGAGATCGTCCTCGGGCCGTCGATGGTGTACTCGTGCGCATACTGGGGCGCCGTCGAAAACGCGGACACGCTGGAGACCGCCCAGCGCGACAAGCTCGAACTCGTCTGCGCCAAGCTCGGCCTGACCCCCGGTCGGCGGCTGCTCGACGTCGGCTGCGGCTGGGGCTCCATGGCGATCCACGCGGCCCGCGAGCACGGCGTGAGCGTCGTCGGGGTGACCCTCTCCCAGGAGCAGGCCGCGTACGCCCGTAAACGGGTCGCCGACGAGGGTCTGACGGACCGGGTGGAGATCAGGGTCCAGGACTACCGGGACGTCCGGGACGGGCCGTACGACGCCGTCTCGTCGATCGGGATGGCGGAGCACGTGGGGGCCGACCGGTACCTGGAGTACGCGGAGAACCTGTACGGGCTGCTGAAGCCCGGCGGGCGGCTGCTCAACCACCAGATCGCACGGCGGCCGCAGCGGGACGAGTCGACGTACCACGTGGACGGGTTCATCGACGCCTACGTCTTCCCGGACGGCGAGCTCGCCCCGATCGGCACCACCGTCACCCAGCTGGAGCGGGCCGGGTTCGAGGTGCGGGACGTGGAGTCGATCCGTGAGCACTACGCCCGCACCCTGCGCCAGTGGGTGGTCAACCTGGAGGCCGAGTGGCCGCGGGCCATGCGGCTGGCCGGCCCCGGCCGGGCCCGCGTCTGGCGGCTGTACATGGCCGCCTCCGCCCTCGGCTTCGAACACAACCGCATCGGCGTCAACCAGGTGCTGGCCGTCCGGACCCCGGAGTCGGGTGCCTCCGGGCTGCCGCTGCGCACCCGCACCTGGAACAGCTGACGGCACCCGAAAGGGGCCCCACGCTCGCTGTGGGGCCCCTTCGCCGTACCTGCTGCCGCGCGCCGCCCGCTACTCGGACTTGATCGCCGCCAGCACGTTCAGCTTCGCCGCGCGGCGGGCCGGCCACAGGGCCGCCAGGACGCCGACCGTGGCGGCCAGGAGGAGGAAGACCGCCATCCGGGTCCAGGGCAGCACCAGTTCGTACGTCGGCATCTTCGCGCCGACCAGCTGACCGGCCGCCCAGCCGAAGAACACGCCCAGGCCGATGCCCAGCACCCCGCCGAAGAGGGAGATGACCAGGGACTCCAGGCGGACCATCCGCTTGACCGCCTTGCGGTCCAGGCCGATCGCGCGGAGCATGCCGATCTCCTGGGACCGTTCGAACACCGACATGGCCAGGGTGTTGATGACCCCGAGGACCGCGACGATCACCGCCATCGCGAGCAGGCCGTAGACCATGTTCAGGATCAGCGTGAACGCCTGCGCGATGGAGTTCGACAGGTCCTGCTTGTCCTGGACCTTGATCGCCGGGTTGGAGCCGAGGGCCTTCTCCAGCTTGTCCTTGGTCGCGCTCGACGCCCCGTCCGCCGTCTTGACCATGACCTGCATGTCGGCGGGGTCGGTCTCGTGCGGGGTGAGGACGGCGCTGTCGAGCATGATGCCGCGGATGAGCTGGTTGCCCTCGTAGACCGCGGCGACCGTCAGCCGCTGTGCCTTCCCGTCCTCGTAGTGCACGGTGAAGCCGGAACCGGCCTTCCAGCCGTGCGACTTGGCCGTGTCGTCGTCCACGACGACGTCCGAGCCGCCGACCCTGAAGGTGCCGCTGTCCACCGTGAGGTCGGTCAGCTTCCCGATCGCCGAGCCGTTGACGCCGGTCAGGAACTCGGTCTTGCCGTCGATTCGGGAGGCCGCGTTGCTCAGCGGGCTGGAGGCGGTGACGCCGTCGGTGGCCGCGACCTTCTTGGCGACGCCGGGGGAGAGGGCGTTGCCGTTGGCCATCGAGACCACGTAGTCCGCGCGGATCGCCGCGCTCGCCATCTTGTCGATGGACTTCTGCAGACTGCCCGCCATCACCGTCATGCCGGTGATCAGGGTCAGGCCGATCATCAGCGCGGACGCGGTGGCGGCGGTACGGCGCGGGTTGCGCACCGAGTTCTGGCGGGCGAGCTTGCCGGCCACGCCGAACCCGCGCAGCAGCGGGGCCGCGGCCGCGATCAGCGGACGGGAGAGCAGCGGGGTGAGCACGAAGACACCGACGATGAGGAGGACGGCGCCCAGACCCATCGGCGCCTGGCCGTCGGAGCCGCTCATCGTGGTCGCCGCCAGGATCACCGTCACGCCCGCCGCCGAGAACAGTGCGCCGACCGTGTTGCGCAGCACCAGCGACTTGGTGGTCGGGGCGGAGTGCAGGGCGCTCATCGCGGCGACCGGCGGGATCTTCGCGGCCCGGCGGCCGGGCAGCCAGGCGGCCAGCATGGTGATGACGACGCCGACGGCGAGCGCGGCCGCGACCGTGCCGGCGGTGACGACCAGCGGGCCGTCCGGGACGGTCGCGCCGATCGAGCCCAGCAGCGAGCGCAGTCCGGCGCCGATGCCGATACCGGCGACCAGACCGGTCACGCCGGCCACCGCGCCGACCACGAACGCCTCGATCAGCACCGAGCGGGTGACCTGACGGCGGGAGGCGCCGACCGCCCGCAGCAGCGCGAGCTCCTTGGTGCGCTGGGCGACCAGCATGGTGAAGGTGTTGGCGATGATGAACGTGCCGACGAACAGGGCGATGCCGGCGAAGACCAGCAGACCCGAGCGCAGGCCGCTCATGCCCGCGGAGATGGCCTTCGCCTGGTCGTCGGCGAGCTTGTGGCCGGTGGTGGTCTCGACGAGCTTCTTCGGCAGGGCCTGGTCCAGCTGGGACTTGAGGGCGGTCTGGCCGGTACCGGACTTCGCGGTCACGTCGATCTCGTCGTACGCGCCCTTCTTGCCGAACAGCTGCTGCGCGGTCGCCGTGTCGAACAGGGCGAGGCTGCCGCCGGCCGCCACGTTGCCGTCGTCGGTGGTGAAGATGCCGGCGACGGTGGGGGTGAGGACCGGGCCGTCGACGGAGATGCGCACCGTGTCGCCGACCTTGTAGCCGGCCCGCCCGGCGGTCCTGGAGTCGATCAGCACCTCGTTCTTCCCGCTCGGCGCGTGGCCGCTGACCAGCGGGTAACGGGTGTCCTTGGCGCCCCAGTAGTTGCCGCCCTCGGACTGCCAGCCGCCGCCGATCAGCTTGCCGTCCTTGTCGGCGATCGCGGTGAAGCCGGAGACGACGCCGGTGGCGGTGGCGGCCCCGGGGACCTTCGCCGCCTTGTCGAGCAGGGCCTGGGTGAGGTCGGGCGTCTTGCCGAGCGTGTCGCCCTCGGAGTCCTGGTACCTGGCCTGGACGGCCACGTCGACGCCCTCGAAGCCCTTGGCGGAGCTGTTCTGGAAGGCGTCCGAGATGGTGTTGGTGAAGACCAGGGTGCCGGAGACGAACGCGACGCCGAGCATGACGGCGAGCACGGTCATCAGCAGCCGGGCCTTGTGCGCGAGTACGTTGCGCAGGGCGGTGCGGAACATCAGCTGGTACGGCCCTTCGCGTCGAACTGCTTCATGAAGTCGAGCACGGTCTCCGCGGTCGGCCGGTACATCTCGTCGACGATCCGGCCGTCCGCGAGGAAGACGACACGGTCCGCGTACGACGCCGCCACCGGGTCGTGGGTGACCATGACGACGGTCTGGCCGAGCTCCCGCACCGAGTTGCGCAGGAAGCCCAGCACCTCGGCGCCGGAGCGGGAGTCGAGGTTTCCGGTCGGCTCGTCGCCGAAGATGATCTCCGGCCGGGAGGCGAGGGCGCGGGCCACGGCGACGCGCTGCTGCTGGCCGCCGGAGAGCTGCGAGGGCCGGTGGCCGAGCCGGTCCCGCAGCCCGACCATCTGGATGACGGAGTCCAGCCACTGCTTGTCCGGTTTCCGCCCCGCGATGTCCATCGGGAGCGTGATGTTCTCCAGGGCGGTCAGCGTCGGCAGCAGGTTGAACGCCTGGAAGATGAAGCCGATCTTGTCCCGGCGCAGCTTGGTCAGCTGCTTGTCCTTGAGGGAGCCCAGCTCGGTGTCGCCGATCCGCACGGAACCGGAGGAGAAGGTGTCGAGGCCCGCCACGCAGTGCATCAGCGTGGACTTGCCGGAGCCGGACGGCCCCATGATCGCGGTGAACTCGGCCTGCCGGAACTCGACGGTGACCCGGTCCAGGGCGACCACCTGGGTCTCGCCCTGGCCGTAGATCTTCGAGAGGTCCGTGGCACGTGCGGCCACGGAGGTGGTCCGCCGGTCGGCGATGGGTGTGGTGGACACGGAAGGGTGCTCCTGTCGGGACGACGGCTTCATGGGGACTGCACCATCGTCCCGGCCGTACGGGCCCGTGTAGTCAGCCGCAGTTCCGGTTCCGGGGGCGACTCGGGTCGGACCGCGGGGGCGCCGAGTCATACCTGGGGATGACGGCCGACCCCGAGGCCGGCCGGACCATCCGCCCGGACCCGGCCGACGCCCCCGGCGATCCGGAACCTGACGTTCCTGATGATCCGGAATCGGGCGTTCCCATTCGTCGAGAACGGGTGGAGCCCCCTTGTTCGGACGGTGAAATTCCGTCATTCCGTGTACGCGGTCACCCACCGCGCGTAACGCTATTGGCAAGTGCGGATGGCTCGTTCCGGGGGCTGATGCTCCCTCAGACGTCAATAAAATAAGACAACATCGGGTCGCCCGTCCGCTGTTCGGGGGACGCCTCCCGATAGGGTCGGAATCTCGTAGCGGAGCCCATGGCCTGCCCGGATGGTGGAATGCAGACACGGCGAGCTTAAACCTCGCTGCCCCTCGCGGGCGTACCGGTTCAAGTCCGGTTCCGGGCACTTCCCGCAAAAGAGCACCTGACCTGCCAAAGCGGCCGGAAGGTGCTCATTCTCTTTCGTGTCGCGGGGACACGGCGAGATCACGGGTCCATACCGTGCCGATTCGGCATCAGGTCCCCCCGCGAGAACAAACACGAGCACCTCAAGGTGCCTGTACCGCCCGCCAGCGGCGGTGACCTGCGGGCTGTGTACGCTCCGAAGCGTGTTGCGAGACGGCGGAGGGCCAACACGACAGGGGGCATGGCTTACCGGGGTGCATTCTCCTGGTCTGAGCCGGGCGTTGACGGATCGACAGAGGTGGGGAGCCCGAGCACTGCGCCCAGTGCGGTCGCGATCTCCCTGAGGGTTTGGCCGTCTGTGGCCTGTTTGTCGATCGTGAAGTCCACCTCGGTCTTGCCGCCCTTGCGACGGATGCGGAGTACCACCTTCGTCTGCAGCCAGGTGATCAGGAGGGCAAGGACCGCCGTGGCAGCCAGCGCCGCCTCGACGCTCATCTGCTCGTCCTCCGGGGGCTCCGCGAGGAGTCCTGCGGTCAGTGTGTGGGTGATGGCGTCGTCGTTGAGTGCCACGAGCGCCCTCCGCGCCGCCGCCAGTGCGACGTCCTGGGACGGAAGGAGGTCGTCTGGAGAGGCATTCGGGATGTCCGCCTGCGCGAGCAGGGACGACAGCACGTGTCGTGCTTCCGCCTCGCTCTGGACGACAGTCGGCCTGCCGCCCTGCAGGTCCTCTGCCAGGTACTGGACGGCCAGGAGCGTGCTGCGGTCGTCGAGTTGGTCGATAGGATTCACGGTCATCTCCAGTCTCCTACGAGCGTGAACGGCGCCCAGTGGTAGGGATGGGCCAGCCAGGGCTGGTCGTCGCGGCCGAGCATCCAGTGCTGCGTCTGCCGTAACAGCTGCCACAGCGGCAGACCGGGGTGCCGGTGCCGCTCCTGGTACAGGCGCGTCAGGAAGACGTGCGAGCTGTGCTGGTCGACGTTCCACATCGGGGCGATGATGCCGACGGCGCCTGCGTGCAGGAAAGCCCGCACCAGCCCGCTGAACTCGTCACCGGTGTTCTCCCGGCCGAGGCTTCCCGCCGAGCACGCGCGCAGCACCAGCAGCTGGAGCGGGGTGCGGACGTCTGCGAGGTCACGCACTGTCAGCATCTGTTCGCGGCGTTGGGCCACGGACAGGCGTCGGACATCCTTGCTCGGCCTCGCACCGCCCCGGGCGAGCAGCAGTCCGGAGTCGAGTGGGTCGCTCCGGTCGAAGTGGCCGTGGCAGGTCAGATGGGCCACATCGGCTTCGGCGAGGCCGGCCAGGACGGCAGCCCGCGTGGCATCGGTGCCCGAGACCGAGCGCACCGGCCAGCCCGCGGCGGTGAGCAGGGAGTCGTCGTGCTCGAACAGGGCGTGGTCATTGTCCTCCCGGGCGGCCACGCCGGCGACGAACGCGTTCGCGTCAGGGCGGTCGCCGGTCCGCCCGCGCGCCATGACCTGCGCCAGGGTGCTCAGGCTCGGGCAGTACGCGGTCGCCACGCTGTCGATCAGACGGGCGCCGCCGCCGGTGGGCAAGGCGTGCACCGGGAGGAGGTGCAGCGGCCCGTGCGGGGCGATGCCTACCAAGGGCAGCCCGGAGATGTGTGCCGTGAACGACAGGAGTTCGGGCCCGACGGCGTCGAGGAAGGCGAGGCTGCGGCGTTCGGGATGCCTGCCCCGCAGGGGCGCCACCGGGGGAAAGGCGGTCGGGTCGCCGTTGAAGGCCAGGCGCAGCTGATCCACTACGCGGGCCAGCTGTCCGTCCGCCACGGCCATCCGGTGGATCCGCAGTCGCTCGTCGTCCGACCGTAGTACGAAACAGGTGGTCTCGTCGCGGCCGACGAAATACGACACGAGGGCCATGCCGCCGTCCGGTGCGTACCGTCTGAGCAGATCCCGGGCGCGGGGCAGATCGACGGGCTGGGCGCGGCGAAGACGAACGTACTCCGGTGCGAAGGGGTACACCT
Organism: Streptomyces sp. NPDC058457; assembly: GCF_042720695.1. NCBI lineage: Bacteria > Bacillati > Actinomycetota > Actinomycetes > Kitasatosporales > Streptomycetaceae > Streptomyces > Streptomyces sp. NPDC058457. The sequence goes on along the minus strand of NZ_JBHXLU010000069.1, from coordinate 8,008 downwards.
TCTCCCAGATCTCCGTCAGTTCCGCGTGGACCTCCTCAAGACGAGTGAAACGTGTGCGGCCGGACCGGGTGCCGGGAACCCATTGCGCCTGCTGCAGTCGGCGTTCGGCAACGAGGAGATCCGCTTCGCGGCGCAGCAGTGAGGGCGGTACCCCCGTGGGGGCGGGTACGGTTCCCCGGGACAGGTCGCCGAGGAAACTGCGCGACTTCGCCTCCTCGTGCAGATCGAAGGCGAGGGCGTCGCGGTCTCGGGCGTCAGGCAGTGCCAGGGGCGCGTCGGAGTGAGCCAGTAGATGGATGAGCAGGTCGTAGATGCGCAGGTGCGGGGCCAGGATCTCGCTTCGGCGCTGCGCGACCCGGGTCTGGTCCACCTGTTCGTCGAGCGCGTTCCGGGCGTGCCACAGCAGATCGAACGCCTCCTGGCACCCGTCGGGCTCGGTCGCGAGCAACTCGGCGAGCTTGCTCCGCTCCCGGATCGCGGCGGAGCTCTGCGAGGCGAACTCCTCGGCCCGCGCGAGCAGTTCGCGCCGCAGGGCGATCGCCCGGGTGCGCCGGCCGGTGGCGGCCTGGTGGTCGGCGAGGACGGCTGCCAGTTTGTCGTACGACCATGAGTTTCCACTCGCTGCAGACTGTCTGAGCGCGGCGCGCAGCGTGGACAGGTACTCGTCCGGCAGGGAACGGTCCGGCCGCACCACTCGCGGGAGGAAGTGAGTCAGTCCCGTCAGCGCATCGGTGCCGTACCGCATGTGCTCCAGCGCTGCCCGGTACAGGACGTCCGTGCCGTCATTGTCTTCCGAGCCCTTCTCCGTGTCGCCGAGGCCGAAGAGGCTCATCGCCTCGCTGACCCCGGCGCCCTCTGGCCCGACACCGCCACGGCAATTCATCGCCGCGACGTACTGGGCCCGCGCCGCGGCCTTGTCCCCCTTGGCGAGCAGGGCGGCTCCGAGGCGGTTGTGAGCGTCGGCGAGCCGCAGGGGGTCTGCCCACAGCCGGGCGCGCAGCAGTGCTGTCTCCGCCGCGCGTACCGCTTCGCGGTGCCGTCCCGCCTTGCTCAGGGCGCCGGAGGCCGAGAACCGCGCCTGCAGTTCGCGGTGTTGGTCGCCCAGGGCAAGGGCCATGTGGACAGCCGTCTCGTGATCGGCGACTGCGACGTCGTATTCCTCCGCGTCCTCATGAAGCGTGCCACGCAGGTGCAGCGCGCGGAGTTCGTGCTCCGGAAGCGGTCCCGGCTGCCGGGCGTCGAAGTCGACACCGCCCAGGGCGGCCAAGGCTTCGCCGGTGCGGCCGGCCGTGCGCAGACAGCGGGCGAGTGCGTATCGTCCGACCACGTCCCGGCTCGCGTCGTCGCGGTCCAGCGCGCAGGTGTACGCCTCGATCGCGGTATCCAGGTCTCCCACGGAGTGGCAGGAGACGGCCAGGTAGAAGTACGCGCCGCGGCGCGCCTCACCGTCCGCCACGTGCCCGAGCCCCTCGCGCGCCCGCGCGATGTGCCGCTGGGCGTGGACGATGCGGCCCGCTCTCCGGCTGACGGCCGCCCACAGCAGCCGGGCCACCTCCCGGTCTGCGAAGTCACCGGCCGCGAAACCGACCGCCACCACCGCCATCACATGCTTGTCGCTGCGCGGCTGGGCACCGGTGCCGAACACCAGCTGATGCGCCAGGGAGAACCCGTGACTGCCGAACAGCTCGCGATGGCCGCGGGCGGAGAGGAACATGTCGAGCAGGGACGGCAGTGTGACCGCGTGGTCGATCCAGGCATCGAGCGAGTCGATGTGCCACACCTCGGGTGCGAGGAAGCCGTAGGCGCGTACTGCCTTTTCGATGACCGGACGGAGGTACGCCAGGAGTCGGGCCTCGGCGACACGGCCCGTCAGGGTGCACTCCTCTTCCCGAGCGGCCAGTTCGCGGAGTACCCCGCCTCCGTCGAAGGGCACCGCGCGACGCAGCAGAGCCTCGATCTCGTCCAAGTCCTGGGCCGCCACAGCCGCACGGACCAGCGCGGCCTCCTTGGTCTCCATGCGGTCAGCGCCGTCGTTCACTCAGATGCACAAGCATCTCTTCGACGTCTCGCCGCTCTTCGGCGCTGGATGCCTTCTGGTAGGCGGCCGTGAGATGTCGCCGGCCTTGCGCCTCGTCCTGGCCCCAGAAGACCTGCGCGAGGTTGAAGTGCTCCGCATGCGACAGGTCGGTCCGGGCGTCCTGCAGTTCGGCCAGCGCCATGGCCTGGGCCACGTTGCCGTTGACGTGCTCGGCGAACATCAGCAAGCCCCGGTACTCCCGGTTTTCCGGCGCCTGCCGCACGATGGCCCGCAACTCGGTGAGCGCGGCCTCGGTTTCCGGACCTCTGGTGATGGTGAGCTCGAACAGTGCCGTGGCCCGGGCACGCATGGTCTTGAAGTGGTGCGCCGCGTCCTGATCGCTCACCGTGAACGCGCGCAGTACCGCCGAGTTCGGCTCCACGGCTTCCAACTCGCGCAGCACCACATCGCACCGGTCGTCGTTCAGCAGCGCGTACACGTGGGCCAGTCTCTCCAGGGCCTCGACATGGCGCGGCTCGACGGCGCGCACCGCCTCCAGGACGGCGGCCGCCTCCGCAAGGGTCTCCGTCGAGGAGTCATGACGTGACCTCAGCAACGCGGTTGCCAGCTGAACCCGGTCGTTCGCAGTGCCCTCACCGTGAGCGAGACGCTCACGCAGCATGCCGACGCGTAACCGGGTCAGCCTCACCTGATCGTCCCGCCAGCGCACCCACGCGGCGAGTTCGTCGCGCCTGCGCTGCACCGCCCGACGGATCTGCTCCTGGTCCGCGCCGGTGAGGCGGACCTGACCGGCGTCGACCAGCGCCGCCGTTCGGTCCAGCGTGGCCGCCGCCAGGTCGACCTGACCGACGCGAACGTAAGCCACTGCGAGGTTCAGCCGGAACTCGAGGCGATCGGGAGCGCGCTCGATGGCCGAGCGGAAGGCCGCGATCGCCTCGTCCATGCGCCCGGCGGACGCCAGCCCCACCGCAAGCAGATGCACCGCGGAAGGTAATCCGGTGGAGGCTTCGGCGGACAGCGAAGCCAGAATGCGGTCGAGTTCCTCGGGGACGGCGTGATCGACCTGGCCCAGCAGCCGGAGGTTCTCCTGGGTGCGATCCCGATCGTCCATGAGCCACATCAGATCAAGCCCTGGTTCGGACACCCCGGCCCCCTCGACGAACCTCACATCGGGCAACTGCAACAGCCGAGTCAGGTGTCGTCCGGGGCTGCGGATGACCCCAGCCGAGCGGGCGCTTCCTGGTCGCTCCGTTGCGTCGTTTAGCAACTCTATCGGCTGGTGGACACCGGAGATCCATAAATACGTCGTTTCGTGCACCTGCCTGTGAGCTGGCACGTCGGCTTCCTCGAGACCGTGCGCGCACACGGTGATGTGCGTCGGCAGGCCGCGACTTCGGACGGGGGCGAGGGCCCGTAGGTGCCCCAGAACGTCTTCCGCTCATCGGACTTGGCCGTGACCATGCGGACGGTCAGATGTCCCAGCTCGGACGGAAGGTCCTCCAGGGGGCTTCTCCGGCTGCCGGTTCAAGTCCGATTCCGGGCACTTCCCGCGTCTTTCGTGGGCGGCGTCGACTCACCCCTCGTAGACGGTCAGGACCGCCCCGTCGGCCTCGATGCGGCGGCCCGCGCGCATGCCGTTGCGGCGCAGGGTGCGCAGGCACTCCTCGAAGAGGGCGAGTTCGCCCGGGTCCAGGATGGCGGCGGCCAGGTCCAGGAGCTCGGTCACCGAGGCGTCGGTCAGCACCTCGGGCAGTTCCCCGGACAGCAGGACGACGGACTCACCGTCGGGTTTCCGGACCACGGCCGTTGCGGGTCCGCCGTGCACGAACAACACATCTTCCCCCTGAGAGCCCGTGGTCGTGCGGCTCTCGCGGCCCGGGCAGATCGAGAGACTAGCCCTGGATCTTCACGGTTTCGTGCGGAGTCGGATTCTTTTTCCGACTTGACGGAAGAACGTCCGGGAGTGGTCCGGCCCCGGTCACTTGTCCCCGGCGGGGCGGGAGGAACGGTCCAGCAGGGACTCGACGAGCGCGGTGACGTGCCGGCGGTCGTCGGCCGACAGCTTCTGGACACTCGCGATGAGCAGTGCGACCTCCGGGTCGGCGGCGCCGGCGGTGCGGCCCTGGTCCGCGGCCGGCGAGGTGTCGTACACGTGGATCCCGCAGGCCTCGGCGGCGGCGCGGCGCACCGCCTCCAGCGGGAGTTCCAGCCCCTTGGCCAGGCCCTCCAGGGTGGTCGCCTGGGGCATCCGGACCACGCGGTCGGTGGTGGCCAGGTGGTGCACGGTGGAGCGGGGGATGCCGCCGCGCCGCGCCACGTCGCCGTAGGACCAGCCCTTGCGGTCGAGGTGCTCACGGATCAACTGCTGCAGTGCGTTGGCCACTGACCGTCACTTCCTGCTCGCCACCTGCGGAGTCCGCCATGTCGCGGCCGATTCTACGGGCGGGTCGGCGATAGGCCGAGAGGGTGATTTTCAGAAGGGGTTGCGCGGCGGGTTCCCGAGGGCCTAGTGTCCAATCTCGTTGGACAGCACGTCCGACCAGATTGGACAGAGTCCGGGGGGAACCTGACTCGGTCCGATCGGAAATGTCTATCCCTGAGGGGGAAAAGATCATGATGGACGCCCATGAGCTCGAGGCCGAGTCCGCGGAGCTGCTGCCGGGTCGTGAGGCCCTGGGCCGGCTGAAGTTCGGCTTCGGCAAGACGGTCAACGTCACCAAGCACGTCGCGAACATCAGCGCCCACAACGAGTCCGCCGCGCTGAACGACCACTCGTCGTGGTCGGTGGCCGACTCCGGCGCCGGTCAGACCATCAGCGTCACCCAGTAGCACCGCCCTGGCGCACGGCGCCGGCACCGAGATCGACCTCAACCTCATCGCACACGAAACGAAGGGACATCCGTCATGAGCATGGACATGAACGAGCTGGAGAACGAGTCCGCCGAGCTGCTGCCGGGCCGTGAGGCCCTCGGCCGCCTGAAGTTCAGCTTCGGCAAGACGGTCAACGTCACCAAGCACATCGCGAACATCGACGCGTCCAACCAGTCCGCCGCGCTGAACGACCACTCCGCCTGGTCGTCCGCCGAGTCGTCGGCCGCGCAGACGATCAGCGTCACCCAGTAGTTCCCAGGGGCGCCACCGCCGTCGCCCCGGCGGTGGCGCCCCCGGCTGTCGGGGGGGAAACACCGGGCGGAACACCATGGGGACTCGGGGGGAGACCACATATGACGGTGCTCGGAGACGGGGCCGCCGCACTGTATGACACGGGCCCGGTGCCCGGACCCGGCGGCTGGCCGGTGACCTACGAGCAGGTGGCGACGGGCACCCTGCCGGTCGTCGACCAGCCGCCGCCGGCCCCGAGGCTGAGCGCGGGGCTGCGGCTGCACGGTGAGTACCAGGGGTCGGGTTTCACCGAGCCCAAGTACATCGCCCGTCGGGGGGACGGGCAGGTCGTGCAGCTGTCCAGGCTGCTGTACCTGGTGGCGTCGTCGGTCGACGGCGTCCGCGATGCCGAGGCCATCGCGCACCGGGTCAGCGCCCGCTTCGGTCGCGAGGTCAGCGGGGAGAACATCCGCTTCCTCGTCGAGAAGAAGCTGGAACCGCTGGGTGTGACGGTCCCGGAGGGCCAGGAGGACGACGAGGTCGACGCCCCGCGCTCCGACCTGCTGCTCGCCCTCAAGGGCCACCGGGTGATCTTCAACGAACGGCGTACGGCGAAGATCGCGCGTTCGCTGGCGTGGCTGCACCGGCCGGCCGCGGTCGCGCTGGTGCTGGGCTCGGCCGTCGCCATGGACGTCTGGCTGTTCGGGTTCTTCGGGGCGATCGAGCCCGTCCTGGAGGTGCTCGACCAGCCGGTCCTGATCCTCGTCGTCTTCGTGCTCACCGTGGCCTCCCTCGTCTTCCACGAGTTCGGACACGCCTCCGCGTGCAGATACGGCGGAGCCCGCCCCGGCTGCATCGGGTGCGGGCTCTTCCTCATCTGGCCCTCGATGTACACCGACGTCACCGACGTCTACCGGATCGGGCGGGCCGGCCGGCTCCGCACCGACCTGGGCGGCGTCTACTTCAACGTCGTCTTCATGCTGGCCATGGTCGGCGCCTACTTCGCCACCGGGGCACAGTTCTTCCTGGCCACGGTGTATCTCGGGCACTTCGAGATCATGGAACAGCTGATGCCGGCCGTACGGCTGGACGGCTACTACATCCTCGGCGACCTGGCCGGGGTCCCGGACCTGTACGGCAAGATCAAGCCGATCCTGCTGGGCCTGGTACCGGGGCCGAGGGGGGACCGGGCCCGCCAGGAGGTCGCCGGGCTGAAGAAGTCGGCGCGGGCCATCGTCGCCACCTGGGTGCTCACGATGGTCCCGCTGATCATCGGCGAACTCGGGTACGCGCTGTGGAACCTGCCGCGGATCCTCACCACGATGACCCGCTCGCTGACCGAGCAACTCCTCGGCACCGGCTCGGCCTTCGTGGACGGGAAGATAGTCGAGGGCCTGGTCGGGACGATCGGCTGCGTGATGCTGCTGTGCCCGATGGCCGGTGTCGTCTATCTGTCCGTGAAGATCGGCGGCCGCATCATCCGGGCCGCGAAACGTTCCACGGCGGGCCGCCCCCGGCTTCGGCTGGCCATCTGCGCCCTCGCCCTCGCCGGGCTCACCGGGCTCAGCTACGCCTGGATGTCCGGGGTGACCCCGAAGCCGCTGCCCAAGCAGCCGCCGATCGCACCGATCCTCCAGCCGGGGGTGCCGACCGAGGAACCGCCGCCGGCGCGGCAGGCCTCGACCCCGGACGGGCCGAAGGACTCCGGTGCGCCCTCGGACACCGTGTCCGGCGTGCCGGCCGCCTCGGCCGGGGCGAGCGCCGCGCCCTCGGCCGGGGCGGCGTCGCCGGGCGCGTCCGCCTCGGCGTCGCCCTCCGCCTCGGTGTCGGGCCGTCCCGGGCAGGGCGCCAGCGCATCGCAGGCGCCGACCAGCGCGGGACCGGTCACCGAACCGGTGTCCTCGCCGCCGGCGAGCGTGCCGGAGTCCCCGACGCCCACCCCGTCGGAGAGCGTCCCGGTGTCCCCGACACCCAGCCCGTCCCCGCCGCCGGCCAGCGACCCGCCGAGCCCGGCACCGGTCACGTCCTGACGAGCGGCGGCCAACCACTTACCGCAGCAGCACCGGAGCACAGGAGCACTCCATGAGCAGTCACCGAAAAACCCGTACCACCCCAGGTCCGCTCACCCGGCGGGCCGTCCGGATCGGCCTGTTCGCCGCCGGGGTCGCCGGGGCGGCCACCGCCGTACCCGCGCAGGCGGCCACCGCCGCCCCGCACGCCGCGGTCGTCTCCGACCACGTCTTCAGCCACGCCGACCGCGGGCACCACACCCAGGCCAGGGACTCCTTCACGGTCCGCCAGTTCGGCACGGTGAACGCCACCGGCGTGCGCAACCAGGCCAACGCCGTCTCGGCCGGCTGCTCGGCGGACGACCACTGCCGCTCGGTGGCCCTCTCCTTCCAGATCGTCACGGTCGCCGGGGAGCACACCCACCTGAACGCCGTGAACCTCAGCGACGCCGCCAACAAGGAGTGCACGGGCTGTCAGACCCTCGCCGGGGCCTACCAGTTCGTGGTCTCCACGCCGACCGCGCTGCGTTTCGACGACGCCACCCGCGGCAAGCTCGACGACATCCACCGCCGGCTCGACGAGCTGACCCGTTCCACCCTGCCCGCCGCCGATCTGCGCACGAAGGCCGACGGGCTCGCCGCCGAGGTCACCGCCGTCCTGCACGACGCGGTCGCGAACGCGCCGAAGGGCGACCCGCAGAAGGACGTCACCCTCCACCGCCACCTGGACGGCTGGCCGGGCCACTGACCCGTCCGACCCCGTGCACAGGCCGCCGGGCCCGCGGCCCCCACCCCCGGGCCCCGCGGCCGGCCGCGGGCCATGAACCCCGTCCCGACACCCCCCTCCAATGTAACGGGG
>NZ_JBHXLU010000068.1:0-65428 GCF_042720695.1 Streptomyces sp. NPDC058457 | reverse complement strand
GGTACGCGATACCCGCGCGGGTATCGCGTACCCGCGCGGCTACGCGAAAGGGCCGGTCGCCCACCTCGGGTGACCGGCCCTCCGTCCGCGTACGGGCTACCGCTTGTGCTGCGAGTCCGCGTACGGGCTACCGCTTGTGCTGCGAGTCCGCGACCGTCACCTCGACGCGCTGGAACTCCTTCAGCTCGCTGTAGCCGGTCGTGGCCATGGCGCGGCGCAGGGCGCCGAAGAGGTTCATCGAACCGTCGGGGGTGTGGGACGGGCCGGTGAGGATCTCCTCGACGGTGCCGACCGTGCCGAGGTCGACCTTCTTGCCGCGCGGGAGCTCCTCGTTGACGGCCTCCATACCCCAGTGGTGGCCCTTGCCCGGCGCGTCGGTCGCGCGGGCCAGCGGGGAGCCCATCATCACCGAGTCGGCGCCGCAGGCGATCGCCTTGGGGAGGTCGCCGGACCAGCCGACACCGCCGTCGGCGATCACGTGGACGTAGCGGCCGCCGGACTCGTCCATGTAGTCGCGGCGGGCGGCGGCCACGTCCGCGACGGCGGTGGCCATGGGGACCTGGATGCCGAGCACGTTGCGCGTGGTGTGGGCGGCGCCGCCGCCGAAGCCGACGAGCACGCCCGCCGCGCCCGTGCGCATCAGGTGCAGCGCCGCCGTGTAGGTGGCGCAGCCGCCGACGATCACCGGGACGTCGAGCTCGTAGATGAACTGCTTCAGGTTCAGCGGCTCGTGCGAGGACGAGACGTGCTCCGCGGAGACCGTCGTACCGCGGATGACGAAGATGTCCACGCCCGCGTCCACGACCGCCTTGGAGAACTGCGCGGTGCGCTGCGGGGAGAGCGCGGCCGCCGTGACCACGCCGGAGTCGCGGACCTCCTTGATGCGCGCGCCGATCAGCTCCTCCTTGATGGGGGCGGAGTAGATCTCCTGGAGGCGGCGGGTGGCGGTGTCGGCGTCCAGCTCGACGATCTCGTCGAGGAGGGGCTGCGGGTCCTCGTACCGGGTCCAGAGTCCTTCGAGGTTGAGGACACCCAGGCCGCCGAGCTCGCCGATGCGGATCGCGGTGGCCGGGGAGACGACCGAGTCCATGGGGGCGGCCAGGAACGGCAGCTCGAAGCGGTAGGCGTCGATCTGCCAGGCGATCGAGACCTCCTTCGGGTCCCGCGTACGGCGGCTGGGGACGACGGCGATGTCGTCGAAGGCGTACGCCCGGCGGCCGCGCTTGCCGCGCCCGATCTCGATCTCAGTCACGTCTGTGGCCTTTCCCTCTGCGTTTCAGCGTCTACCAGTATCGCCGACGGGTACGGCAAGGGCGGCCCCGGTGCACCCGGGACCGCCCTGGAAAGGCCGTGGTGACTACTTGCGGCTGTAGTTCGGCGCCTCGACCGTCATCTGGATGTCGTGCGGGTGGCTCTCCTTGAGGCCCGCGGCGGTGATCCGCACGAAGCGGCCCTTGGACTCCATCTCGTCGACGGTGGCCGCGCCCACGTAGCCCATGGTCTGGCGCAGGCCGCCGACGAGCTGGTGCAGCACGTTGGCGAGCGGGCCGCGGTAGGGCACCTGGCCCTCGATGCCCTCGGGCACGAGCTTGTCGTCGGAGGAGACCTCGGCCTGGAAGTAGCGGTCCTTGGAGTAGGACCGGCCCTGGCCGCGCGACTGCATGGCGCCGAGCGAGCCCATGCCGCGGTACGACTTGAACTGCTTGCCGTTGATGAAGAGCAGCTCGCCGGGCGACTCCTCGCAGCCGGCGAGCAGGCTTCCGAGCATCACGGTGTCGGCACCGGCGGCGAGCGCCTTGCCGATGTCGCCGGAGTACTGCAGGCCGCCGTCGCCGATGAGCGGGATGCCGGCCGGGCGGGCGGCGAGGGAGGCCTCGTAGATGGCGGTGACCTGCGGGACGCCGATGCCGGCGACCACCCGGGTGGTACAGATCGAGCCGGGGCCCACGCCGACCTTGATGCCGTCGACGCCGGCGTCGATCAGCGCCTGCGCGCCGTCGCGGGTGGCGACGTTGCCGCCGATCACGTCGACGTTCACACTCGACTTGATCTTCGCCATCCAGCTGAGGGCGTTGCTGTTGTGACCGTGCGAGGTGTCGACGACCAGGAAGTCCACGCCGGCCTCGGCGAGCGCCTGGGCCCGCTCCAGGGCCTCGGGGCTGGCGCCCACGGCGGCGCCGACGATGAGGCGGCCCTCGGCGTCCTTGGCGGCGTTCGGGTACTTCTCGGCCTTGACGAAGTCCTTGACCGTGATCAGGCCCTTGAGGACGCCCTCGTCGTCGACCAGCGGCAGCTTCTCGATCTTGTGCCTGCGCAGCAGCTCCATCGCCTCGACGCCGGAGGTGCCGACCTTGCCGGTGATCAGCGGCATCGGGGTCATGACCTCGCGCACCTGGCGGGTGCGGTCGGACTCGAAGGCCATGTCGCGGTTGGTGACGATGCCGAGCAGCTTGCCGGCCGGGTCGGTGACGGGCACACCGCTGATGCGGAACTTGGCGCACAGCGCGTCGGCCTCGGCGAGGGTCGCCTCCGGGTGCACCGTGATCGGGTCGGTGACCATGCCGGACTCGGACCGCTTGACGAGGTCGACCTGGTTGACCTGGTCCTCGACGGAGAGGTTGCGGTGCAGCACGCCGACACCGCCGAGCCGGGCCATCGCGATGGCCATGCGGGACTCGGTCACCTTGTCCATCGCCGCGGAGAGCAGCGGGATGTTGACCCGGACGTTGCGGGAGATGCGGGACGAGGTGTCGACCGCGTTGGGGAGCACTTCGGATGCGCCCGGCAGCAGCAGCACGTCGTCGTAGGTCAGCCCGAGTGTCGCGAATTTGTCGGGCACTCCGTCGACGTTGGCAGTCATGACACCTTCCCCAAATGGCCTTGAACGGTGCGGATGCCCATGCTAACGGGAAGCACGGGTCCCAAATTCCACGGTACGACTCAGCTCCGGGCTTCGTATGTTCGTACGGAAACGAGCGGGCGCCTGTTCATCGGGGGCGCAGGTGTGAGGCCGTGGCAGAGGCGGGCGCGGGTTCGGCACCGCCGGAAAACGCCGTCGCAGTTGAGCGCCGTGGCGGCGGAGGGGAAGCTGCCGCAGGCCGGAGAGCCAGGGCGGAAGAGGGCTCCGGCTACTGCTCCGCGAGCGCCCGCAGCCGGCTCAGGGCCCGGTGCTGGGCCACTCGCACCGCGCCCGGTGACATTCCCAACATCTGGCCGGTCTCCTCGGCCGTGAGGCCCACGGCGATGCGGAGCAGCAGCAGCTCGCGCTGGTTCTCCGGGAGGTTGGCCAGGAGTTGCTTGGCCCATTCGGCGTCGCTGCTGAGCAGTGCGCGCTCCTCGGGGCCGAGGGAGTCGTCGGGGCGCTCCGGCATCTCGTCCGAGGGGACGGCGGTGGACCCCGGGTGGCGCATCGCGGCGCGCTGCAGGTCGGCGACCTTGTGGGAGGCGATCGCGAAGACGAAGGCCTCGAAGGGGCGTCCGGTGTCGCGGTAGCGGGGCAGGGCCAGCAGCACCGCCACGCAGACTTCCTGGGCGAGGTCCTCGACGAAGTGCCGGGCATCACCCGGCAGGCGGGACAGCCGGGTACGGCAGTAGCGCAGCGCGAGGGGGTGGACATGGGCGAGCAGGTCGTGCGTGGCCTGCTCGTCCCCGTCTACGGCGCGATGAACGAGAGCGCCGATCGTCCCCACGGCAGTGACCGCCTCGTCGTCGCGCATCGGTCCATGGTGCCCTGCTGCCGTCGGCGGCGTGGCATCGCGTCCGTCGTTGTGCACCGAAGCGTTATGAGCAGGTGCGCCGGAACTCATCTCCTGCGCCCTCCCCTTCCGCTCGAACGACTCGTCCCCGAGAGACTCCACACCTCAAGGATGCGGCATCCGCGCCGAAACGAGCAGCGGGCCTCCGGCCCCAGGCCTTGCGGACCCCGCCCACCGTGGGGTAGGCGGGGGCGTCCGGTCGGTCCGCTTCCCCGCTGCGGCGCAGCTCACCGCCGTACTAACGAACCAGTCCCCAGCGGAAGCCGAGAGCAACCGCGTGGGCGCGGTCGGAGGCTCCGAGCTTCTTGAACAGGCGCCGGGCGTGCGTCTTCACGGTGTCCTCGGAGAGGAACAGCTCGCGGCCGATCTCGGCGTTGGAGCGGCCATGGCTCATGCCCTCCAGGACCTGGATCTCGCGCGCGGTGAGCGTGGGCGCGGCGCCCATCTCGGCCGAGCGCAGCCGACGCGGGGCCAGCCGCCAGGTCGGGTCGGCGAGGGCCTGTGTCACGGTGGCCCGCAGTTCGGCGCGCGAGGCGTCCTTGTGCAGGTAACCGCGGGCGCCGGCGGCGACGGCCAGGGCCACGCCGTCCAGGTCCTCGGCGACCGTGAGCATGATGATGCGCGCGCCGGGGTCGGCGGACAGCAGCCGGCGCACGGTCTCGACGCCGCCCAGTCCGGGCATGCGCACGTCCATCAGGATCAGGTCGGATCGGTCGGCACCCCAGCGGCGGAGGACTTCCTCGCCGTTGGCCGCCGTCGTCACGCGCTCGACACCGGGCACGGTCGCCACCGCGCGGCGGAGCGCCTCTCGGGCAAGCGGGGAGTCGTCGCAGACGAGGACGGATGTCATGACCGCCCTCCGCAGCTGATGCGCGTCACCTTGAGCCTCCAGGCTGGTACGGAATCGTCACCTGTGCGGTCGAACGTCTCGGACGCCTGCCCGAGCGCTTGTTGCTTCAACCGCCACCGCACTCTCAACGACGGTCACTCGAAAGAGTTACGGGGCTGCATGCCGTCTTCGGCACTCTACGTGAGGGGGCGGACACGGTGCAGACATGGACGTCAGACCCTCAACTTTTCATCACAACCAATGCCCCATTTAGCCCTTTTTCTTCCCGTTTCACGGTGTCTGGGGCTAGATTGCCAATGAGTCATATTTTCATCTCTCTAGACCGGAGATGTACGGTCGTTGGCACCGTATCCGCCCAGAACGGCTACAAGGGGTCACGTAATGGCAGATTTCTCCCGCCTTCCCGGACCGAACGCAGACCTGTGGGACTGGCAGCTCCTGGCTGCCTGCCGTGGGGTCGACAGCTCGCTCTTCTTCCATCCCGAGGGCGAGCGCGGGGCGGCTCGGAGTGCCCGTGAGAACTCGGCCAAGGAGGTCTGCATGAGGTGCCCGGTCCGCGCGGAGTGCGCGGCGCACGCGCTGGCGGTCCGCGAGCCGTACGGCGTGTGGGGCGGCCTGACCGAGGACGAGCGCGAAGAGCTCATGGGGCGGGCGCGCAACAGGCTGGTGTCGGCGTCGACAACCAGCGGCGGCTCCGCCTCCGACACATGAAAGAACGTTTCTGCAATCTGTTGACAATCCGTTGACGATCTGCTGCCGCTAGGGCACGCGCGCGTGCCCGGCGCCTTCACGCGTGCCCGGCATCGCGCGCCCGGCGCCTTCCGTCACGCCCGCCGGGCCGCCCGGCCCAGCTGTTCCAGCGTCGCCGCCACGGCCGGCACCTGTGCCAGGTCGGACAGCGTGAGGGCGACGATCTCCCGCCGTACCGCGGGCTCCAGCACCACCGTGCGCGCACCTCTCGGCCGTACCGACTCGATCGCCAGCCGGGGCAGGACGGCCACTCCCAGTCCCGCGCCGACCAGGCCGACCACGGCCGGGTAGTCGTCGGTGGCGAAGTCGATGCGGGGCGTGAAGCCCGCGCTCTCGCACGCCTGGACGAGCTGTCCCCGGCAGCGCGGGCAGCCCGCGATCCAGGGCTCGTCGGCGAGCTCGCCGAGGGCGACGGACTCCGCGTGGGCGAGCCGGTGCCGTTCGGGCACCAGGCCGACGAGACGGTCGGTCAGCAGCGGCCGCACCACCAGGTCGTCCCACTCCTCGGCGTCCGCCGCGCCCTCGTAGCGGAAGGCGAGCGCGATGTCGCAGTCACCCGCGCGCAGCAGCTCCACGGACTTCGGCGGCTCGGCCTCCTCCAGGGAGACGCGGGTGCCGGGGTGCGCGGCACGCAGGGCGGCGAGGGCCGTCGGGACCAGGGTGGAACTGCCGCTCGGGAAGGAGACCAGGCGCACCCGGCCGGCCCGCAGCCCGGCGATCGCGGCGACCTCCTCCTCGGCGGCGGTGAGCCCGGCGAGGATCCCGGAGGCATGCCGGACCAGGGCCTCGCCGGCCTGGGTCAGGCGCATCTCGCGGCCGTTGCGGACCAGCAGCGGGGTGCCCACGGAGCTCTCCAGGGCCTTCATCTGCTGGCTGACGGCGGGCTGCGTGCAGCCCAGTTCACGCCCCGCCGCCGAGAAGGAACCGGTGGTGGCGACGGCGCGCAGGACGCGGAGATGACGTGCCTCGATCACCCTCCGAGCATAAGGCGGACTTGGGTGGAGTGCCCAATATCGTGTCGCCGCTTTGATAGGGGTCCCGTACCGTCGGAGCATGGAGCTTCTCTCGGTGAACCTCGGCCGTGCGACGCCGTCGCCGCACACGGACCAGGCCGACGGCGTGACGGGTATCGACAAGCGGCCGGTGGACGGGCCGGTGCGGGTGGCGGTACCAGGGCCGAAGGGCGTCGCGGGCAGCGGGCTGGCCGGGGACGCGGTGTGCGACCTGCGCCATCACGGCGGCGACGACCAGGCGGTGTACGCGTTCGCGCGCGAGGACCTCGACGACTGGGAGAAGGAGCTCGGCCGCCCCCTGCCGAACGGCTGTTTCGGTGAGAACCTCACGACAAACGGGCTGAACGTGTCGGATGCGCTGATCGGCGAGCGCTGGCGGATCGGCTCCGAGGTCGTACTGGAGGTCACCTCCGGGCGCATCCCGTGCCGTACTTTTCAGGGCCATCTGGGCGAGCGGGGATGGGTGAAGAGGTTCACGCGGAAGGGTGCCACCGGTGCCTACCTCCGGGTGATCGAACCGGGTGAGATCAGAGCCGGCGACCCGATCGAGATCGTGCTCCGGCCGGAGCACGGGGTGACGGCGGCGATGGAGTTCCGCGCGACCACGACCGAGCGGGAGTTGCTGCCCCGGTTGCTCGCGGCGGGAACGGCGTTGCACCCGGAGGCGCTGGCACAGGCGCGGAAGTACGTGGCGGCGCAGGGCGGCTGAACGGCCGTCACACGCAGCCCGTTCACCGGTGCTTCACCCTTCGGGAGAGCCGGTGCGCACAGCGGACGCCGTCAGTCCCGGTCACTACCCTTGGGCCATGACAACGGCTCTGATTACGGGATCGACGGCGGGGATCGGTGCCGCGTTCGCGCGGCGGCTGGCGGCCGACGGGCACAACCTCGTCCTGGTGGCCCGGGACACCAAGCGGCTGCGCGAGCAGGCGACCGAGCTGCACGACCGGCATGGCATCGAGGCGGAGGTACTCACCGCCGACCTCGCCGAGGACGCCGGCATCGAGTCGGTCGCCGCCCGGCTCGCCGACCGCAGGAACCCGGTCGACCTGCTGGTCAACAACGCCGGCTTCGGCAACAAGGGCCATTTCCTCGACGTGCCGATGGCCGACGAGCTGCGCATGCTCAAGGTGCACTGCGAGGCGGTGCTGCGGCTGACGGCGGCGGCGGCCGACGCGATGCGGGAGCGCGGCCGCGGCGGTGTGGTCAACGTGGCGTCGGTGGCGGCGTTCGTGCCGCGTGGGACGTACGGCGCCTCCAAGGCGTGGGTCGTGCAGTTCACCCAGGGCGCGGCGCGTGATCTCGCGGGCAGCGGGGTCCGGCTGATGGCGCTGGCACCGGGGTTCGTCCGTACGGAGTTCCATCAGCGGGCCGGGATGGGCACGGACAACATCCCGGGCTGGATGTGGCTGGACGCCGACAAGCTGGTCGCGGCGGCGCTGGCCGACCTCGCGCGCGGGAAGACGCTGTCGATCCCGGATCCCCGCTACAAGGTGCTGACGGGCCTGGCGAAGATGGCGCCGCGCGGGCTGGTGGGCGGCATCAGCTCGAAGACAGGCCGCAAGTACGGGCCGCAGTAGGCCGGAGCAGGGGCCCGAGCGGCACCGCGCGCGGCACGGACCGGGCCGGTGAGACGATGGTGGCGTTCGGTCGCACCCGCAGGGGGGCCGGAGGCGGTTTCATGACGTTCGTGCAGCTCATCGAGTGCAGGACCAGGCGGTTCGACGAGATGGACCGGCTGATGGACAGATGGGTCGAGCAGACCAAGGGGAAGCGGACGGCGACGCACACGCTGGTCGGCAAGGACCGCACCGACGCGCAGCACGTCGTGGAGATCGTGGAGTTCCCGTCGTACGAGGAGGCGATGCGGAACTCGCGACTCCCGGAGACCGACAAGGTGTTCCACGAGCTGCTGGCGCTCTGCGAGGGGACGCCGACGTTCACCGATCTGGACGTGGTGCGTGACGAGGGGCTGTACGCGGACACCGCGCGGCGGTTCTTCGAGACGATCGCCGCGCCGGGCCCGCTGGCACCGCTGGACGGTCTGCTCGCCGAGGACTACCACGACCACGATCCGGTCGAGGGCCAGGACACCATCGGCATGGACGCGATGCGGCGCAAGCTGGAGATGTGGCGGCGGGCCTTCGACTTCTCGTTCCTCGTCGAGGACCAGATCGCCCAGGGCGACCGGGTGTGCACCAGGTGGCTCTGGACGGGGGTGCAGCAGGCGGAGTTCATGGGGGTGCCGAACACCGGCCGGCAGGTCACCATGGCCGGGACGACGATCCACCGCTTCGACGCCGGCGGGAAGATGGCCGAGGGCTGGCTGCAGTACGACCGGATGGGCCTGCTGGCGCAGCTTGGAGCGCTGGACGCGCTGGAGAACTAGGCCGACCATCGAAGTACCCGCGAGGGGCGAAGCCCCCGTTCCCGGCGGACGACCGGGAACGGGGGCTTCCTCAGAGACTGCTTCCGCAGAAACCGGTGCCTTGGAGACTGGCGCCTAGTGCGAGTGGCCGTGGGAGTGGCCCGCGGCGGCGGCCTCTTCCTCTTCCTTCTTCTCGACGACCAGGGTCTCGGTCGTCAGGAGCAGGGAGGCGATGGAGGCGGCGTTCTCCAGGGCGGAGCGGGTGACCTTGACCGGGTCGATGACGCCGGCCTTGACCAGGTCGCCGTACTCGCCGGTGGCGGCGTTGTAGCCGTTGCCCTTCTCCAGGTCGGCGACCTTGGAGACGATGACGTAGCCCTCCAGGCCGGCGTTCTCGGCGATCCAGCGCAGCGGCTCGACGGCGGCCTTGCGGACCACGGAGACACCGGTGGCCTCGTCGCCGGTCTTGTCGAGGTTGCCCTCCAGGACCTTCACGGCGTGGACGAGCGCGGAGCCGCCACCGGAGACGATGCCCTCCTCGACCGCGGCGCGGGTCGCGGAGATGGCGTCCTCCAGACGGTGCTTCTTCTCCTTCAGCTCCACCTCGGTGGCGGCGCCGACCTTGATCACGCACACGCCGCCGGCCAGCTTCGCGAGGCGCTCCTGGAGCTTCTCGCGGTCCCAGTCGGAGTCGGTGTTCTCGATCTCGGCCTTGATCTGGGCGACGCGGCCCGTGACGGCGGAGGAGTCGCCGGCGCCGTCGACGACCGTGGTGTCGTCCTTGGTGACGGTGACGCGGCGGGCGGAGCCGAGCACGTCCAGGCCGACCTGGTCGAGCTTGAGGCCGACCTCCTCGGAGACGACCGTGCCGCCGGTGAGGGTCGCCAGGTCCTCCAGCATCGCCTTGCGGCGGTCACCGAAGCCCGGGGCCTTGACCGCGACCGCGTTGAAGGTGCCGCGGATCTTGTTGACGACGAGGGTGGAGAGGGCCTCGCCCTCGACGTCCTCGGCGATGATCAGCAGCGGCCGGGAGGCACCCGCCTGGATGACCTTCTCCAGCAGCGGGAGCAGGTCGGCGATGGAGGAGACCTTGCCCTGGTTGATGAGGATGTAGGGGTCCTCCAGGACGGCCTCCATGCGCTCCTGGTCCGTCACGAAGTACGGCGACAGGTAGCCCTTGTCGAAGGCCATGCCCTCGGTGAAGTCCAGCTCCAGACCGAAGGTGTTGGACTCCTCGACGGTGATGACACCGTCCTTGCCGACCTTGTCCATCGCCTCGGCGATGAGCTCGCCGACCTGCGTGTCCTGGGCGGACAGCGCGGCGACGGCGGCGATGTCGGCCTTGTCCTCGATCGGACGGGCGGAGGAGAGCAGTTCCTCGGAGACGGCGGCGACGGCGGCGTCGATGCCCTTCTTCAGGGCGGCCGGGGAGGCACCCGCGGCGACGTTCTTCAGGCCCTCGCGGACGAGCGCCTGGGCCAGCACGGTGGCGGTGGTCGTACCGTCACCCGCGATGTCGTTGGTCTTGGTCGCCACCTCCTTCACCAGCTGGGCGCCGAGGTTCTCGTACGGGTCGTCGAGCTCGACCTCGCGGGCGATCGTGACACCGTCGTTGGTGATGGTGGGGGCGCCGAACTTCTTGTCGATGACGACGTTGCGGCCCTTGGGGCCGATCGTCACCTTGACCGTGTCGGCAAGCTTGTTGACGCCGCGCTCGAGGGCGCGACGGGCGTCCTCGTCGAACTTCAGGATCTTCGCCATGGGAGCGGTTCAGCCCTCTCGGAAAACGTGGGTGAAACGAACCGCGCCCCCGACGCCCGGCTTCATAAGGTCGCGGGGGCCAGGGGCGCAGCTCAAAGCAGAATGTGCTTCGGGTGAATTACTTCTCGATGATCGCGAGCACGTCGCGAGCCGAGAGGACGAGGTACTCGTCGCCGTTGTACTTCACCTCGGTGCCGCCGTACTTGCTGTACAGCACGACATCGCCGACCTTGACGTCGAGCGGAAGCCGCTCGCCGTTCTCGAAGCGGCCCGGGCCCACGGCGAGGACGGCGCCCTCCTGGGGCTTCTCCTTCGCGGTGTCCGGGATGACCAGGCCAGAGGCGGTGGTCTGCTCGGCGTCGAGCGGCTGGACCACGATGCGGTCCTCAAGCGGCTTGATGGCAACCTTGGAGCTGGTGGTCGTCACGATCCGACCTCCCCCTTCGGAGATCTCACGGGGTTAACTGTCTGAGGTGGCGACCAGGTGGATCCGTCGTCGCGGGTGCCGGATCTGCCCGTCGCGTTGTTGGCACTCTCATCTGCCGAGTGCCAGAGCCGAGACTATGACCGCGATTAGCACTCGGTCAAGCGGAGTGCCAATTGCGGGCGGCGCGCCGCCGGAATCGGACCCCTCGGGGATCACAGATCGACGGCGGCATGCATCTCCCACACCAGGATCTCGGCGGGTCCCGAGGCCGTCACCCGGTGCCCGCCGGTGGCCGTGAAGCGCGCGGCGTCACCCTCGCCGAGCACTCCGACGCCCTCCAGGTCCACCGCACCGCGGGCGACGAACAGGTGCAGATACGGCGCCTCGGGAAGGGTCACCTGCCCATCGGGACGCAGCCGCGCCGCGTACAGCGCGGCGTACCGGTTCCGGATCCGGATGGCGCTCGCGTCCTTGTGCCGGTCCATGCCGGACGCCACCGTGACCAGCCCGCCGGACAGCAGCTCGGCGTCGATCTCCAGCTGTTCGTAGCCCGGGGTGACGCCGGCCTCGTCGGGTACGACCCACATCTGGACGAAGTGCACGGGATCGGCGGGGGGTGCACCGGCGGCCCGGTAGGTGTCGTTCTTCTCCGAGTGCAGGATGCCGGTGCCGGCGCTCATCCGCTGGGCCAGGCCCGGGTAGATCACGCCGGAGTGGCCGCCGGAGTCCTGGTGGACCAGCGAGCCCTGGAGCACCCAGGTGACGATCTCCATGTCCCGGTGCGGGTGGGTGTCGAAGCCCGTGCCCGGCTGCACCAGGTCCTCGTTGTTGACCAGCAGCACCCCGTGGTGCGTGTTGGCCGGGTCCGGCCGGTGCGTGCCGAGGGAGAACGAGTGCTTCGAGTCGAGCCAGGACAGCCGGCTCGCGAGCCGCGCGTCACCGCGCCGCACCTCCACGCCGGGTGCCGGTAGTGCGCTCATGTTGTGCCCCCCTGCTCCGTACGAGGATCCATTGACGTGAATATTCAAGTTAACATGGATCATTCATGCCTGGAATGAGTGGCAGCGCGCGCCGGTATTGACTTGATGATTAAAGCTATATTGGGCTAGAGATAATCCTCGAGACGGCCCACCGTCAGCCCGCTCGCCTGTACCCGGCGCAGCAGCCGGGTGGTGCGCTCCCTGAGGGTCGGGCCGAGGGCCTCGTCGGGGCCCACCAGGATGATGTCGCCGGGGCGGAGCTGCTTGTCCCCGCTCCGGTAGGTGATGCCGTCGGGGGTCATCGCCGCCCGCCAGAGGACCACCGCCGTGACACCGCAGTCGGCAGCGGCGCGGAGGGTGGTGCGGTCGTAGGTGCCGTAGGGCGGCCGGAAGAGGCGGGGGCGGATGCCGAAACGGGACTTCAGCTTCTCCTGCTGGCCGCAGATCTCGGCGCGCTGGCCGGCGTACGGCAGACCGGGCATGGCCGGGTGGTCGAGGGTGTGGTTCTGGACGCTCGCGCCGACCGACTGGAGGCGGGCGAAGTGGCCGTAGCCGGGGCCGACCACGCTGTCCGTGAGGAACATGCTCACCGGCAGGCGCAGCTCGCGGACCATGTCGACGAAGCGGGGGTCCTTCTCGGCGCCGTCGTCGTAGGTGAGGAAGACGACCCGGTCGGACGTGGGGATGTGGTCGACGACCGGCGGCAGGGCGGCGCGGAAGGCCAGCGGGTGCAGCGGCGGGCGGGGCGCCGGGGAGAGGGGCGCGGCCAGGCCCCACCGGCGGTAGGCGGGCACGCCGGCCGGGCCGTGCGGGCGTACCCGGTCGGCCGCCTTCCTGCCGAGCCGTTCGATGGGGTCGACGGACGGGGCGCAGGCCGACAGGAGGAGGGCGACGGCCAGCAGCGCGGCCGTCGCCCTCAGTCGGCTCACAGGTAGTCCTCCAGGCGCGCCACCGCGTAGCCGTCGCGGGTGACCTTGTTCAGAAAGCGGCGCATGTCGTCGACCATGGTGCCGTCCCAGTCGTTCCGGCCCCGGAAGTGCGTGAGGACGATGTCACCTGGGTGCAGTCCGCGGTCCCACTCCCGGTACTCCCAGTGGTCGACGAACACCTCCTCGTCCCAGATCGGCGCGTACTTGATGCCGCAGGCCTTGGCGGCGCGCAGGGTGTCGCCGTTGTAGTTGCCGTAGGGCGGGCGGAAGACCGTCGGCGCCTTGCCGAACTGCTTCTTCATGATCTCCTGCATGCCGCAGATCTCGTGCTTCTGCTCGTCGTAGGTCAGGCCCGGCAGGTAGGGGTGGGTGAGGGTGTGGTTGTTGAGGGTGTGGCCCTCGGCCTGCATCCGGCGGAAGTAGCCGTAGTCGTCCTTGACCAGGTAGTTGCTGAGGAACGCGCTGTAGGGGATCCGCAGCTCGCTCATCATCCGCAGGAAGTCCGGGTCCTTCTCGGCGCCGTCGTCGATGGTGAGGAAGACGACCTTCTTCTTCGTCGGGATCGTGGTGAAGACCGGGGGCAGGTCGTCCTCCTCCTGGCCGTCCACCTCGAAGCCGTCGCGAGCGGTGATCCTCGGCTTGTGCTCCGGCGGGGCCGGGGGCCGCAGCGGGACCGCGTCCAGCCCCCAGCGCCGGGCGGCGGCGACCAGGGCGGCATGGGAGTCGGGAGCGGCACCCCGGTGGGCCTGCTGGCCCGCGGCGGGGCGGACCTCCGCCTCGTCCCCCGGTCCGGCGCAGCCGGAGACGAGGGCGGCAGCGGCCGTGGCGAGGGCGGCAACGGCGAGTACTGCCCTATTTTTGTCATTTTGTACGACTGCTCGCATGGCGTCGGATCCTTCCAGGCACCTTCCCGGAACCCGGGCAGACACCGCGGCCGGAGGCGAACCATCCACCGACTGGCCGACAATGACCCGGTGAACGACCACCTCTCCCCCCTCCTCACCCCCGAGGGCCGCGCCCTCCTCGACGAGGTGCGCGGCACCGCGCCCGCCGACGAGCTCGCCGTGGCCACCCGGCTGCGCCGCGAGCACCCCGCCGAGCTGGTGTCGGCGGCGCTGGCCCAGGCCCGGCTGCGGCAGCGGGCGGCGGCGAAGTTCGGGGAGGCGGACGCGGGCCGCATGTTCTTCACGCCGAACGGGGTCGAGCAGTCGACGCGGGCGAGTGTCGCCACGTACCGGGCGGAGCGGATGAAGGCGCTGGGGGTCACCTCGGTCGCCGACCTGTGCTGCGGGATCGGGGGCGACGCGATCGCGCTCGCGCGGGCGGGGATCCGCGTCCTCGCCGTGGACCGGGATCCGGTGACGGCGGCCACCGCGCGGGCGAACGCCGAGGCGCTCGGGCTCACCGGCCTGATCGAGGTCAGGGAGGCGGACGTCCAGGAGGTGGACACGGCCGGCCACGACGCCGTCTTCGTGGACCCGGCCCGGCGCGGCGGCCGCGGCCGCATCTTCGACCCGGAGGCCTACTCACCACCCCTGTCCTGGGCGGTCGAGACGGCCCACCGGGCGCCGGTCGCGGCGCTGAAGATCGCCCCCGGCATCCCGCACGAGGCGGTCCCGGCGGCCGCCGAGGCGGAGTGGATCTCGGACGCGGGTGACGTGAAGGAGGCCGTCCTCTGGTTCGGCACCGGTACTCCGGGGGCCGTCCGCGCCACCCTCCTGCCGGGCCCGCGCACCCTGCTCGGCCGCGGCCTCCCCGACCCCGCGGTCCGGCCGGTCGGCCGTTACCTGTACGAGCCGGACGGCGCCGTCATCCGCGCCCACCTGGTCGCCGAGGTGGCCGAGGAGCTCGCCGGCGGTCTGGTCGACCCGACGATCGCGTACATCACGGCCGACACGCTCCGGGCCACCGCCTACGCGACGGCGTACGAGATCACCGACGAACTCCCCTTCAACGTCAAGAAGCTGAAGGCACTGCTGCGCGAGCGCGGGGTCGGGAACCTGACCGTGAAGAAGCGCGGGTCGGCCGTGGAACCCGAGGAACTGCGCAGGAAGGTCAAGCCGCAGGGCCCGAACGCGGCGACGGTGTTCCTGACCCGGGTGGCGGGGGCGCCGACCATGCTCGTCGGCGCCCCCGCCAGGGCTGCCGCCCCCGCGCCGTCCTGAGCTCGGCTACGAAGCGCACTCCCGCGCCCTGGCCAGCAGCAGCTCCCGCTCCCGTTCGTTGCGTGCCAGTGCCGCCGCCCGCTCGAACTCCGCGCGGGCCTCGGCGGTCCGCCCGAGGCGGGCCAGCAGGTCGCCGCGCACGCTCGGCAGCAGGTGGTAGTCGCGCAGGGCGGGTTCGGCGGTCAGCGGGTCCACGATCGCCAGGGCCGCCGCCGGGCCGTCCGCCATCGACACGGCCACCGCGCGGTTCAGCTCGACCACCGGGGACGGGGAGCGGGCGGCCAGCAGGCCGTACAGGGTGGCGATGGCGGTCCAGTCGGTCTCCTCGTACGTGTACGCGTGCGCGTGGCAGGCCGCGATGGCCGCCTGGAGGGCGTACGGCCCCGGGGCGCCGGTCGCCGTGGCGTCCGCGCGGGCGAGGGCCCCGATGCCGCGGGCGATGAGCATGCGGTTCCAGCGGCGGCGGTTCTGGTCCCGGAGGAGGACCGGTGCGCCGTCGGGACCGGTACGGGCGGCCGTACGGGAGGACTGGAATTCGAGGAGGGCGGTGAGGGCGTGCACCTCCGGCTCCTTCGGCATCAGGGAGGACAGGACGCGCGCCAGCCGCAGCGCGTCCTCGCACAGCGAGGGGCGCAGCCAGTCGTCGCCCGCCGTGGCCGCGTAGCCCTCGTTGTAGATCAGGTAGATGACGTCAAGGACCGAGCCGAGCCGGGCCTCGCGGTCGGGGCCGTACGGCACCTCGAAGGCGATGTTCTTCGTCGCGAGGGTGCGCTTGGCGCGGACGATGCGCTGGGCGACGGTCGGTTCGGGGACGAGGAAGGCGCGGGCGATCTCGGCCGTGGTCAGGCCGCCGAGAAGGCGCAGGGTGAGGGCCGTGCGGGCCTCGGGCGACAGCACCGGGTGGCAGGTGGTGAAGACCAGGCGGAGCAGGTCGTCGTCGATGTCGTCCGGGTCGGCGGGCTCCTCGGGCGGGGCCGTCGTCTCCGTGCTGCGGCCGATCTCCGCGAGCTTGCGGGCGTAGTTCTCCCGGCGTCGGACGAGGTCGACGGCGCGGTGGCGGGCGGTGGTCATGAGCCAGGCGCCCGGGTTGTCGGGCACGCCCTCCCGGGGCCACTGCTCCAGGGCGGCGACGAGCGCGTCCTGCGCCAGCTCCTCCGCGATGCCGACGTCCCGGACGACCCGGGCGACGCCGGCGATCACGCGCGGCGATTCGAGCCGGAAGACGGTCTCGATGGCGTGCCGGGCCTCGGCCTCGGCGGGGGCGTCGGCCTCGGCGGGGGGCTGTGTGCTCACAGCCCCCCATGCAACACCCACCGCAGGACGGACGCCAGGAAGGTCGGCGAAGGTCAGCCCTCCGCGATCTCCCGGACCTCGCAGGTCACGGTCCAGAACTCCTCGTGCACCTTGAGGAACCGCTTGGTCCACTCCAGGGCCTCGGCCTTGTCCTTGCACTGCATCAGCGCGTAACCGCCGATGACCTCCTTGGACTCGGTGAACGGCCCGTCGGTGACGGAGATCTTGCCGCCCTCCCAGTGCACCCGAGTGCCCTGCGAGGTCGGGGTGAGCCCAGCGGTGTCCAGCATCACGCCGGCCTTGGTGATCTCCTCGATCAGCTCGCCCATCCGCTGCATCAGCTCCTGGCTGGGCCCCTCGGCGGGGGCGGCGGTCTCGTCGATCCGCACGAGCGACAGGTAACGGGGCATGGTGACTCCTCGGTCTCGTTCCGATGCGGCGGGGCTTCTCCTCGCCGCTCACCCATGCGTCGAACGGGGGACGGGCGGATCGACACGTTCGCGAAATCTCTTCGAAGAAAATTTCCCGATGAGCGTTTCCGCAGGTCAGACAGGGTTAGGAAAGATCAGGCAAGGCCAGATCAGTCGGCGAAGTCCTTGAGCTTCTCCGTCTCCAGGGTGAAGCCGACGGGATCCGGGAGCTCGATCACGGCGCCGAAGGCCCGGCTGGTGACGGAACGATAGACACCGCGCTCCGGGTCGGAGTAGACGATCACGCTCGTCAGGTCCCGGTCGACGAGGAGGTACACGGGGATGCCGGCGGCCGCGTAGCCGTCGGGCTTCTCGACCCGGTCCCGCTTGTCGGCGTCCCGGTCGTGGGAGGTGACCTCGACGACCATCAGGACACCGTCCGGCTCGGCCCACTCGCCCTTGCCGACGAAGTACTCCTCGGCTGCCAGGGCACCGTCCGGCCTCGCACGTCCCTTGCGGTACGCCTCGACCTCGAGCCCCTGCTCCGGGAAGAGGAACAGCTCAGGACGGTGCTGCATGCAGCGCTTGAGAAGCCAGGCGACAATCTGTCCATGGTTGCCGTCCGGCATGGGCTTGACCCCGATCTTTCCGTTCAGGAACTCCAGGCGTGCCGACTCCGGCGCATGGCGGGCGAGCTCCTCGAATTCCTCGACGAGCATCTGGGGCCGGTCGGCAGTACTGGGGGTCATGGCGTCGCCTCCTCCCCTCCATCCTGCCCCGGTCGCGGGCGGCCCGTGCTGCAAGGTCGTCATGCGTCTGCTCCTTTCTGTGTACGAGGCCGGGTGTGCAGGACGGCACGCAGTCGCCCCACGTGCGCGTGGACCTGGTCGGCGGTGAGGGCGGACCGTCCTCCCCGGCAGCCCTCGCAGAGCCCGCCGCGCAGCGAGGCCCCGGCCGCCGGCTCGGCGCACGCGGTGCACACGACCTCGTACCGGGTGGGCGGCTGAGGCTGCGGCTCCGGCTCCGGCTCCGGCTCCGGCTCCGGCGGGAGCTTCGTAACGAGGCGGGCGCGTACGAACCCGTACGCATGCGCCACGTGTTCCGGCAGCCCGGCGGTCATCGCCTGCACGAGCTGCGCCTCGTTCGCGCCCCTCGCGAACCATTCCGCCGCGCTCTCCTCCAGTGCGACGCACTCCCCGGCCGACAGCGTCAGTCGGGGCTCGATGCGACCGAGGCGGGCGAGCACGTCGTACGCCACCGTGCGCGCCGCTTGGGAAGGCGCGGCGGCCGGTGGTACCTCGCCGGCGAGGAAGGCGTCCCACCACGCGTCGTCACGGGCGGTGCGGGAGAAGAAGGTGTGCCAGACCCAGCGCGGGTTGCCGTCGACGGTGACGGGGCGGCGCACGCGGCGCAGATGGCCCGCCACGGAGAGGTTGTTGAGTGCGGTCCCGATGGCGCACTGGCCGTACGGGAGGTGCTTGGCCAGTGTCTTGATGGAGATGTCCGCCTCGTCGTCGAGCCGGTCGAGGTACGTGGCGATCGATGCCTCGCGGACGGGCAGGTGGGCGAAGTCGCGTCCGGTGCGGGGCTCTTGGCCCGGGGCGGACTTCTTTCCGTAGCCGGGATTGGCCTTCGGGTGCGCGGACGGGCGCGGGGCAGCACTAGGCTGGGCGGTAGCCATGGATCGACGACTCTCATTCGATCTGGTGGTCAGACCCCCGCGTGGTGCTGCTAACACCCACGGGGGTCGATGCTTTCGTGGCGCACGCTACACGTTCGCGACGCTGCGGCGCGACCCGATCACGAAAAGTCATCTCGCCTGGCCAGCGGGCGACTTGGGAGGGTGGGTGGGTTGAGCCCACCCACCCATTCCTTACAAAAAGGATCTCGGATCCCGACCCCCGAAGCTCAAGCGACGACGTGCGCGACGGACTCCGTCAGGGAGGAGCCGGAGCGCGGTCAACTCGGAGGCGTCGCCCCAAAGATTGAGCTTCGAGTCACGGATGTCGCTCGCTGGTGCGCAGGATGCGGATGTCACAGCCACGTCGGCGGCTCTCAAGGCCGTCCGCTACCGCAACGACTTCCACAGGTCGCTCGCCGCCGGCTCCTTCGCGATCACCCGGTTGTGGTCCGAGGGCGCGGTCACCACGGGCATCATCACCGTCTTGACGTTGTCGGAGGTGAGGCCCTTCAGGCTCTGGCCCAGCCGCATCAGTTCGCTGAGCGAGTCCAGGCCGGTGTCGGTGGTGAGGCTGGAGGTGACCGCGTCGGCGACCTCGTAGAGCTTGGCCGGGTTGGTCAGCAGGCTGCTGGAGGCCATCTGGTCGAGGAGGGCCTTCACCAGCTTCTGCTGGAGGCCTATCCGGCCGAGGTCGCTGCCGTCGCCTATGCCGTGCCGGGTGCGGGCGAGCGCCAGGGCCTGGGTGCCGTTCAGGTGGTGGGTGCCCTTCTTCAGGTGCAGATGGCTGTCGTCGTCGTCGATGTCCTGGTCGGTGGTCACGGTCACCCCGCCGAGCGCGTCGACCAGCTTCGCGAAGCCCGAGAAGTCGATCTCCAGGTAGTGGTCCATGCGGACGCCGGTGATCGACTCGACGGTCTTCACGGCGCACACCGCCCCGCCCACCGAGTAGGCGCTGTTGAACATCGCGTTGTAGGCGACGGACGTCGAGCCGCCGGAGGACAGCGGGCAGGAGGGCCGGGTGACCAGGGTGTCGCGCGGGATGCTGACGACGGTGGCCGAGGTCCGTCCGGCGTCGATGTGGACGACCATCGCGGTGTCGGAGCGGGCGCCCGAGCTGCTGCCGCCGCCGAGCTTCTTGTTCTCCTTGCCGCTGCGCGAGTCCGAGCCCAGCACCAGGATGTTCACCGAGCCGGTGGGCAGCGGCGACGGGGAGGCGGACGCGGACGCGGTGGCCGTCGGCGTCGTCACCGCCTTCGCCGGGCGGTCGTCCCCGAGCGCGCTGTTGATGTCGACGCTCTTGATGTTGTCGTTGAGGTGCCAGTAGACCCACCCCGCGCCCGCGATGCCGAGCGTCATGACCCCCGCCAGGGTGAGGCCGACGATCTTCAGCACTCTCGACCGCCGGCCCACCCGTCTGCCCGCGTCGCCTTGCTCCTCGTGTCCCGTCACAAGGCAGGAACGTAAGTCCGAATTATTAGGGGACTGTTAGCGCGAGCGCCGCGAAGGGGTTTTCTTCGGAAAATCTCACCGTTCTCAGTCCGGGTTCAGCCCAGGGTGACGGCGGGCAGAGGATTGCTTCCGCTCCAGGACGCGTTGAACCCGAAGCTCACCGAACTCCCGTCCGCCACCGTCCCGTTGTAGGAGGCGTTGGCACAGGACACGGCCGCGCCCGTCTGGGTGCAGGTGGCGTTCCAGGCCTGCGTGATCTGCTGCCCCGCGCCGTACACCCAGCTCACCTGCCAGGACGAGAGCGAGGCACCCGAGCAGGAGATGGTCACCTGGCCGGTGAACCCGGTGTTCCACTGGCTGCTCACGCTGTAGGCGGCTGTGCAGGCACCGGTCGGCGGCGGGGTGGTCGTGGTCCCGCCGAGCGCCTCCGCGATGCCGTAGTACGCCGGTTTCGGCACGTAGTTCGCGTCGTACGGGGTCGCCGCGCCGTACCCCGGGAAGGTGCTGTCCACCCAGGAGTCGGAGTCGGTGAAGCCCCACACGGTGACGTTGACGCAGCGGCTCACCGCCACGCACGCGGCCACCACCGACTTGAAGTCGGCCTTCTGCTGGGCGAGTTTGGTGCTGTCGGAGGGCAGTGCCATCCGGATGTCCAGCTCGGTGATCGCCACGTCGACGCCCAGGTCGGCGAAGCGCTGGATGTTCTGCTGGAGGGTGGCCGGCACCTGGCCGAGGATGAGGTGGGCCTGGAGCCCGACCCCGTCGATCGGGACGCCGGCCGCCTTGAGCGACTTCACCAGGTTGTACAGGGCCGTGCTCTTCGCGTTGACGCCCTCGACGTTGTAGTCGTTGATGTACAGCTTCGCGGCCGGGTCGGCCGCGTGCGCCCAGGTCAGGGCGTTGGCGATGTAGTCGGAACCGAGGCCGTTGTACCAGAGCGTCGACCGGTAGGTGCCGTCCTCGTTGAAGGGTTCGTTGACGACGTCCCAGGCGGCGATCTCGCCCTTGTAGCGGCCGACCTCGGTGCTGATGTGGTTCTGCAGCAGGCTGCTGAGCTGGGCGGAGGTCCAGGTGCCGTTCGTCAGCCAGCTGGGGTTCTGGCTGTGCCAGACCAGGGTGTGGCCGCGGACCTGCTGGTTGTGGGCCTGGGCGAAGGCGACGATCTGGTCGGCCTCGGTCCAGTTGAACGTGGACTGCGTGGGCTCGACCGTCCCCCACTTCATGGCGTTGCCCGGGGTCAGCGAGCTGAACTGGCTGCCGGCCAGGTCACCGTAGGTGCCGGTGAGCTTGGAGCCGGTGACCGCGGTGCCGATGACCTTGCCCTTCGCGGCGGCGAGGTCGCGCAGCGGGGTGTCGGCGGCGTGCGCCGCGGACGCCGTGAACAGCAGGGCGGCGCCGGTGACGATGGCCGCCAGGGACAAGCCTGCGGGTAAGCCTGTTCTCAGAGATCTCATTGCGGGTACCTCCGAAAGTTTCGGTCATTCAACCGACTGGCTTCGGAGGAGTGTGGAGACACCCGCACCACCCGTCAATACGTCAACATCCGGCCACTCCCCTCACGGAGCCTCACGGAGCCTCACGGAGCAGAGGGCGCCGCCGTGCTGCTGCGCACCACCAGGCTGGTCGCCAGCTCCACCCGGGTCGCGGTCGTCGCCTCCGCCGCCCGCCCCATCTCAAGGACCAGCCGCGCCGCCGCCTCGGCCATCTCGGTCAGCGGCTGCCGTACGGTCGTCAGCGGCGGCCCCACCCAGCGGGCCACCGGCAGATCGTCGAACCCGACGATGCTCACGTCCTCCGGGATGCGCAGCCCCAGCTCGCGCGCGGCCTCGTAGAGCCCGAGCGCCTGGAGGTCGTTGCCGGTGAAGATCGCGGTGGGCCGGTCGGGCATGCGCAGCAGCTCCAGGCCGAGCCGGTAGCCGGCGTCGTGGTGGAAGTCGCCGGCCTTGATCAGGGCCTGGTCGACGGGGAGCCCGGCGGTCTCAAGCGCGGCCCGGTACCCGTCCACCCGGGCCCGGCTGCACATCATCCGGGACGGCCCGCTGATGGCCCCGATGCGCCGGTGCCCCAGCTCCACCAGGTGCCGGGTGGCGGCCAGCCCGCCCTGCCAGTTCGTCGCCCCGATCGACGGCACGTCCGGCCCCGGGTCCCCCGCCGGGTCCATCACCACGAACGGGATCGACCGGCTCAGCAGCAGCGCCCGCTGCGACTCGTCGAGCCCCGACAGCACCAGCACCACCCCGTGCGGCCGCCGCGCCGCCACCTGGTCGGCCCAGGTCCGCCCCGGGGTGAGCCGCCCGGCGCTCTCACTGAGCACCACGCTCAGCCCGGCGTCCCGGGCCACGTTCTCCACCCCCCGGATGACCTCCATCGCCCACGCGCTCTCCAGCTCGTGGAAGACCAGGTCGATCAACGGCGACCGGGAGGCCTCGGCCCGGCGGCGCCGGTAGCCGTAGGCGCGCAACAGCTCCTCGACCCGGGTGCGGGTCGCCGGGGCGACGTCGGCACGCCCGTTCAGGACCTTCGAAACAGTCGGAGCGGACACACCGGCCTCACGGGCGATTTCGGCGAGCGTCGCCGTCTGCGTTTCTGTGGGCTTCGGAGGCGTCATGCCCGCGATCGTATCCCTGCGCTCCCCCTTGACGAAGACCTTCGCACGCCATAGGTTCCCGGAACATTCGGTGTGTGGTACGAAACATTCGTAGCAGCGTTCGTAGCAGAGAACCGCAGAGAGCAGAGACGGGAGTTTCATGACCACCGCTCCTTGGCGCGACCCCGCACTGCCCGCCGCCGCCCGCGTCGACGACCTGCTCACCCGGATGACCCTGGAGGAGAAGACCGCCCAGCTGTACGGGGTGTGGGTGGGCGCCGCCACGGACGGCGACGGGGTCGCCCCGCTGCAACGCGAGATGACCGCCGACTACGACTGGGGTGAGCTGATCACCCTCGGCCTCGGCCAGCTGACCCGTTCCTTCGGCACGGCCCCGGTGGACCCGGCGCTGGGCGCGCGGGCGCTGGCCCGCGCCCAGCGCCGGATCACCGCGGCCGGCCGCTTCGGCATCCCGGCGATCGCCCACGAGGAGTGCCTGGCCGGCTTCACGGCCTGGCAGGCGACGGCCTATCCGGTCCCGCTCGCCTGGGGCGCCGCCTTCGACCCGCCGCTGGTCGAGGAGCTGGGCCGGCGCATCGGCCACGACCTCCGCTCGGTCGGCGTCCACCAGGGCCTGGCCCCCGTGCTGGACGTGGTCCGCGACCCGCGCTGGGGACGGGTCGAGGAGACGATCGGCGAGGACCCGTACCTGGTCGGCACGGTCGGCACGGCATACGTCCGGGGCCTGGAGTCGGCCGGGGTCATCGCCACCCTCAAGCACTTCGCCGGCTACGCCTCCTCCACCGGCGCCCGCAACCTCGCCCCGGTCCGGGCGGGGGTACGCGAGTTCGCGGACGTCACCCTTCCCCCGTTCGAGATGGCACTCCGGGAGGGCGGGGCCCGCTCGGTGATGGCGGCGTACAACGAGACGGACGGCGTCCCCGCGTCCGCCGACCCCGGCCTCCTGACCGAACTCCTCCGCACTGACTGGGACTTCGACGGCACGGTCGTCGCCGACTACTTCGGCATCGGCTTTCTCCAGACCCTCCACCGCGTCGCCGGCACGGAGGCGGAGGCGGCCCGTCTCGCCCTGGCCGCCGGCATCGACGTCGAGTTGCCGACCCTGAAGTGCTACGGCCGCCCGCTGATCGCGGCGGTCAGGGAAGGCACGATCCCGGAGTCGCTCGTCGACCGGGCCGCCCGCCGGGTCCTGCTCCAGAAGTGCGAACTGGGCCTGCTGGACGAGGACTGGACGCCGGAGCCCGCACGGGAAGGCCCGATCGACCTCGACTCGACGGCGAACCGCGCGCTGGCCCGCCGCCTCGCCGAGGAGTCCGTGGTCCTCCTCGACAACCCGGACGGCACACTCCCCCTCGCCCCCGACACCCGCATCGCGGTGGTGGGCCCGCGCGCCGCGGACGCCCTCGCGATGCTCGGCTGCTACTCCTTCCCGTCCCACGTCCTGACCCACCACCCCGAGGTCGACCTGGGCATCGCCATCCCCACGGTCCTGGAGTCGCTGCGCGCCGAACTCCCGGACGCGAAGGTCACGTTCGCCGAGGGCTGCGACGTCTCGGACCCCGACACCGCCGGCTTCGAGGAGGCGGTGGCCCGCGCCGCGGAGGCGGACGTGTGCGTGGCGGTGCTCGGCGACCGCGCGGGCCTCTTCGGGCGGGGCACGTCGGGCGAGGGCTGCGACGTCACGGACCTGCAACTTCCAGGTGTCCAGGCCGACTTGCTGGACGCCCTGCTCACGACGGGCGTCCCGGTGGTCCTCGTCCTGCTCACCGGGCGCCCTTACGCACTCGGCCGCTGGCAGGGCCGGCTCGGCGCGGTGGTGCAGGCGTTCTTCCCCGGGGAGGAGGGCGGCCCGGCGGTGGCGGGAGTGCTGTCGGGTCGCGTCAACCCGTCGGGGCGCCTGCCGGTGAGCGTGCCGCGCGTGCCGGGGGGCCAGCCGTGGACCTACCTCCAGCCCCCGCTGGGCCTCGCGGGCGAGGTCAGCAACCTGGACCCGACCCCCCTGTACCCCTTCGGGCACGGCCGCTCGTACACGAGCTTCGCCTGGGAGCCGACGTCGCCCTCATCGGCCGAACTCCCCACGGACGGCTCCCACGACGTGACCGTCACCGTCCGCAACACAGGCGACCGCGAGGGTGCGGAGGTCGTCCAGCTCTACCTGCACGATCCGGTGGCCTCGGTGACCCGCCCTGACGTCCGCCTGATCGGCTACCAGCGCATGGTTCTCGCCCCGGGCGAATCCCGAAGCCTGACCTTCCATTTCCACGCGGACCTGTCGGCGTTCACGGACCGGGAGGGGGCGCGGGTGGTGGAGCCGGGGGCCCTGGAACTGCGGATGGCAGCTTCGAGCGCGGAGGTACGAGCGGTGATTCGACTCCAACTGACCGGCCCGGTGCGTCAGTTGGGCCCGGACCGGGTACTCCGCTGCGAGACGACCGTGAACTGACCGTCAGGCGGCGGCAGCGTGCGCGACGAAGGGGGCCCAGGCGGCGGGGGTGAGGGCGAGGTGGGGGCGGGCGCGGTCTTTGGAGTCGCGGATGTGGATGGTGGTGGGGGCTACGGCTACTTCTATGCAGTTGTCGCCCTGGGTGCCGCTGTAGCTGGACTTGAACCACGCCAACTCGGTGCTGTCGCTCATAGTTCTCCTCTGATGCGCTTCAGCAGGCTCAGGGAGTCCAGGGGGCTGAGAGCCTGTGAGCGGAGTGTCGCATACCGACGGTGCAGGATGGCTGCCTCTTTCGGGTCGGCGATTAGCTGGCCGGTCTGCTGGCCCTCCGAGTAAGCGAGACGAGCGCTTTCCGGTGTCTCCAACAAGGCCAGCGGACCGTCCAGCCCCGCGTGAACTTGACAGTCGAGCGGCATGATCTGGATCTCCACGTTGCGGAGTTGGGCGTAGTCGAGCATGTGATCGAGCTGGGCGCGGGCCACCTCGTCGCCACCCAGGCGTCGCCGCACGATGTGCTCATCCATGACGAAGCTGAAGGAAGTGTTGGGCCGCTCCCGAAGCATCAGCTGCCGCTCCATCCGGGCCTCGGCCTGCGCCTCCACCTGCTCGTCGGACAAGGGCGGAATGCTGTTGCCGAACACCGCCCGCACATACAGCTCTGACTGCAACAGCCCCGGAACCAGACGGCATTCGTACGTTGCCAGGCTCACCGCCTCCTGCTCCAACGCGGCCCACTTCCGGAACCACACCGCGAACCCCGGCTGCCGTGCCACCCGCCCGAACGCCTTCCGTAATGCCCCCGTGTTGCCCAGCACCCCCTCCGCCGCATCCACGAAACTCTGATCCGCCAGCCTCCTCCCCAGCTCGATCGAAGCCACGGAGTGCTTGGACACGTGGACCCTCGCCCCGAACTCCTCCCGGCTCAGCCCCGCATGCTCCCGCAGCCCCTGCACGAACGCCCCGAACGTCTTCATGCTGTCCGACGACTCGGGCTCGCCACCCACCTCAACGCCACCAGTCATGTACTCAGAGTGACGGGCGGCGGCCCCCCGCGCAGCCGTATCACGTAAGCGGACAGAGATATCCGGTTAGTGTTGCGGCAGCCGCGGACCTCGAAGCGGACCGACCCTCGGGCTCCGTGAGGAACTCGGCCGCCACGTGGACGGCATGGTGGAACGCGCCCTGGCGGCGGGCGCCGTCCGCGAGGACTTCGCCAGTTCCGACGTGTATGCCTACCTCTACATGATCGGCGCCGTCGCCGACCGCACCCACGACATCGCGCCCGAGGCCTGGCGCCGCTACGCCGAGTTCCTGCTGACGGGCTTCGGCCTGGAACAGGCCCCGCACAGGGGAGTCCCTGAGCAGCCGGAGCGGCCTGGTCATCCTGGCCACAGGAAGGCGGCAGGCCACCCTCCTCAGGAGTCGTGGCCCCCGGTCTTGCGGGGTGTGCTCCCCACCGCGGTGCCTTCGTACTTCCCTTCGAGCACGGCGGACATCCAGGGCCGTACCGTGTCCACGACAGGGGTGGCGAGGCCGATCTCCCGCCCCAACTCCTGGGCCGCGGCCAGGTCCTTCTGCGCGAGGGCCTCGATGTAGGCGGCCTGGCGCCGGATGACGCCCTGCGTGTCGAGATGGTCCCGGAGCAGGAACAGCGGGGAGGTGCCACCCGTGACGGCCGTGTCCAGCACCTCGATCAGCCGCTCGGGATCGACCCCGGCCCGGACGGCCATGCCCGTCGCCTCGCGCACCACCGCCCAGCTCGCGTACGTCACGACATTGCGGGCGATCTTGGTCACCATGCCGGAACCGACCGGGCCGCAGTGCACGACGGCCTTGGAGAAGGCGTCCAGCACGGGCCGCACCCGTTCGACGATGTCGGTGGGCCCGCCGACCATGGAGACGAGAAGCCCGTCGCCCGCCTGCGTCACCCCCGCGTCCAGCAGCGTCGCCCCCTGCCCGGCGCACAGCGCGGTGAACTCCCGTACCGCCGAGAGCGCCACCGTGGACAGCAACAGCACGACCAGCCCCTGCTTGCCGGCGCCGAACACTCCGCCCTCGCCCGTCAGGACCTCCCGGACCTGCCCGGCGTCGACCACCGAGATCAGCACGACGTCACTGGCCCGCGCGACGTCGGCGGGGGAACCGAGGGGCGCGGCCACGCCGTCGAGCCCGTCGGCGGCGTCGGGACGGATGTCGTAGACCGTCAGGGGCAGGCCCGCCGCGGCGATGTTCCGTGCCACGCCACCGCCGATCATCCCCAGGCCGATCACGCCCGCGGTGACGGTGTCCTTCTGTGCTCCATCCGACTGGGCCTGCAACGTCGTCCTCCTTCGCCTGCGGTGGAGGCGACGGTAGTCACACCGGGCCGGTGGCCGGATCGGCTGTCCCTGTCAGCGGGACACGTACTGGGATGCCGCGGCGTCCGTCGGCTAGCTTCCGGGGCGTCGGCCCTCCGGAGCAGGCCAGGGGCCCGGCCGCGGAAGGGAGATCGGATGGCGACGGACAAGGGCGACCGCTGGAGCCGTGGCAGGGAGGTCATGGACGACGTGTACGGGGAGGGTTTCTCCGGCACGTACTACCCGGTCGAGCGCGGCCAGCCGTACCACCGGGAGACGGTGGAGCATCTCTTCGGCGACGTCTGGTCCCGGCCGGGTCTCCCGGTCCGGGACCGGAGGCTGCTGGTGATCGGCGCGACCGCCGCGCTGGGGCGGGCGGACCTCGTCCGCATCCAGGCCCTCGGCGCGCTGCGCAACGGCGAACTGACCCGCGACGAACTGCGTGAAGGGGTCCTGCAACTCGCGTACTACACGGGCTGGGGCAACGCGACCGCCGTGGACCGGGGCATCGAGGACGCCATCGCGGACCACGAGAAGGAAGAAGCCGGGTAGCCGGGGTGCTCCGGCCCGCGGACCTCCGTGCGGACCGGCGTCGGTCAGGGCCGGACCAGTCCGCTCTGGTAGGCGATGACGACGAGTTGGGTGCGGTCGCGGGCGTTGAGCTTGGTCATGGCGCGGTGGATGTGGGTACGCACGGTCAGGGGGCTGAGGAAGAGCTCGCTCGCGATCTCGGCGTTGGACTTGCCCTGCGCCGCCTCGATCATGACCTCACGCTCCCGGCCGGTCAGGGCCGCGAGTTCGGGCGGCGGGGCCGCGACGGGGACCGGAGTGGTGAGGAAACGGGTGATCAGGGTCTGGGTGGCTTTCGGTGACAGGAGTGCTTCGCCGGCGGCCACGGTGCGGATTCCGTCGACGAGGGCCTGGGCGGAGACGTCCTTGCCGAGGAAGCCGCTGGCACCCGCGCGCAGGGCCTGGGCCACGTACTCGTCGGTCTCGAACGTGGTCAGGATGAGGATGCGGGTGGCGGACAGGGCGGGGTCGGCGCAGATCTCGGTGGTGGCGGCGAGTCCGTCGGTGCCCGGCATGCGGATGTCCATCAGGACGATGTCGGGACGGTGGCGGCGGGTGAGCGCGACCGCTTCGGCGCCGTCGGCCGCTTC
Source organism: Streptomyces sp. NPDC058457 (assembly GCF_042720695.1). NCBI lineage: Bacteria > Bacillati > Actinomycetota > Actinomycetes > Kitasatosporales > Streptomycetaceae > Streptomyces > Streptomyces sp. NPDC058457. The sequence goes on along the minus strand of NZ_JBHXLU010000068.1, from coordinate 37,050 downwards.
GGCGACGACCTCCATGTCGGGGACCTCGCCGATGAGGATGCGGAACGTCATGCGCAGGAGCTGCTGGTCGTCGGCGAGGAGGATGCGGATTGTCATCGGGCCTGTCTTCGCGGAGGGGGGCCGGGTCAGGGCAGGATGGGGAGGTCGGCGGTGACGGTGAAGCCCCCGTCCGACTGGCGTCCGGCGGTGAAGCTGCCCCCGGCCGAGTGCGCGCGCTCACGCATGCCGATGAGTCCGAAGCCGTCGCCGTCGGGGGTGCGGGAGGGTGCGGCGGAGGGCCGCCCGGGCGTGTTGGCGACCGTGATCGTCAGCCGCTCGTACCCGTAGCCGAGCCGGACGCGCGCGGTGCCGCCGGGGGCGTGCTTGGTGATGTTGGTGAGGGCCTCCTGCACGATGCGGTACGCGCTGAGATCCACACCGGGTGAGAGCTGCTGCGCCCTGCCCTCGGTGATGACCTGGACATCGAGACCGGTCGATGTGAACGACTCGATCAGGTGCGGGAGTTGAGCCAGACCGGGGGCCGGTTCGAGGACGTCGGGGTCGTCGGGCCGGCGCAGCAGGCCGACGGTGGCCTTGAGTTCGCGCAGCGCCGAGGAGGTGGTGGCGGCGAGCTGGTTCACCATGGGGGCGACCTTGTGGGGGCTGGTCCGGGCGAGGAAGGTGAGGGTGCCGGCCTGGGCGTTGGCCAGGGCGAGGTGGTGGGCGACGACGTCGTGGAGTTCACGGGCGATGCGGACCCGTTCGTCCGCCACCCGGTGCCTGGCCTCTTCCTCGCGGGTCCGTTCGGCGTATGCGGCACGGGTCTCGACCGCTTCGAGGTAGGCGTTGCGCATGCGGGCGGCGGATCCCAGGGCCACCGGCAGCAGCAGGCACAGGACGGGATTGACGGTGGCCAGCGGCCAGGGGCGGCCGGCGCGGTCACCGAAAACGGTGGTCAGCACGATCATCGCCGTCACCGGGAGGCAGAATCGGTAGACCGTCCTGGGCGCGACACGGGCGGCGAACCCGTACAAGGCGACCAGGACGGGGGCCAGGAGCATCGGGGTGAGGAGATAGCCCACCGCGCCGGCGGCACCCGCGCACACGCCGGTGACGAGCACGACCCCGTACGGGTGACGGCGCCGCCACAGCACGGCGACGGAGGCCACCGCCGCGAGGGGCAGAGCGGACCACCAGCCGAGGCCGTCGGCGTAGGACTTGCTGCTGTAGAACGCCACCGGCCCGGACAGGACGAACAGCACCACGACGAGCACCGTGTCGAGGAGACGGCGGTGTCGGCGGGAGAAGTGCTGCCAGCGGGTGGTCATCGACGCTTGCTCCGGCGAGGTGGGCGTGCAGCCATCCTGCCAAATGACCGCGACCGGCGAGACCGGGCGGCCGCCGTGCCGGAGGCCGCCCCGGCCCCGTAGAGCCTGGATCAACGGTGTACCGCTTCCGCGACCGGAGCAGGTTCCGTCCCGGTGGCGGGCGAACGGCTCAGGGACTCGCCCTCGATGTCGACGCGGGGCAGCCACCGGGCAAGGCGGGCCGGAAGCCACCAGGCCCGCCGGCCCAGCAGGGCCATGACCGCGGGGACCAGCGCCATCCGCACGACGAGGGCGTCGAAGAGGACGGCGACGGCCAGGCTGAATCCGATCATCTTGATCAGGGCGAGGCCGGCGCCGACGAAGCCGGAGAACACGGCGATCATGATGAGTGCGGCGGCGACCACGACCCGGGCGCTGTGGCGGAAGCCGCTGACGACGGCCTCGGCGGGGCGCTCGCCGTGGGTGTAGGCCTCGCGCATCCGGGAGACCAGGAACACCTCGTAGTCCATGGCCAGGCCGAAGACGATGCCCACCATCATGATCGGCATGGTGCTCATCACCGGGCCGGTCTGCTGCAGGCCGATCAGGTCGGCGAGCCAGCCCCACTGGAAGACCGCCACCACCGCACCGAGCGCGGACAGCACGGACAGCAGGAACCCGAAGGCGGCCTTGAGCGGGACCAGGACGGACCGGAAGACGACCAGCAGCAGGAGGAAGGCCAGCCCGACCACGACCGCAAGGTAGGGCACCAGAGCGCTCTGCATCTTGTCGGCGACGTCGATGTTGATCGCCGTGGTGCCCGAGACGAGGAAGGTCGCGCCGGTCTCGGCCGTCACCGCCGGCCGTTCGGCGCGGATGGCGCGGACCAGGTCCTTGGTCTTCTCGTCGGTGGGCGCGGTGGAGGCGGTGGCCGTGAAGATCGCGGTGTCGCCCGCCGGGTTGAAGACGGGCGCGGTGACGGAGACGACGCCCTTGGTCGCGGAGATCGTCTCGCCCACGCTCTTCGCGGCGCTCCTGGGGTTCTTCGCGCCCTTGGCGTCCACCACGACGGTGAAGGGGCCGTTGAAGCCGGGGCCGAAGCCGTCGGCGAGTTCGTCGTAGGCCCGTCGTTCGGTGGTCGCGGTGGACTTGGACTCGTCGCCGGGCATGCCGAGCTGCAGGTCGAGGACCGGCAGCGCCACGATTCCGAGGCCGATGACCGAGGCGAGCAGCACCGGCACCGGCCGGCGCTGCACGAACCGTGCCCACCGGGTGCCCGCGTTGTCGCCTGTACCGGCGCCGGTGTCGCCGGTGTCGCGGCCCTTGCGGACACGGCGGGACAGGACCGCGTTCGGCAGGATGCCCAGCAGGGCCGGTACGAGGGTGAGGGCGACCAGGACGGCGACGACGACGGCTCCGGCGGCGGACAGGCCCATCTTGGTGAGCGTCGGCACGCCGACCACGGACAGTCCGGCCAGGGCGATGACGACGGTCAGACCGGCGAAGACCACCGCCGAGCCGGCGGTGCCCACGGCACGGCCGGCGGCCTCCTGCGGGCTGTGCCCGTGGCCGCGTTCCTCGCGATAGCGGGAGACGACGAACAGGGCGTAGTCGATGCCGACGGCCAGGCCCAGCATGGAGGCGAGGCTGCTGCTCGTGGTCGAGAGCCCGAGCGTCGAGCCGAGCGCCATGATCGACACGATGCTGATGCCCACCCCGAGTACGGCGGTCAGCAGCGGCAGCCCGGCCGCGGCGAGGGAACCGAAGGTCACCAGCAGGACGACGGCCGCTATGACGATGCCGATCAGCTCACCGGCCCCGCCGGCGGCGGCGTCGTCGGAGAGGACCGGCCCGCCCACGTCCACGGTCAGCCCGGCGTGCCGGGCTTCGTCGACAGCCTTCTGGAGGCTGTTCCTGGTGGCGTCGGTGAGGTCCTTGGACGCGGCCTTGTAGGTGACCGTCGCGTACGCCGTGGAGGCGGCCTTGTTCACCGTGCCGGCGCGGAAGGGGTCCACGGCGGCCTGGACCTGGCTGCTCTCGGCCGCCTCGCCGACCAGCTTCGCGATCACCGCCCGGTTGGCGGAGGAGGTCAGCTTCTGGCCGTCGGGCGCAACGAAGACGATGCGCGCCGTCGCCTGGTCCGGGCTCTGCGAGGCGCCCGGGAACCGCTTCTGCAGCAGGTCGTAGGCGCGCTGCGACTCGATGCCCGGCATGGAGCCGGTGTCTTCGGGAGGCGAGGCCGCCTGGGTCGAGGCGAAACCGAGGGCACCGAGCAGCACCACCCAGAGCAGGGCGACGTACCAGCGCCGCCGGAAGGCCGTACGGCCCATGCGGTAGAGAAAAACAGCCACGGAGCGGATCTCCACATCAGAATCGGGAACGCACCCATGCTGCGAAGCCGGAGCCCCGGCCGTCGTCGTGCCGACGCCGACAGCTCCTACTGAGATCGCCGACCCGGCCTACTGAATCGGCAGTACCGCCGGACAGGCGGTAGCCACCGGCATGCGCAGTAGCGCCCGTCGTACTCAGGCAGTACACGCGGGCCTGCACCCGTCCGACGCCGTGCCCTCGGACGGGCTGCCACTCTCTGAGGGCCTCACCGCCCGGCCGGCCGACGCAGCGACTGCGTGCGCCCCTGATCAGGTACTGGCCCACCCCTCACCGAGGGTGCCGCCGGTGACCGGGCCTCACTCCCCGGAACATCCGAGAGGACTGCCGAGCATGCCGCTCACCGCTTTAACGAGAGCGAGAACCGCCGCCGCACTGTCCGCGCTCATCCTGCTGGCCGGCGCCCCCGCCGCCCTCGCCGAGACGGACTCCGCCCCCGCGCATCACCCGGCGAACGAAAAGATCCTGGAGACCGACGTCACCAACCTCCCCGACACCCGGGAGGGACAGTCGGTCCTCGCGGTCAACCCCAGGAACCCGGACAACCTGGTCTTCACCTCGACCGTCTTCCCCGACAGCCCCGGCCTGGAGCCCGTCGGCGCGTGCTTCGTGGCCTTCTCCTTCGACCGGGGCAAAACCTGGCACCAGTCGTCCTGGCCGATGGGCGACCGCCCCCAGTGCGGCGAACCGGAAGTCACGACCGACGCCAACGGGGTGTTCTACATCTCCAACAACCAGATCGGCCCCGACCGCTACACGACGTACACCAACCACAACGTCGTCTCCAAGTCCGTCGACGGCGGTCGGACGTGGACAGGCCCGGTGCAGACACCACTGGTCCTGGGCGGTGCACCCAAGCTCCGTGTGGACCAGGCGACCGGCAAGGTGTACGCGGTCGCCTCCCACACCGCCTTCGAGTACCCCAGCGCCATCTCCGTCAGCAGCGACGAGGGCGAGACCTGGTCGGACCCGTCGACGATCCCCGGTCCTCAGCCCTGTGTCGAGATCACCCCCGACCTGCCCCCGTCCTGCGGCTACCCCGGCCGTGAGATCGCCGTCCACGGCGGGATCCTGGCCTCCGCGAGCCAGGGCGACGACGGCAGGATCGCCTTCTACACCACCCGCGACGACGGCAGGAGCTGGCGGACGCTACCGATCACCGACAGCGACGGCACCCCCGTCCTCAACGGCACCGGCTCCCTCGTACCGGTCCCCGCCCTGGGCGCCGCCGCCGACCCCGTCCCCTGGGTCTCCGCCGACCCCACCCGCAAGGGCCGGTTCGCGGTCATGGTCCCCCGCGACTCGAACCTTGAGGTGTACGTCACCGACAACGCCGGCAAGTCCTGGACCGGCCCCGCCACCATCGCCGCCCCCGACGCACAGCGACCCTGGTTCGACTTCGGGCCCGACGGACAGCTCGGCGTCATGTGGCGCACCACCGAACTCAACGTCTACTCGGTGGTCTCCTTCGACCACGGCCGCACCTTCAGCGACCGCCTCCAGGTCAACAGGACCACCGAACCCGCCGGCGTCAACGGCCCGCCCGGAGACCGCTGGTCGACCATCACCCTCGACAAGAAGTACGCCTACGTCAGCTGGGCCGACGGCCGCAACGGCGAACTCGACGCCATCCTCGGCCGCGTTCCCCTGAGCGCCTACCACGGCGGACGTCGGCTCTGACGCTCTGACACCCCGGCCCGTCCAGCCGCCGGGGACGAGTCGGGCGAGGCCCGGAAGCCTCGCCCGACTCGTGCACGCCCGGCCCGTGACAGACCGAACACCACCCGTGCCCCGACCTCTCAGGTCACTACGGTGCCCGCAGCATCTCGCGGCGCAACGGGGCCTGGGCAAGGCCCTGTTGCCGCGTCCAGGCCAGCAATTCCTCGCCCCGGCCCGCCTCCGCCCGCGCCTCCCCCATCAACGCGACCGTCACGAGTAGAGGTTCTCCTTGCTGACCTCGTGCACATGGTCGTGGTGGTGGGTGCCGGGGACGTGCGGGTCGGTCACCGGCATGGTCGGCGCCGTCGTCGACCGCACCCACGACATCGCCCCCGACGCCTGGCGCCGCTACGCCGAGGTCCTGATGGTCGGCTTCGGCCTGGAACAGGCCCCGACGGCCCGGACGTCCGCGATGACCGACGCCCAGATCCGCCTGACCTGGCCCAGGCCTTCGGCCCAGCCCCCGGCCGACTAGGGGGTTGTCACCCGTGGCCGTGCAGGCGGCTGTGGGCGTGGCAGTCGGAGAGCCGGAAGGAAGCGATCCTGGTGTTCCAGTTTCCGGTGCCGTCGGCCGGTTGGTACTGGTTGGTGTACCAGAACGTACAGTCGTCCACCGGGTCGATCGCCATGGAGGTGTAGTCGCCCCAGCGGTTGCTCCCGGTCTGGGAGCCCGCGCCGGTCCACACGGTGGTTTCGCGGAACGTCATCAGGTTCGGCGGGTCGTTCGCCAGGCGTCCGGTGATGCGGATCGAGGGACGGGTCCGGGAGGACGACTGCGAGTATCCGAGGGCGATGTCGCCGTTCCCGTTCATGGCCGCGGAGCCCATCCACCGGTATGTGGAGTCCGGGGCGTAGGTGTTCTGCTGGCGGACGACCGGCCGGCCGTCGCGCAGCCCCAGTTCGTACCAGCGCACGCCGACGCCGCCGCGGGCGTCGACCGCGTGGTTGACGACCAGGGACTCGTGGTCGCCGAAGTTGCGGTACGCGAACCGGTACATGGGCGAGTAGGAGAGCGAGTCCAGCTTCTGGGTGGTGCCGGCCTGGGGGACGCACTGGGTGGGATCGGTGCTCGCGCAGGCCGGGGTGTAGGGGGCCACCCCCAGTCGGTACGGTCCCGCGAGGGTGGTGCGGTTCTGGTTCTTCCAGTCCACGTGGAACCGCCAGTACTGCAGGCTGTCGTTCGTGGGGCCGAGGTTGATCAGCAGGTTGGGCGCGCCCCGCGGGGGCGGGGTCGTGCCGTCGAGGTCCGAGCCGATCGGGATGGTCGATGCCGGAACGGTGAAGCACTGCTGGTCGGCGTCGGCTCCGCGCAGCATCCTCGCCCGGTCCCAGGCGCACGACTCGAAGAGCGGACCGGCCGCGGTGGCGTTCATGTAGTAGGCGTCCGGCCAGACCGCGAACTTCGGGTGGTCGGGGAGGTTCCGGTACCCATAGGCGTAGCGGTAGTACTGGCCGGTCGCGTCCTCGGTCCGGGACACGGCCACGCACAGCCGGTTCGTGGTGGTTCCGTCGTCGCTGGCGAACTGGCTGATGACCCAGCGGCGGGCCAGGGAGTCCCAGCGGACCTCGGGGTCCCCGAGGAAGTCGGCCTGAGCGGTCTCGCACGGTCCGCCGAACCCCTTGAACAGGGTCTGGGTCGTGAGCGGTCCCAGCAGCGTGGCACCGGACTTGGAGTACACCGCGAGGTCGAAGTTGGTGATCTCCACGACCTGGCGGGAGCCCACCGAGGCGTTGGGGTCGGGTGGGGTGCCGCCGCCTTCCCGGATGCCCTCGAAATTGACGCCCAGCCGGATCCGGTCCCGGCCGCCGGCCTTGGCGAGGGGCGGGCGCGAGGCCTTTCCGCGGGGCATGAGATGAGGGGTGGACCGAAACGTCCTGGATCTCTGCCACAGCTCTCGCAGCGGTGGCGAGGTGTCATGGTGCACCGCGGGGCCGGAGTCAGGGGACCGAGTGGCCCCCGTAGGGACGGCGGGCTTGGGTACGGTGCCGGCGGCGGGCGTGGCGGACCACGCCGGGGAGGCCATCAGAGCCGCTCCCACCGAGGCGACGGCAACGATCGAACGCAAGGCGCGGGGTACGTGCATCTACCCTCCGAACGGGTCGGTGAGCCGACCCGTTCGGCCAAGTCGCGAAGCCACACTAGGAGGGCGGGCGGCTCACTGATTGTGTGGAAATCCAGTTATCCACCTCGCCCGTCCGGTGCTCGGGTGACCGACGTCGTGTCGGGTGCGGCTCAGCCTTTTGGCGCTGCCCGCGTGACGGCCGTCCGAGAACTCGCCGCTGCCCTCCAGAGGCCTCTAGGGGGTGTCGCCAACCGACTCGAACCGCCAGCGGTGTACCGGCCTGGTGACCAAGTCACCGGGCGGATCGGGGAGTTCGGGGATGCCCGAGTCTTCGTACGACGCCTCCCACCACGTGATGACCAGCACCCGGTCCTGCGGTGACCGGAAGGTCTCCCGGCGCAACGGGGCCTCGGGGAGCTTCTGCTCGCGTGCCCACGCGACCAGTTCCGCGCACCGGCCCTCCGCCGCCCGCGCCTCCCACATCAACGCGACCGTCACGAGTACAGGTTCTCCTTGCTGACCTCGTGCACATGGTCGTGGTGATGGGTGCCGGGGACGTGCGGGTCGGTCACCGGCAGGGAGCTGTCCGCCGAGAGGTCCCAGCCGGACGGGGTCCGGTTGCGCGCGACCATCTCAGCACCCAGCGCCGCCACCATCGCGCCGTTGTCCGTGCACAACTTCATACGCGGCACCCGGAGCCGGATGCCGGCCGCCTCGCAACGCTCCTGTGCGAGGGCGCGCAGCCGGGAGTTGGCGGCGACACCGCCGCCGATCATCAGGTGGTCGACGCCCTCGTCACGGCAGGCCCGGACGGCCTTGCGGGTCAGGACGTCCACCACCGCCTCCTGGAAGGAAGCGGACACGTCGCGGACCGGGACCTCCTCGCCCGCCGCCCGCTTGGCCTCGATCCAGCGGGCCACCGACGTCTTGAGACCCGAGAAGGAGAAGTCGTACGCCGGGTCGCGCGGGCCGGTGAGACCGCGCGGGAAGGCGATCGCCGAAGGGTCCCCCTCCTTCGCGTACCGGTCGATGACCGGACCGCCCGGGAAGCCCAGGTTCAGCACGCGCGCGATCTTGTCGAAGGCCTCGCCGGCCGCGTCGTCGATGGTCGCGCCGAGCGGCCGTACGTCGGAGGTGATGTCGGAGGACAGGAGGAGCGAGGAGTGGCCGCCGGAGACCAGCAGGGCCATCGTCGGCTCGGGCAGCGGACCGTGTTCCAGCTGGTCGACGCAGATGTGGGAGGCGAGGTGGTTGACGCCGTAGAGCGGCTTGCCGAGCGCGTACGCGTACGCCTTCGCCGCCGAGACGCCGACCAGCAGCGCGCCGGCCAGGCCGGGTCCTGCCGTCACCGCGATGCCGTCGAGGTCCCTGGCGCTCACCCCGGCGTCCTTCAGGGCCCGCTCGATGGTCGGGACCATCGCCTCCAGATGCGCCCTGGACGCCACCTCGGGGACGACCCCGCCGAAGCGCGCGTGCTCGTCGACGGACGAGGCGACGGCGTCGGCCAGCAGGGTGGTGCCGCGGACGATGCCGACGCCGGTCTCGTCGCAGGAGGTCTCGATCCCCAGCACCAGGGGTTCGTCAGCCATTGGTCTCGGTTCCTTCTTCGGAGGTGGGCCCGGTGGCGGAGCCGGTGCCGGGCTGCCCGGTCGTCAGGCGCATCACCAGGGCGTCCACGTTCCCCGGCTGGTAGTAACCGCGTCTGAACCCGATGGGCTCGAAGCCGAACCGCTCGTAGAGCTTCTGGGCGCGGATGTTGTCGACCCGGCATTCGAGCAGGACCTCGGCGCACTCGAAGGCGGTCGCGGCCCGCAGCAGCTCGGTGAGCAGCTCCCCGCCGAGCCCGGTGCCCCACTGGTCACGGCGTACGGCGATGGTCTGGATGTCGCCCACCGCGGCGGAGCCGGCGTCGGAGGCCGTGCCGCCCTGGGCGGCGAGCCCTCCGTACCCGACGACCCGGTCGCCCTCCAGGGCCACCACGTACCGGCGGGTCGCCTCGGGGCCCCTGGCATGCGCCAGTTCGGACCAGAACATCCCCCGCGACCAGGCATCCTCGGGGAACAGGTCCTTCTCCAGCTCCAGGACCGGGTCGATGTCCCACCAGCGCATCTCGCGCAGCTGCGCGGTCACTTGGGCGTGACCACCTTGTAGTTCTTGGGCACCTGGGCGTCCGGCCGGCGCAGATACATCGGCCGGGGCTCGGGCAGTTCCTCCCCGGCGGCCAGCTTCTCGGCGGCCAGCGACGCCAGGGCCGCGGCGGAGACGTGCTCGGGCTCGTGCGCGACCGGGAAGGTGTCGGGGTAGAGGAGCGCCCCGGCACCGACGGCGGGCAGCCCGGCCACCCGCTCGGCGATGTCGGCGGGCCGGTCCACGGCGGGATCCGTGCGCCGGGTGCGCGAGTCCTCGTACACCGCCCAGTAGACCTCCTTGCGGCGGGCGTCGGTCGCGACGACGAACGGGCCCTTCTCGATGTCGGCCGCGTAGGCGAGCCCGTCGAGCGTGCACAGGCCGTGGACGGGCACGCCGAGCGCGAGCCCGAAGGTGTCCGCGGTCATCAGACCGACCCGCAGGCCGGTGTAGGGGCCGGGACCGATGCCTGTGACGATCCCGGTGACGGCGTCCAGCCCGACCCCCGCCTCGGCGAGGACGCGGTCGACGGCCGGCAGCAGCAGCTCGCCGTGCCGGCGCGCGTCCACCTGGCTCGACGAGGCGATGACGGCCGCACCGTCGTGCAGGGCGACGGTGACGGCGGGGGTGGCGGTATCCAGAGCGAGCAAGAGCACGCGAACAGCCTACGGCTCAGAAGCCGCGAGCACGGCCGCCGGGGACCGACGGTCACTGGCTGCTACGGTCTGTACGAAGTACGACATATACGGCGAGGCTCCCTCTGAGGCTCTCCGTGAGGCTCTACGGCAGGCAGAGGTGGCGCACGTGGCAGGGACCAGCTCGGGAGTCGTGGCCGGCCTCACCGCGGCGGCCGTCGGGGTGGTCGGTTTCCTCGCCTACCAGGCCTCGGCCACCGTCCCGCCCGGCCTCGGCGACAGGTCGGCGGCGAGCCCCGCGCCCGGCGCACCGGCCACCAAGGCACCCCGGGACCACCGCCACCCCACCGCCCTGCCGAACAGTTCCGGCACGGGTGAACGGGTGGTGTACTCGGTGGACGACGACCGGGTCTGGCTCGTCAACGAGCGGGGCCGCGTCGAGCGCACCTTCAAGGTGAACCCCGGCACCATCGACCCGTCCACGGGCGCCTACTGGGTGACGTCCCGCTCCAAGGCGGTCACGGGCACGGACGGCCTCCCCATCGAACACGTGGTCCGCTTCGCCACCACGAAGGACGGCTCGGCCATCGGCTTCAGCGCGGTCACCGCACAACGCCCCGCGGCACCCCCCGACCCCACGGTGAAAACAGGCGGCATCCGCGAGACCCGCCCGGACGGCAACGCGATGTGGAACTTCGCGACGATCGGCGTCAAGGTGATGGTGATCCGCTGAGCGGCCACGGATCGGCGGCGCAGCCGCCGCTTGGGGGCGCGGGGAACTGCGCGACCAGCCACAACGCACCCGCACTGACCCACCGCCCGAACCCGTCCAAGCGCTCCGCCGGAAAGGCTGCGATCTGCCGACTGCCGCGCCATCGTGGCTGGTCGCGCAGTTCCCCGCGCCCCATACGGGGCGCTGCCGAAACGCCTCGGTTAGGCGGGGCCCACCCAGGCAGCCATTCGGTCCAGTTGAGCCCGCATAACAAGGCCCAACCGCGGTATTGGCGGCCGGGACACCGCGTCAGCACACGCACACGACGCCAGCAGCTCACGCATGGAGACCCCGGGAACCCCGGCGACCACGACCGGTCGCCGCTCCTCGGACTGGGACACGGACACGGGCGCCTCCTGAGGTGCGGGGGCGGACGTAGTTAGGTACACCTAACTACTGACTGGATACCATGTGACCACGCCCGATACGTCCGGCGCAATATCTTGCCGACGCCTTGTCGGAACGTTCACACGGTCCTCAGGCCGACAGCACCCCCAGATCCACCGCACCCCACCGCTCCCCCAGCCCCGCCAGGGTCACGTGCCGCACCTCGTCCGTGGTGTCCCCGACCGCCCGGTGGATGCGGACCATGAGCCGGTCGTCGGTCAGCTCCTCGATCTTGCCCTCGCCCCACTCCACGACGATCACGGACTCGGGCAGCGAGACGTCGAGGTCCAGGTCCTCCATCTCGTCGAGCCCGCCGCCCAGGCGGTACGCGTCGACGTGGACGAGCGGCGGCCCGCCCCCCAGGGACGGATGCACGCGGGCGATGACGAACGTCGGCGACGTGACGGCCCCGCGCACACCGAGCCCCTCGCCCAGTCCCCGCGTCAGCGTCGTCTTGCCGGCGCCGAGCTCCCCGCTGAGCATCACGAGGTCACCGGCGCGCAGCAACTTCGCCAGTCGGCGGCCCAGCTCCCCCATCTGCTCGGGCGAGGTGACGATCAACTCGGTCTCAGCCGGGCTGTGCCGTGCTGCTGGTGCTTCCATAGCCACTTACCGTAGCCCCTGCCGGCACCGCCCCCGCGCGGGTGAGCAGGTCGGCGAGGCGGTCGGTGACCACCTCCGGGTGTTCCAGCATGACGAGGTGCCCGGCGTCCGGGACGAGCACCAGTTCGGCGTCGGGCAGCAGGTCGGCGATGACCTCGCTGTGCTCGCTGGGCGTGACGAGGTCCTGGACCCCGGCCAGCACCAGCACCGGCAGATTCTGGAAGTAGGCGAGCGCGGCCGTCTTGTCGTGGTCGACGAAGGCCGGATAGAACTCGGCGACCACGTCGATCGGCGTCGACTCGATCATCCGCTCCGCGAACCGCTCCACGGCCGGGTCGACGTCCTTGGACGCGAACGAGTACCGCTTGATGATCCCGGCGAAGAGATCGGCGGTGACCCGCCGCCCCTTCTCCACCAGCGCGGCCTGCGTCCCCAGCGCCTTCAGCACCCCGGGCAGCACCCGGCGCACCGCGTTGACGCCGGCCACCGGCAGCCCGAAGTTGACCTCGCCGAGCCGCCCGGACGACGTACCGACGAAGGCGGTGGCGACCACCCGGTCCCGGATCAGCTCGGGGTACTGCGCGGCCAGCGCCATCACCGTCATGCCGCCCATGGAGTGCCCGACCAGCACGATCGGCCCCTCCGGCACGGCCGCGTCCAGGACCGCCCTAAGGTCCCGGCCCAGCTGGTCGATGGTGAGCTCCACCCCGTCCTCGTGCTGGGCGACGCCCCGCCCGGAGCGCCCGTGGCTGCGCTGGTCCCAGTGCACGGTGCGGACGACCCCGCGCAGGGCCGCCCGCTGGAAGTGCCAGGAGTCCTGGTTGAGGCAGTAGCCGTGACTGAAGACGACGGTCACGGGCGCGGGCGCCTTGCGGCCGAAGAGCCGGCGGCGGCGCGGCGAGACGGCGGGGCCGAGGTCGGGTTCCACCTCGTCGACCTCGTAGTACAGCTCGGTGCCGTCGTCGGCGTACGCCTTGCCGGGCGTGCCGCGCAGGGTGCCGTACGGGCCCGCCGAGTCCAGTGCGAGGCGGGCCTTGCGGCGCATCCCGCGGCCGACGGTCATCCGCTCCACGGCGACCCCGGCGGCCGCGCCCGCGGCGAGCACTCCTATGGCGGCTCCGGCGACGCCCGTCACCTTGCGCCAGCTGCCCGCCCCCGTGGCCGAGGCGACGACGGCCGCCGCGGCGGCGGCGTCCGCTACGGCCTCCGCACTGCTCTCGCTCACGTACCGCTCCTCTTCGCCGTACTGCAGTTCGCTGCTTCGGTGACACGGGTGATGCCGATGTGATGGCTGTTGCCGATGTCACTGCTGTTACAGGTGTAACCGGGTTGTGCCGCCGTCGAACCCCGAGGGTCAGGCGCCGTCCCCTGGTTCTTGCCCACTCGGTTCCTCGTTCACATAGACGCGGGGAACCCGGGTTCCGATGCGGGTGACGATTTCGTATGCGATCGTGCCCGCGGCCTGGGCCCAGTCCTCGGCGGTGGGCTCGCCCCGGTCGCCGGGACCGAACAGCACGGCCTCCGCACCGACTTCGGGCTCGTCGCCGCCGAGGTCCACGACGAACTGATCCATGGCGATGCGCCCGGCGGCCGTCCGCCACTTGCCGCCGACCAGCACGGGCCCGGTGCCGGAGGCGTGGCGCGGGATGCCGTCGGCGTAGCCGACGGGGACGAGTCCGAGGGTGGTCTCGCCGGGCGTGACGTAGTGGTGCCCGTAGCTGACCCCGTGCCCGCCCGGTACGTGCTTCACCAGGGCGAGGGAGGCGGACAGCGTCATCACGGGGCGCAGGCCGAAGTCGGCCGCGCTGCCCAGCTCGGGGCTGGGCGAGAGGCCGTAGAGCGCGATGCCCGTGCGGACGAGGTCGAAGTGGGCCTCGGGGAGGGTGAGGGTGGCCGGCGAGTTGGCGATGTGCCGAACCTCGGGGCGCACGCCCTGCTCCTCGGCGTAGCCGAGCAGCTCGCGGAAGAGAGTGAGCTGGGCGGCGATGGAGGGATGGCCGGGCTCGTCGGCGCAGGCGAAGTGCGACCACAGTCCGGTGATCCGGACCAGCCCCGCCGCCTCGGCGCGCAGCGCCTCGCGGACCAGTTCGGGCCAGTCGGCGGGCTGGCAGCCGTTGCGCCCGAGCCCGGTGTCGGCCTTGAGCTGCACGCGCGCGGGGCGACCGGCTTCCCCGGCCGCCGCGGTCACCTCCTGCAGGGCCCACATCCCGCTCACCGACACGTCGAGACCGGCCTCGATCGCCGCCCGCCACGGCCCGCCCGGCGTCCACAGCCAGCACATGATCCGCACGTCCGCCGGCAGCCCGGGGTCCGCGCGCAGCGCCAGGGCCTCCTCCGGGGTGGCCGTACCGAGCCAGCTCGCGCCCGCCTCGACGGCCGCACGGGCACACCGGACGGCCCCGTGGCCGTACGCGTCGGACTTCACCACGGCCATCAGGGCCGAGTCCGGCGCGAGGGCACGCAGGGTCCGCGCGTTGGCCCGCAGGGCGGCCAGATCGATCTCGGCGCGGGCGCGCAGGGGCGCCGTCGGTGCAGTAGCTGTCTCACTCATCGCGCCCCCAGTGTCTCAGAGGCATCCGGCAGCACTCCGGCACAGTCCCTGGTACGGGGCTCAGGTACCCGTACGGTGACCCCACACGTACACCTTGTCCCCCTTCTTCAGCACGCTCCACAGCTTCTTGGCGTCGCCGAGCTTGAGGTTCACGCAGCCCCAGGAGCCGACGGTGGTGTAGATGGAGCCGTAGACGGCGTGGAAGGCCTGTCCGCCGTCGAAGAACTGGGCGTACGGCATGGGCGAGTTGTACAGGGTGGACCAGTGGTTCTTGTGCCGCCAGTAGACGGCGTGCCACCCGGCCCGGGTCGCGTACCCCTTCCGCCCGCTCCGCATCTGCACGGGCCCGTAGATCACCTTGCCGCCCTTCTGCACCCAGGTGACCTGCCGGTTGAGATCGACACAGGCGACCCGGTACGACTTCACGGGGCAGTTCTTCTTGGCGTTCGGGTTCTTCTTCGCCGAGAGGAGCATCATCTGGTACCAGGTCACGGGCCCCGCGAACCCGATGGCCGGCTTGATCTTGTACTGCTTCTGGAACTTCTGGATGGCCTTGCAGTCGGCGATGGACTGCTTCCCGTCCACCTTCAGCTTCAGCCACTGCTCGATCTGCTTCTGATACGGCCCGGTCAGCTTGGAGCAGCTCACCTTGGAGACGGCGTCACTGAGCGGCACGTACTCGATGAGGTCGTACGTCCCCGGCGCCGCCGCCTTCGGCTCGACGGCGTCCTCCTTGAGGCTGGGCGTGTACACCTTGGGCGCCAGCATCTGGTCGGGGGTGTCGATCTGCCAGGGCTGCGAGGGGCCGAGCGCGACCCCCGGCACCAGGTCCGACTCGGGGACGGCGGCGGTTGGTTCGGGCACGCCGGCGTCCGCGACCACTGTTCCGGCACCGAGCGAGAGAACGGCCACGGCGGCGACGAGGGTCCCTGCGGCGCCCCGCGCACGACCACCCCGCTTACACATGATTCGTCCACTAATCATGCGATCAGACAACCCCGCAGGGCCCGGGATTCCAGGGAGCCGCGCGGTGAGGTCACCCGGGGGATGCAGGGCGCCCGTAAGGGGGCGCGAGGCAGCGCCCCGTAAGGGAGCACGGGGCAGCGCCCCGTCAGGGGGCCCGGGGCAGCGCCCCATCAGGGGGCCCGGGGCAGCGCCCCGTCAGGGGGCCCGGGGCAGCGCCCCGTCAGGGGGCCCGGGGCAGCGCCCCATCAGGGGGCCCGGGGCAGCGCCCCATCAGGGGGCCCGGGGCAGCGCCCCGTCAGGGGCGCGGGGAACTGCGCGCCCAGCCCCCACCCACCCGCACCCGGAATGCACACCTACGGGGTCCGGGGCGGAGCCCCGTGACGGTGCGGCCCGGCCTACCGAGTCGGGCGGGCGGGTGGGAAAACACCCCGCCAGGCAGACGGCAGCTCCGCTGCCACCGCATGGGCAACCGTCGGCGCCCCCTCCGCCGCGAACCGCCCCGCGAGCCCGTGCAGATACGCCGCCACACTCCCGGCGTCCCTCCCCGAAAGCCCCGACGCCAGCAGCGACCCCGCAAGACCCGACAGCACGTCCCCGCTCCCGGCGGTGGCCAGCCAGGGCGTCCCCGTCGCGTTCACACGAACGGCCACCCCTCCCCCGTCCGCCGCCACCAGCGTCGTCGACCCCTTCAGCAGCACGGTGGCCCGATAGGCCGCCGCCAGCTCCCGCACCGCCGCGAGCCGGCCGGCCTCGACCTCCTCCCGTCGTACCCCCAACAGGGCGGCCGCCTCGCCGGCATGAGGCGTCATCAGGGTCGGCGCGGTACGACCGCGCACCGCGTCCCGGTCGGCGTGCCGCAGCCCGTCGGCGTCGACCAGCACCGGCACCTCCTCCGCCAGCGCCTCGGCGACGGCCTCGGCGTCGTCCCCGACCCCCGGTCCGGCCACCCACGCCTGCACCCGCCCGGCCTTCCGCGGCCCCCCGTCCGACACCAGCGTCTCGGGAAAGCGGGCCAGCACCTCGTCCTTGGCCGGCCCGACGTACCGTACGGCCCCGGCCCCGCCCCGCAACGCCCCCGCGACGGCCAGCACGGCCGCCCCCGGATAACGCGCCGACCCGGCGACGATGCCCACCACCCCCCGCCGGTACTTGTCGCTCTCCGCCGACGGCTCGGGCAGCAGCCGCGCCACGTCCACGTCCTGCAGCGCCTCCAGCTCGGCCGCCTCGGGCAGTTCAAGACCGATGTCGACCAGCCGTACCGAACCGGCGTACTCCCGCGCCGGATCGATCAGCAGCCCCGGCTTGTGCGTCCCGAACGTCACGGTGAGGTCGGCCCGTACGGCCGCCCCGCGCACCTCACCGGTGTCCGCCTCCACCCCGCTCGGCAGGTCCACGGCGACGACGGCGGCCCGGGACCGCTCCACGACCGCCACCAGCCCCGCCGCCTCGGGCCGCAGCCCGCCCTTCCCGCCGATCCCCACGATCCCGTCGACGACGAGATCGGCCCGCAGCACCGACTCCTCGGCGCCACCGTCCCGTACCACGGTCCCCCCGGCCCGGCGCAGCGCCGCAAGACCACCCGCGTGCGTGCGCTCCGGCGCGAGCAGCACCGCCGCGACCCCCGCGCCCCGCCGAGCGAGCCGCGCCCCGGCGTACAGCGCGTCCCCGCCGTTGTCCCCGCTGCCGACCAGCAGGACCACCCGGCTGCCGTACACCCGTCCGAGGAGGTCGGCGCAGGCGGCGGCCAGCCCGGCGGCGGCCCGCTGCATCAACGCCCCTGCCGGCAGCCGCGCCATCAACTCCCGCTCGGCCGCCCGTACCGTCTCCACGCTGTAAGCAGTCCGCATGCCCCGAGTCTCCCCCGGAACCGGTGGGACGCGCATCCGCCCACCCCACCCGTGTCACCCCTCCGCGATCACCACCGCCGACGCCACGCCGGCGTCGTGACTGAGCGACACATGCCACGACCGCACGCCGAGTTCCGCCGCACAGGCGGCCACGCTCCCCTTCACCTGCAGGCGCGGCCGTCCGCTGTCCTCGACGAAGACCTCCGCGTCCGTCCAGAGCAGCCCGGGCGGCGCCCCCAAGGCCTTGGCCAACGCCTCCTTGGCCGCGAACCGCGCCGCGAGCGAGGCGACACCGCGCCGCTCCCCGCTCGGCAGGAACAGCTCACGCTCGACGAAGAGCCGCCCGGCCAGCCCGGGAGTCCGCTCCAGCGACTCCCGGAACCGGTCGATCTCGGCGACGTCGATACCCACTCCGATGATGCTCACCGGAGCACCTTACGACCCGTCAGACAGCCGCGGGCCGGGCCGTGTCCCGCTAGTGGCCGATCTTTTCCAGCTCGACGAGGTCCTCGTCGGAGAGCGGGAGTCCCGCGCCGGCAACGTTCTCGCGCAGGTGCGCCACCGACGAGGTGCCGGGAATGAGCAGGATGTTCGGCGACCGCCGCAGCAGCCAGGCCAGGGCGACCGACATCGGCGTCGCGTCCAGCCTGGCGGCCACCGCGGACAGAGCCGTGGACTGCAGCGGGGTGAAGCCGCCGAGCGGGAAGAAGGGGACGTAGGCGATGCCCTGGTCGGCGAGATCGTCGATCAGGTCGTCGTCCTGACGGTAGGCGAGGTTGTACATGTTCTGGACGCACACGATCGGCGCGATCGCCTGCGCCTCGGCGATCTGTTCCGCCGTCACGTTGCTTACTCCGAGGTGCCGGACCAGACCCTGCCGCTGGAGTTCGGCGAGCGCCTCGAAGGGCTCGGCGAGCGAGCCGGGCTGGAGCCCCCGGGCGTCGCCGAGCCGGAGATTGACCACGTCGAGCGAGTCGAGGCCGAGGTCCTCAAGGTTCTCGTGAACGGCGCGGCGCAGGTCCTCGGGCTGCCGGGCGGGAAGCCAGCCGCCCTGCTGATCGCGGGCCGCGCCGACCTTGGTAACGATGTGCAGCGACGCGGAGTAGGGGTGCAGCGCCTCACGGATCAGCCGGTTGGTGACGCGTGGCCCGTATGCACCGGCGGTGTCCACATGGGTGATCCCGAGGCCGGCGGCCTCGCGCAGGACGGCGAGCGCGCCGTCGTGGTCGGCCGGCGGGCCCATGACCCCGGGGCCGGCGAGCTGCATGGCGCCGTAGCCGAGTCGGGTGACGGTCAGGTCGCCCAGGGTCCAGGTGCCGCCGGGCAGTGACGCGGAGGATGTGTTCATGGTCATGCCGTCGATGTTCGCCCGCGGACGAGTGGCGCATCAAATACCGGTACAGTGCCCTGTCATACCCGGTGGGTATCACCGAGGTATGTTGTGGCCATGGACACCTTGGAGACCCGCGAGCTGAGGTACTTCCTGGCCGTCGCCGAGGAACTGCACTTCGGCCGCGCCGCCGAGCGCCTCGGCATGGCCCAGCCGCCGCTGTCCCGGGCGATCCAACAGCTGGAGCGGCGTCTCGGCGTCTGCCTGCTGACACGCAACCGCCGCGGCGTCTGGCTGACCGGCGCCGGAGAGGTGCTGCTGCACGAGGGTCGCGCAGCCCTCGACGCGACCACCGCCGCCGCTCGCCGCACCCGTCGTGCCGGTGACTCCGACAGCCCGGCCGGCCCCCGCAACCGCCTGGTGCTGGCGGTGAAGGCCGGCGCCTCTCACGAGCTGCTGCACAAGCTCCTCGACGCCTACGCGACCGAGCCGGGCGCCGCCGAGATCGAGGTGCTGCCGGGCGGCCTGTGCGAGCAGGAAGGGATGCTGCGCGACGGCCGCGCCGATGTGGCGCTGATGCACACACCGTTCAACTCCCTCGCCGGGTTCGACAGCGAGGAGCTGACGACCGAGGGCCAGATCGCCGTCCTGCCCGCCGGGCACCCACTCGCCGCACGCAGGACGCTGTCCCTGGCCGACGTCATCGGCATCCCCGAGCTTCCGCTCGCGCGCTGGCCCCGCCACGGCGCGTACCCACCCGGCCCAGGCCCCGAGATCCACGACCAGACACAGCTGGCCCAGCTGATCGCCCTCGGACGCACCGTGACCGTCCTGCCCGACTCGGCCCGCGCGTGGCTGTGGGCCGAGCACACCGCGGTCCCCCTGACCGACGCCCCACCCGTCGTCACCCACATCGCGTGGCCCGCGCACAGCCGCTCCCTCGCCCTCGCCGGGCTCATCCGCACGGCCACACGGCTGTGACCCCCGCCGTGCCGCGGCGGCGAGGACGAAGTCCCCGCCGCCGGAGGGCCGGTGCGCGGCACCGGGTCCACGCCCGCCGCGGCAACTGACCGGATCCGTCACATCCGTCGGGACGGGCCCGGTCTCCTCACTCCACCGTCACCGACTTGGCCAGGTTCCTCGGCTGGTCCACCTCGTTGCCCCGGGCCGTGGCCAGTTCGCAGGCGAAGACCTGGAGCGGGACCGTGGCGACCAGCGGCTGGAGCAGGGTCGGGGTGGCGGGGATGCGGATCAGGTGGTCGGCATACGGTACGACCGCCTCGTCGCCCTCCTCCGCGATCACGATGGTGCGGGCGCCCCGGGCCCGGATCTCCTGGATGTTGGAGACGATCTTGTCGTGCAGGACGGAGCGGCCGCGCGGGGACGGGGCCACGACCACCACCGGCAGGTCCTCCTCGATCAGCGCGATCGGCCCGTGCTTCAGCTCGCCCGCCGCGAAGCCCTCGGCGTGCATGTACGCCAGCTCCTTGAGCTTCAGGGCACCTTCGAGGGCGACCGGGTAGCCGACGTGCCGGCCGAGGAACAGCACCGTCTTCTTGTCGGCGAGGGAGCGCGCCAGCGCCCGTACCGGCTCCATGGTCTCCAGCACCCTCTCGACCTCACCTGAGATGTGCGAGAGGTCCCGGATCACCGCGCTGATCTCGTCGCCCCACTTGGTGCCCCGCACCTGGCCGAGGTACAGCGCCACCAGGTAGCAGGCCACCAGCTGGGTCAGGAACGCCTTCGTGGAGGCGACCGCGACCTCCGGCCCGGCGTGCGTGTACAGCACCGCGTCCGACTCGCGCGGGATCGTCGAGCCGTTGGTGTTGCAGATCGCCAGCACCTTGGAGCCCTGCTCGCGGGCGTGCCTGAGCGCCATGAGCGTGTCCATGGTCTCGCCGGACTGGGAGATGGCGATGACCAGCGAACGCGAGTCCAGGATCGGGTCCCGGTACCGGAATTCACTCGCCAGCTCCACCTCGCACGGGATCCGCGTCCAGTGCTCGATGGCGTACTTGGCGATCAGGCCGGCGTGGAAGGCCGTACCGCACGCGACGATGACGACCTTGTCGACCTCCCGGAGCTCGGCGGCGCCGATCCGGACCTCGTCCAGCGTCAGCGAGCCGTTCGTGTCGATGCGGCCCAGGAGCGTATCGGCGACCGCCTTGGGCTGCTCGGCGATCTCCTTGAGCATGAAGTAGTCATAACCCCCCTTTTCCGCTGCCGACGCGTCCCAGTCGACGTGGTACGAGCGGACGTCCGCCGGGGCGCCGTCGAAGCCGGTCACCGTCACGCCGTCCCGGCGCAGCTCCACCACCTGGTCCTGGCCCAGCTCGACCGCCGAGCGCGTGTGGGCGATGAACGCGGCGACGTCCGAGGCGAGAAAGGCCTCGCCCTCTCCAACGCCCACCACGAGCGGGGAGTTCCGGCGCGCGCCCACGACCACGTCCGGCTCGTCGGCGTGCACCGCGACCAGCGTGAACGCGCCCTCCAGGCGCCGGCACACCAGCCGCATGGCCTCGGCGAGATCGGCGGTGCCGGAGAACTCCTCCGCCAGCAGGTGCGCGACCACCTCGGTGTCCGTGTCGGACGCGAGGTCGTGCCCGCGCTCCGCCAACTCGCCGCGCAGCGCGGCGAAGTTCTCGATGATCCCGTTGTGGACGACGGCGACCCGGCCCGCGTTGTCGAGATGCGGATGCGCGTTGGCGTCCGTCGGCCCGCCGTGTGTGGCCCAGCGGGTGTGCCCGATGCCGGTGGCACCGGTCGGCAGCGGCCGCTCCGTCAGTTCCTTCTCCAGGTTCACCAGCTTCCCGGCCTTCTTCGCCGAGGCCACCCCGCCGTCCGCGAGCACGGCGACGCCTGCCGAGTCGTAACCCCGGTACTCCAGCCGCTTGAGCCCGGCGACCACCACATCGAGCGCAGACTGCGCCCCCACGTATCCCACGATTCCGCACATGGGCGGCAGCCTAAGTGCCGAACCCCGCCCGAACACGGCTCAGCGTGCCCGAAATCGGAAATTAAACCGGGGTTCGGAACCGGCCGACGTCACCTCACGCCCCAAGGCCTGGCTATGACAGGTTCGGTACCGCGTCCCCCGGTCGCGCTACTCACAGCAAAGGAAAGGAAGCCATGACAAAGCTCGTGTCGTTCCCGTCAGGCGGGCCGGGAGAGGACCTCAACTGGTTCGCCACCTCAGCTCTCTTCGACGACGTGGCCGCTTTTGTCCTCCGGCATGTGGCGGACGACCGGGCCAGGCGCGACATCGCCGCGGGTGCCGCATCGGGCTATGTGTTCATCGGTGAACTCCCGGAGCCCGATCAGACGAACGTCCTGACCGCATTGCGCGACGTATTTCCCGGTCACGTCGATTCCGAGATCTATCCACCGCGGGTGACCGCCGGGATGGACGACCCGGAGACCTTTGTCGCGCGCGCGAAGTCGCTGGCGCGGATGGCGGGCAGGAGCATCGCCCTGCGCAGGGCCTCCGGAGCCGCGCCGGACAGCGAGAGCTGAGGGCTCCACGGCGCCCACGTGACCGACCCCACCCCCCACCCCGTTCAAACTCCGTTAACAATGGAATGTGATCTCTCCGGTCTCCCCGATCTCCCGGAGCGCCCACCGGCACAAGCCGGAGGCGACTCCCTACGTCGACCTCACCCGTTCCGAGTGGAGCGCGCTGCGCGACAAGACGCCGCTGCCGCTCACCGCCGAGGAGGTCGAGAAGCTGCGCGGCCTCGGCGACGTCATCGACCTCGACGAGGTACGGGACATCTATCTCCCGCTGTCGCGCCTGCTCAACCTGTACGTCGGTGCCACGGACGGCCTGAGAAGCGCCCTGAACACCTTCCTCGGCGAGCAGGGCTCCCAGTCCGGCACCCCGTTCGTCATAGGTGTCGCCGGCTCGGTGGCCGTCGGGAAGTCCACCGTCGCCCGGCTCCTCCAGGCCCTGCTCTCCCGCTGGCCCGAGCACCCGCGCGTCGAGCTGGTGACGACGGACGGCTTCCTGCTCCCGACCAGGGAACTCGAAACCCGCGGCCTGATGTCACGCAAGGGCTTCCCCGAGTCCTACGACCGCCGGGCCCTGACCCGCTTCGTCGCCGACATCAAGGCCGGCAAGGACGAGGTCACCGCCCCCGTCTACTCCCACCTCATCTACGACATCGTCCCGGACCGCAGGCTCACGGTCCGCCGCCCGGACATCCTGATCGTCGAGGGCCTCAACGTCCTCCAGCCCGCCCTGCCCGGCCAGGACGGCCGCACCCGGGTCGGTCTCGCCGACTACTTCGACTTCAGCGTGTACGTCGACGCGAGCACCGAGGACATCGAGCGCTGGTATCTCAACCGGTTCCGCAAGCTGCGTGCGACCGCCTTCCAGAACCCGGACTCGTACTTCAGGAAGTACACCCAGGTGTCCGAGGACGAGGCCGTCGACTACGCCCGCGGTCTCTGGCGCACCATCAACAAGCCCAACCTGGTGGAGAACATCGCCCCGACCCGCGGCCGGGCCACCCTGGTCGTCCGCAAGGGCCCGGACCACAAGGTGCAGCGGCTGCGGCTCCGCAAGCTCTAGGAGGAGGCGCCGGGTGCGGGCGCGGACGCAGCGCCATCCCCGCCTGGCGCTGCGCTCCTCGTCGGCTTCGCGGTGGCGCTGCCGGTGACGGTCGGGTTCGGCTACTTCGTGGACGGCATCGGCCTGTTCACCAAGGTGCAGCTGGCCGCGGAACGCCCGAACAGCAACTTCATCTACCGGCCCGACGCGATCTCGCTGCTCATCGCCCAGAAGTACTTCTGGAAACAGCAGCATCAACAAACCCAGGGGCGCGGGGCTGTGCAGACAAGCGGTTACCGCCGCGCGGGCGCGACCAGCCACGACGAACCGTCAGCCCGCGACGCACACTCCCCGGCACCCCGAACCCGGAACGAACCGCCCTACCCCAGCGCGGACTTGACGGCGTCCGCCAACCGCCCCGCCACCGACCGGGCCTGCTCGATGTCGGCCGCCTCGACCATCACCCGTACCAACGGCTCGGTGCCCGAAGGGCGAAGCAGTACCCGCCCGGTCTCCCCCAGCTCCCGCTCCGCCTCGGCCACGGCCGCCGCGAGGTCCCCCGACGTCTTCACCCGCGTCCGGTCCACGTCGGGCACGTTGATCAGCACCTGCGGCAGTCGCTCCATCACGCCCGCCAGCTCCCGCAGCGACCGCCCGGTCTCGGCGACCCGCGCCGCCAGCAGCAGCCCGGTCAGCGTGCCGTCGCCGGTCGTCGCGTGGTCGAGGATGATGACGTGCCCGGACTGCTCGCCGCCGAGGGCGTACCCGTGCTCCTTCATCTCCTCCAGGACGTACCGGTCGCCGACCGCGGTCTGCACGAGGTGCAGCCCCTCACGCTCCAGCGCCAGCTTGAAGCCGAGGTTGGACATGACGGTGGCGACGACGGTGTCGGCGCGCAGCGCACCCCGCTCCCGCATGGCGAGGGCGAGTACGGCCATGATCTGGTCGCCGTCCACCTCCTCGCCGGTGTGGTCGACGGCGAGGCATCGGTCCGCGTCCCCGTCGTGCGCGATGCCGAAGGCGGCCCCGTGCTCGACGACCGCGGCCTTCAGCGGACCGAGGTGCGTCGAACCGCAGCCGTCGTTGATGTTGAGCCCGTCCGGCTCCGCGCCGATGGTGACGATCTCGGCGCCGGCCCGGCGGAACGCCTCCGGCGAGACCCCCGCGGCCGCGCCGTGCGCTTCGTCCAGGACGATCTTCAGTCCGTCGAGCCGGTTCGGGAGCACGCCGAGGAGATGGGTGACGTACTGCTCGAAGCCCTCGTCGTACGGCCGGATCCGGCCGACGCCCGCGCCGGTGGGCCGCTCCCAGGGCTCGCCGTGCCGGTGGGACTCGTACACCGCCTCGATCCGCTCCTCCAGCTCGTCGTCGAGCTTGTGCCCGCCGCGGGCGAGGAACTTGATGCCGTTGTCGGGCATGGCGTTGTGGCTGGCGGAGAGCACGACACCGAGGTCGGCGCCGAGCGCGCCGGTCAGGAACGCGACGGCCGGTGTCGGGAGGACCCCCACGGTCAGGACGTCGACGCCGGCGCTGGCCAGGCCCGCGACCACGGCCGCCTCCAGGAACTCTCCGGACGCGCGCGGATCGCGTCCGACGACCGCCGTCGGCCGGTGGCCCTCGAACGTGCCCGCCTCGGCCAGCACGTGCGCCGCCGCGACGGACAGGCCGAGCGCCATTTCGGCGGTCAGGTCCGCGTTGGCGACACCGCGCACGCCGTCCGTGCCGAAGAGTCGTCCCACTTGTCCTCCTGAAGAAGCGTCCTTGCTGCCAGGGAATGATGGCAGGCGCTTGGTCACTCGATCACACCAGCCTTTGAGCGTCTTGTGTCGTTATACGCCCTTGGCTGGGATAAACGAACGCCCCGACGGCACATGTGGCGTGCCGCCGGGGCGTTCGGAGTACGTGCAGGCAGCTGGTGATTAGCGCTTGCTGTACTGCGGGGCCTTGCGGGCCTTCTTCAGACCGGCCTTCTTGCGCTCGACCGCACGGTCGTCGCGCTTGAGGAAGCCGGCCTTCTTGAGCGGGCCGCGGTTGTTGTCGACGTCGGCCTCGTTCAGCGCGCGGGCGACACCGAGACGGAGCGCACCGGCCTGACCGGAGACACCGCCACCGGCGATGCGGGCGACGACGTCGTAACGGCCTTCGAGCTCCAGCACCTTGAAGGGCTCGTTGACTTCCTGCTGGTGCACCTTGTTGGGGAAGTAGTCCTCAAGGGTGCGACCGTTGATCTTCCACTTGCCGGTGCCCGGGACGATCCGGACGCGGGCGATGGCGTTCTTGCGACGGCCCAGGCCGGCGGCCGGCTGCGGGTCGCCGAAGCGGGACGCGAGGGACTCGGAGGTGTACTCGCCCTCGACGGGGACGTCCGACTCGGTGGTGTAGCTGTCGATGTCGACAAGCTCGGTCTCTTCGACCGGCTGCTCAACGGTGGTCTCGGCCACGATGCTCCTCAGATTCTCTTCAGTCTTAGGGGGTGGCCGGAACTACTGCGCGACCTGGGTGATCTCGAACGGCACCGGCTGCTGCGCAGCGTGCGGGTGCACGTCACCCTTGTAGACCTTCAGCTTCGAGAGCATCTGACGGCCCAGCGTGTTCTTGGGGAGCATGCCCTTGACGGCCTTCTCGATGGCCTTCTCGGGGTTCTTGTCCAGCAGCTCGTCGTAGCGGACGGAGCGCAGACCACCCGGGTAGCCGGAGTGGCGGTACGCCATCTTCTGGGTCCGCTTGTTGCCGGACAGGTGCACCTTGTCGGCGTTGATGATGATGACGAAGTCACCGGTGTCGACGTGGGGGGCGTAGATCGGCTTGTGCTTGCCGCGGAGAAGGGACGCGGCGGTGGTGGCGAGACGGCCCAGGACGACGTCCTGGGCGTCAATGACGTGCCACTGGCGAGTCACATCGCCGGGCTTGGGGCTGTACGTACGCACTTCGCAGCCTTCTTCTTCAGTGGATGGGTGCTGACACATGGCATCACTGAAGCGATCGTGCAGCTGAGGACGACAATGCCGGGGACGCTGCCCGTATGCCGCCCACTGGTAACTGCTCCAGGGAACCTAGGTAGAGGCCACTCCCGTGAGAATGAGCGAGCCAATACACAACGAAGAGCAAGCCTACAAGGGTGCCCCCGGACGGGTCAAAACGAGCTCCCGCCGACATCCGGACGAGCCGTCGTCGACATTGGCGCGAACCCGGGGCACCCGGCGCGGCCGTGATGCGCCGTCCTGCCCCCAAAGGTCCCCTATCACTGTTCCTACAGTCGCACCGGTACCCCCCGGCCCCCGTCTAAGATGCGCCCCATGAGTTATGGGCAGGGGGGACCTCAGTCCCAGTGGGATCCGTGGAAACCGCAGTCTCAGCAGCCCTGGAGCAGCGGCACCGGGCCGACTCCGGACTGGGCATCGCTCGCCGAGGCCTCGGAAACGCGGAACAAGCGGCGCAGGGTGTTCCTCATCGGCGGTGGCGTGGTCGCCACGCTGGCGATCGGCACCGCCGTCGCCATGGCCGTGGTGTCCGCGAACGGCGACGACAACGCCTCCGGCACGCCCACCAACCTGCCCGCGAGCGCTTCGCTGCCCAGCGACTCGGCCGACTCGGCGCCGTCCTTCGCGCCGACCAGCGCGCCGCCGCCGCTGGACCCGGAGGAGTTCATAGGCAACGTGAAGAAGGACACGGCGCCGCTCAGCGCCGAGACCCTCTTCCCGGGCACCCAGCTGACCATGGGTGAGACGGTGTACAAGAAGGGCCCCACGGCCGACACCAAGAAGTGCGCCACGGCCGCCAAGGGCACCCTCCCGAGCATCCTCACCAAGAACGACTGCACCCGCCTGCTGCGCGTCACCTACTTCAAGGACGGCGTCGCGGTCACGGTCGGCGTGGCCGTCTTCGACACCGAGGCACAGGCGAGCAAGGCCAAGACCGAGGCCGACAAGAAGGGCTTCGTCACCGCCCTGGCCGGCTCCGGCGTGAAGGCCTTCTGCGACTCCGGCGTCTGCCGTACGACGACCAATTCGTACGGCCGCTACGCGTACTTCACCACCGCGGGCTTCCTCAACGGCAAGGACGTCACCACCAAGGACACCAAGGTGTTCCAGGCCGGCGACGACCTCGCCGAGTTCACCTTCCGCCAGATCCACCGCCGCGGCGAGGCCCAGGCGTCGGCGGCGGCCCAGGGCTAGCCCCCCCTCCCAGCAGGCACGACTCGGCAGGCCCCGTCCGCTTCGAGGCAGAATCGGCATGCACAGGGTTGGCCGGGGAGGGGTCGGGACATGCACATGCGCGGGCGGGTTCGGCTCGTCGGGGCCGGGGTGGCGGCGGGACTGCTCGCCCCCCTGACATGGTGGGCCACCCGGCCCGAGGCCGTCGGCGGCGGCCCGCGTCCGGTCCCCGCGGACCTGCGCACCCGGGACCCGCACGCGACGCCCGCCGCCCGCCGGGTCTACGCCCTGCTCGCGGGCCTGGAGAACCGGGCGCGGCGCGGCGAGCCGTCCCGTACGGTCATCGGCCAGCACGTCGAGCTGCACAACGAGCGCTACAACGCGTCGTACGGCGACTACCGGGGCACCAAGCAGCCCGGCTACTACTACAAGAAGGCCCACGACATCACCGGCAGGTTCCCGGGGTTCGTGGAGGTGGACCTGGGGCCCGGGTACGGGCAGCCGGGCTGGGCGGTGGGCGAGCCGCGCTCGTACTCCCGCTCCTCGTGGCCGAGCTGCCGCAGGTGCTGGGGGTACGTCGACGACGCGGTGGACCTGGCGCTCGGGGTGTGGGCGGGGCTGCCCCGGCCGGCGGACGGGTCGTACCACCCCTCGGGTACGCACGTCGACTGCGCCTCCGGGATCCGGGTGAGCCTGCCCGGCAACGGGGGCGGCCCGGCGGGCATCGTCGGCTTCTCCTTCCACCAGCCCTACCCGGGCAGCACCGTCAAGGGCTTCGAGCAGACCCGGTACCAGAACTCCCCCGCGGCCCGGGACAGCGGCTGGTTCGGCCGGGTGGTCACCCCGGGCACCGCCGAGCACCAGGCCCTGCTGCTGGACCTCGGCTACCTCGCCGACCACCTGGGGTATCTCGCGGCACACGGGGTGCCGGTCCTGCTGCGGCCGTACCACGAGATGAACGCCAGGCCGGGGCACGGATTCTGGTGGGCGGGGCAGGATCCGGCCGCCTACCGGAAGCTGTGGCATGTCACATACGACTACCTCGTGGGCAGCCGCGGTCTGCACAACCTCCTCTTCGTCTGGTCGCCCAGCGCCTGGGAGGGCACCTTCGCGCGGGAGCCCGGCGACTACTACCCGGGCGGGCGGTACGTCGACGTCGTGGGCGTGGACGACTACACCGACACCCCGCAGCGGCCGTTCCGGGGCAGGCCCTGGACCGAGGTCTGGTACCGGGGCCTGGAGCGCTACGACCGGCCCCGCGTCATGGCCGAGTCCTTTCACGTTCCGCTCGGCTCCGCTCAGCGCAGCACACTTTCGGACACCCCCTGGGTGCTCTGGACGGTATGGGGGCAGGCCCTCACATACGCGAATGTCTCAGGCCCGACCGCTAAAAACACCCCAGAAGACGTGAAAGCGACTTATTCGTCTTCGCAGGTCATCACCGGCAGCGGGGGCGGGCGGACGGCTTTCGACTGGACTTCGTTGCACAAGACATAGGTTTATTACTTTCCCACTACATCTTGCTCACTCATGCTTCATGGCTGATTCTTACGTGGCAGGATTTGATTTCTTGTACGGCCGGGGCGCAGGTCGCCCGGGGGGGCATCTGACCGGCCGCAGAACGCCGAAGAAGGCGCCGGGGGGCAACATCAAGGCCCGGAACGGGACGGATGAGACGAGGTTTCTCGTGTCACCCGTACCCGTCACCGAGCCATGCCGTCCGGCAGCCGCCGAACTCACGGAAGAGCATGTAGCCGTATGGCATCGACAGTGGTCGACGGGGGAGCCCCGCATTCGCGACACAACGCGAAGCTGGCCAAACGCACTGCCGAGTGGAAACCGGGCATCCTGCCGTTCCTGATCCCGCTCGTGTTCCTGACTCTCTTCAGCCTGTGGTCCTACACGCCCAGCGACTCGCCGCTGGCCTGGCTGATCACCATCTGCTGGGCCCTGCCGGTGCCCGGCGTGCTCGTGTCGATCCAGGGCTTCCTGCTCATCCGCCGCCGGATCCGCAAGGCCCATCTGATGACCCCGCCGGCCCTGGTCGAGCAGGACTTCCTGACCGTGCTGGTGCCGACGATCGGGCGCCACGACACCTACCCGGCCCTGGAGCGCTCGGTCCTCTCCTACGTGGAGCACCTGCCGGAGTGGTTCCCGTACATGCGCGTGGACGTGCTCACCGAGGAGGGCTGCGAGGCCGCCGAGCGGATCGACGAGCTGGCCGCGACCAGCAACCTGATCCGTGTGGTCACGGTCCCGAAGGCCTACCAGACCAAGAACGGCACCCGATTCAAGGCCCGCGCCAACAACTACGCCCACGAGCTGCGCATCGAGGAGGGCGAGGCCCTCGACCACGTGTGGGTGCTGCACATGGACGACGACACCGGAGTGGGCCCCGACACCTCGGCGTCCCTCGCCCAGTTCATCAACCGGCAGCGCCGTGCGACCCCCGAAGAGGTCAAGCACATGGCGCAGGGCATCCTGACGTACCCGCGCGAGAACGCGGTGTCCCTGCTCACCTGGTTCGCCGACGCCATCCGCCCGGCCGACGACATCGCCCGGTTCCGCGCCTTCACCGGCCTCGGCACCCCGGCCGCCGGTGTGCACGGCGAGCTGCTCGTCATCCGTGCCTCCATCGAGGCGGAGATCGGCTGGGACTTCGGCCCCAAGGAGATCGTCGAGGACGCCCGGCTGGCCCTGACCTTCTGCCGCATCTACCCGGGTCGCAGCGACTGGTTCAACGGCCGCTGCTACGGTGCCTCGCCCGCCAACACCAAGGACTTCATCAAGCAGCGCGAGCGCTGGGCCTGGGGCCTGGTCGCCCTCTGCTTCAACCGCAAGGTGCCGCTGCGCTACCGCTGGTTCCTCACCATCTGCGTGACGAGCTGGATCCTGGGTCCGCTGCAGCACGTCGGCACGATCCTGTTCGTGGCCTGGTTCATCGGCGACATGAACACCTCACCCGTGACCCAGTCCGTGGTCATCCTCTGGTCGGTCAGCTTCGCCTACGTGATCTGGGCGTACTGGGAAGGTCTGCGGCTCAACGCGATCGCCTCCGTCAACGGCAGGCGCAGGTGGTGGGAACCCCTGGCCGTCCTCGTCATGCTGCCCTTCTTCTCCCTCATCGAGGGCATCGGCGGCATCAAGGGCCTGTGGAAGTTCGTCCGCCGCGAGGAGAACAAGTTCGTCGTCATCGCCAAGCCCGCCTGACCCGGAAGAGACCCCACACTCATGAAGCGCGCACGCCTGCCCTTGCTCGCCGTGCTCCCCGTCACCGTCATCGCACTCGTGGTCGCGACCCCCTTCGTGGTCGGCGACCACCCGCTGCAGTGGTCGTCGGGCTCGTTCATGCCCCACCTGGTACTCGACGGCAAGGAGCACAGCGGGCCGGCCGGCTCCACGAGCGGCGACGGCAAGACCTCCGCGGCACCGTCGCCGACCACCGAGGTCGCCAAGGTGGACAAGGAGTGGAAGAAGGGGATGCCGCAGTGGGGCGCCCAGCTCTACTGGGAGGACAACCCCAAGCACTCCCTCGCCTACATCGAGAAGCAGGCCCGCCTGCACGCGAACTACCTGGTCGGCCTGCACGCCAACTCGGTCAGCGTCTCCTTCCCGTTCTTCACCGGGAAGCTCGCCTCGACGGCGGTCAGCCGGGGTGACAAGACCCCGACCCCCGACCGGCTCGCCCGCGTCCTGGAGATCTTCCACGAGGCCGGGCTGCGCACCACCATCCGGCCCCTGATGGACGAGCACTCCCTGAAGGCCGAGAAGGGCTGGCGCGGCTCCATCAAGCCCGCCGACCGCAGCGCGTGGTTCGCCTCGTACGAGAAGTTCGTCACCCCGTACCTGAAGGCGGCTCAGAGCGAGAAGGCGGCCACCTTCGTCATCGGCACCGAGCTGAACTCCCTGGAGGGCGACCCGCACTGGGAGACCGTCGTGGACGACGCCGAGAAGGTGTTCAGCGGCGAGGTCGCCTACGACGCGAACTGGGACAACTACGTCGAGGGACCGATCACCATGCCGGTGAACCACCTCGGCATCGACGCCTACTTCCCGGTCAAGGTCGACGACGACGCCTCGGTGCAGGACCTGGTCGACGGCTGGGACAAGTGGCTGGACAAGAAGGCCACCGGCACCCTCCCCAAGATCACCGTCGCCGAGGCCGGCATCGGCGCCATGAACGGCGCCTACCACGCCCCGGGCGACTTCTACACCAAGCGGGCGGTCAACCCCGAGGTGCAGGCCAACTGGTACACCGCCGTCTGCAAGGTCGTCCAGGAACGGAAGATGAGCGGCGTCTACTGGTGGTCGATCTACTTCGACGACGACCCGAACACCAAGCCCGACGACAAGGTCGCCTCCCGGCTCGACTTCGCCGGCCGCCCCCAGTCCGAGAAAGCGATCAAGAACTGCTTCACCTCGGACTACGCAGGCCCCGGGACCACCACCGCTAGCTGACCAGCGAGGCACTCATGCAGGAAGCCATCATTCTGGTGGGCGGCAAGGGAACCCGCCTGCGCCCACTGACCAACCACACCCCGAAGCCGCTGCTCGGCGTCGCGGGCTCCTCCTTCATCCGCCACCAGGTGGCCAAGCTGATGGACGCCGGTGTCGAGCACCTGGTGTTCGCCACGTCCTACCTGGCCGGTCTCTTCGAGGAGGAGTTCCGGGGCTTCTCCCGGGACCTGGACATCTCCTACGCCGTCGAGGAGGTCCCGCTCGGCACGGGCGGGGCGATCCGCAACGCCGGGCGGCTGCTGCGCGGCCCGGCCGACGCCCCGGTGCTCGTCCTCAACGGCGACATCCTCTCCGGCGTGGACCTGCGCGGCGTCCTGGCGTACCACGAGGCCAACGCGGCCGACGTGACGCTGCACCTCACCCGCGTCGCCGACCCCCGGGCCTTCGGCCTGGTGCCCACCGACCGGTCCGGCCGGGTGCTGTCCTTCCTGGAGAAGCCCAAGACCCAGGAGGAGTGCGTCACCGACCAGATCAACGCCGGGTGCTACGTCTTCCGCCGGTCCGTCCTGGACGCCATCCCCGGCGACCGGGAGGTGAGCGTCGAGCAGGAGACCTTCCCCCGGCTCGTCGCGGACGGCGGGCGGGTCTTCGGCCACACCACGGACGACTACTGGCGCGACCTCGGCACCCCGCTGGCCTTCGTCCAGGGGTCGGCCGACCTGGTCACAGGACGGGCGACCTCACCGCTGGTGGGACCGCCGGCCGAGGCGCTGGTCCACCCCACGGCCACCGTGCACCCGAGCGCCCGCGTCACGGGCGGCTCGACGATCGGCCCGTACGCGGTCATCGGCCCGCGCGTGGTCGTCGACCGCTCCATCGTCGGCGCACACGTCACCGTGGCCGAGGGCGCCCGGATCCACGAGTCCGTGGTCGACCACGACTCCTCGATCGGCAGCGAATCGTTCCTCCGCGAGGTCGTGGTGGGCTGCCACGCCCACGTCGGCGCCGAGAACGAGCTGCCCGCCCAGCTGCGGCTGTCGTGCGGCATCCGCATTCCCAGCCAAGGCGTGCGCGTCAGCGGTACGGCTGCCGCCTGCCTGACGGCCCACTGAAGCCGCCGGTCCGACCGGACACAGTTACTGGAGAACCGTTGACCCGCCATCGCTCACCGGCCACGCAGACGGAACGCCTGCGCAAGTACCGGCCGGACATCCAGGGCCTGCGTGCCGTCGCCATCATGATGGTGGTCACGATGCACGTCGGCCTGATCGACATCCACGGCGGCGTGGACGTCAGCTTCGTGCTGAGCGGCTTCCTCATCGGCAGCCAGCTCCTCGCCGAGATCGAGAAGACCGGCAAGGTGTCGCTGAGCAAGTTCTGGGCGCGCCGGATGCGGCGGCTCGCCCCGGGCATGGCCGTCGTCGTGATCACCACGGCGGCCGTGGCCTGGCTCTACGCCAGCCCGCTCAGGTTCCGCGAGACCATGAAGGACGGTCTCAGCGCGGCGCTCAGCTTCATGAACTGGCGCCTCGTGGAGACCGGCACGGACTACTTCGCGAACGACGGGACCCAGTCCCCGTACCAGCACTTCTGGTCGCTGGGCATCGAGGAGCAGTTCTATGTGGCAGCCCCGATCGTCCTCGTCGTCACGGCCTGGCTGTCCCGCAAGATCCTCGGCAACCGCGCCCTGGTGGCGCTGTTCCTGGTGGCCGCGATCGGCGGGTCGCTGTACCTGTCGGTCAAGCAGACCGCGGAGAACCAGCCCCTCGCCTACTTCGGCACCCAGACCCGTATCTGGGAGCTCGCCTCCGGCATCCTGCTGGCCCTCGGCGCCCCGCTGCTCTCCCGCATGAACCAGGGCCTGGCGGCCGTGATCTCCTGGCTGGGCCTGGTGACCACCATCGGCACCGCGCTCGTCATCACCAAGGAGACCCCGCTGCCGGGCTACGCGGTGGCCGGCCCCGTGCTGGGCGCCTGCATGATCATCGCCGGCGGCTGCGCCAACCCCCGGCTCGGCGTGGAACGGATCCTGCACAACCCGGTGACCGACTACGTCGGCAACGTGAGCTACGGCTGGTACCTCTGGCACTGGCCGATCCTGGTCCTGTGGCCCGACGTCGTGGGACGGGACATCACCTACTCGGACCGCTTCCGGGTGCTGTCGCTCTCCTTCATCCTGGCCGTCGTCATGTACTACGTCGTCGAGGCCCGGTTCCGGAACAACCCGCAGCTGGTGGCCACCCCCTGGAAGGGCATCTTCGCCGGCGGCACGGCCACCGCCAGCGCCGCCGCGGCCACGGCGTGCGCCCTGTTCATCCCGCTCAACCTCGCCACCTCGGCCGCCGCCGTGAACGGGGGCGCCACCGGGTACGCCGGCGAGGCGTCGGTGAAGAGCGCCGTGACCCAGGGCGAACTGTCGGCGACCGCGCTGAACGCGCTGGCGACCGCCCCCAAGGACACCACCCACTACGGCTGCATCGACAACACCGACGTCGAGAAGTTCGTCATGCGCGACAACTGCGTCATCGGCGACAAGACGGGGAAGCGCACGGTCGTCGTCATCGGCGACTCGCACGCCTGGCAGTGGGGTGACGCCTTCAACGCGCTCGGGCAGTCCCTGCACCTCAAGGTGGTGACCATGGCGAAGGGCGGCTGCTCCCCCGAGGTCTACGCCATCAAGAACCCCGAGCTGAACCGCGAGTACTCCGAGTGCGACAGCTGGCGGGAATCGGCGTTCCAGAGCATCGAGGACCTCAAGCCGGACGTCATCGTCGTCACCAGCCGCATCCGGCGCGAGGTGACCGAGGCCGGCGCCGAGAAGGCGTTCAAGAAGTTCGAGGCCTCCGGCGCCAAGCTCGTCTACATCACCGACACCCCGCAGCCCGGCCGGAACGTCCCGGACTGCCTCGCCACCCACATCCACGACGTCACCGCCTGCAGTCCCGACGAGAAGACGGCCGTCGAATACCCCGACTTCCGCGCCATAGAGCAGAAGGTGGCGGAACGCCACGGCGCCACGGTCCTCGACTCACTGCCCGCGTTCTGCGCGGACGACGTCTGCCCGACGGTGATCGCCGACCAGATCGTCTACTTCGACAACAGCCACATGACGGGCAGCTACGCCAAGTCGCTGGCGCCCTTCCTCAAGCCGACCGTCAAGAAGGCCCTGGCCGGCTGAGCCTCAGACCGTCCGCACCCGTACCCGGCGCGCCTGCCGCTGCCGCTCCAGCAGCTGGTCGGCCGCCGGGTACGCGACCTCCTCCAGGGTCAGCCCGTGCGGCCGTACGACGTGCACGGCACTGTCCCGCACCCCCGCGTCCAGCACCTT
Organism: Streptomyces sp. NPDC058457; assembly: GCF_042720695.1. NCBI lineage: Bacteria > Bacillati > Actinomycetota > Actinomycetes > Kitasatosporales > Streptomycetaceae > Streptomyces > Streptomyces sp. NPDC058457. The sequence goes on along the minus strand of NZ_JBHXLU010000068.1, from coordinate 1,887 downwards.
CCGCGGCCACTCCACGCCCCGGTGCCCGTCCCCCACGAACAGCAGCGCGCCGACCATCGACCGCACCTGGTTGTGGCAGAAGGCGTCGGCCCGGACCTCGATCTCGACGACCCCGTCCGCGCGCCGGCTCACCCCGAAGCCGAGGATCTCCCGGATCGTCGTCGCGCCATCGCGCTTCTTCGCATAGGCGGCGAAGTCATGCTCCCCCACCAGCGACTTCGCGGCGGCGTCCATCACATCGACGTCCAGCTCCCAGTCGTGCCACAGCACGTGGTTGCGCAGCAGCGGGTCCACGCCTCCCGGCCGGTCCCCGACCCGGTACACGTACCGCCGCCACAGCGCGGCGAACCGCGCGTTGAACCCCGCCGGCGCCTCGCCGACCGACCACACCCGCACGTCCTTCGGCAGCCGCCCCGCCAGCCGCTTCAGCAGCTTCTCCCGCTGCTCCTCCCACACCCCGGCCGGCAGATCGACATGCGCCACCTGCCCCCGCGCATGCACCCCGGCATCCGTCCGCCCGGCCACGGTCAGGTCGTACAGCGTGTCCTGCGACCGCGTGACGACCCGCAGCGCGTCCTCGATCTCCCCCTGCACGGTCCGCTTCCCACCGGCCTGCTTGGCCCACCCGTGGAAGTGGGTCCCGTCGTAGGACAGGTCGAGACGAATGCGCACCTGGCCGGGCTGAACGTCGTCACTCACAGAAGAATCCTCTCAGGCACGAAAAAGTGGGCCCGCCCCTCGAAAGGAACGGGCCCACCAGCGCGCCCCCTAGGGGCGCGGGGAACTGCGCGACCAGCCACGACGGACCGGCAGCCAAAGGACGGCTTACGCCTCCTTGGACTCCTCGGCAGCCTCGTCGGCCGGAGCCTCGTCGACCTTGGTCTCCTCGACCTTGGCCTCCTCGGCCTCCTTGACCGCACGCTTCGTCGCGGCCTCGGCCTCACCGGTCGCCTGCTGGGCAACCGTCAGCGCCTCGACCAGCTCGATGACAGCCATGGGCGCGTTGTCGCCACGACGGTTACCGATCTTGGTGATGCGGGTGTAGCCACCGGGACGGTTCTCGTACCGCGGGCCGATCTCGGTGAAGAGCGTGTGCACGATGCTCTTGTCCGTGATGACCTGGAGCACCTGACGGCGGTTGTGAAGGTCGCCCTTCTTCGCCTTGGTGACCAGACGCTCGGCGTACGGGCGCAGACGGCGGGCCTTCGCCTCGGTGGTGGTGATGCGGCCGTGCTCGAAGAGCGACTTCGCGAGGTTCGCGAGGAGCAGCTTCTCGTGCGCGGCACTGCCGCCCAGACGGGCACCCTTGGTGGGCTTCGGCATGGTTCTTCTCCTGTGTGTCTGCCCCGGCCGTATCAGGTACCGGGGTCAGTATCCGAGCGGGCGGTTGCCCGTCGGAGATCCGGGGTTCTTTTCAACCCCGGAGGGTCCGCGCCCCCGAAGGGGCGCGGGGAACTGCGCGACCAGCCACAGCGGGCCCGCAGCCGCAGAACCGGCCTCCTCGCGGAGCGCTCAGTACTGCTCAGTCTCCACGAACCCGGCGTCCACGTCGTCATCGGCCCCGAAGGCGTCAGCCGCAGCGGTCGGGTCGAATCCGGGCGGGCTGTCCTTGAGGGCCAGGCCCATGCCGGCCAGCTTCGCCTTGACCTCGTCGATCGACTTCGCACCGAAGTTGCGGATGTCGAGCAGGTCGGCCTCGGAACGAGCCACGAGCTCACCCACGGAGTGGATGCCCTCGCGCTTGAGGCAGTTGTAGGAGCGGACCGTGAGCTCCAGCTCCTCGATCGGCAGTGCCAGGTCGGCGGCAAGGGCGGCGTCCGTCGGGGACGGGCCCATGTCGATGCCCTCGGCGTCGATGTTCAGCTCGCGGGCGAGACCGAACAGCTC
>NZ_JBHXLU010000067.1:0-66426 GCF_042720695.1 Streptomyces sp. NPDC058457 | reverse complement strand
AACTGCAGTTACTCCTCGCGGTCTGGACCGGCGCCTGCCCCACCTGTCACCGCGACATGCCAGAGCCCATATCAACCTGACCAAGCACTACTAGTCGTCGTAGGACGGTTCGCAGGCGGGCGTCTCGGCCGGGGAGCAGTCCGAACCGTCGTTGTCGGGGTTGCAGGCCGTGACCTGCTTCCCGGGGGACGGCATGCACGAGTCCTCGTCCGGCGTGCACGCCGCCTGGTGCCGGCGGGGGATGCTCGCGGCGACGTGCTCCCAGCGTGGGCTGCTGAACACCGTGGCCAGGGAGCTGGCCTTGGCATCGCCGGCGGGCAGGAAGCGGCCCAGGACGCAGGGCGTGACCGTGCCGTCCGGCAGGATCGCCGCCTTGCCGTTCGCGCAGCGCCCGCACAGCTCCGACGTGGACGGGATCGGGATCCCGGTCCTCGCCGCGTTGCCGATGGCGCGCACGTTGTCGACGTGCACCCGGTTCACACCGAGCGCCTGCATCTCAGCGAGGGCCTCCTGGGAACGCTGGCCGTCCCGCATGTGGATGATGCCGACCTTCACCGGGATGCCGCGGCGTACGGCCTCGACGATGTTGGCCCGGGTCGAGTCGTGGGAGCCGGTGCGGCCGGTGATCGCGTCGTGCTGGGCGGGGTCGTCGGAGTAGTACGAGGTCCCCAGGCTCACCTGCGGGTGCGAGAACAGCGCCCAGTGCTCGCGTCGTACCCGGTAGAGGTTGCTGAACACCTGCACCCGCAGGCCGACGCTGAGAGCGTGTTCGACGAACTCGGCGAAGGCGGGGTGCAGGGTGGGCTCGCCGCCGATGAACTGCACGGTCTTCGTTCCGCCGGCGGCGGCCTGGTCGAGGACGCGCGTCCAGTCGTCGGCGGTCATGCTGCCATGGTCGCGCGTTGGGCCTGCCTCGGCGTAGCAGTGTGAAGCGCAGGTGAGTTGGCAGTGGCCCGTGATCTCCAGTTCGAGGAACTCAGGGGTTCCCACACGGGCGGGGTGTTCGGGGGCGATCGTCATAGCGCGTATTCCTCCCGTTTTGGATGCGGCGTCCTCGGTCGGGGCGCCGGACCTCCCGCGTCACGGTGCGGGAGGGGACTCAGAAGCCGACGTGGTGGCGCGTCGGCCGGACAGGCGGGTGATCGGGTGGCGGCTATCTCTCGCCGCCGACGGCCGGGACCTCGCCGGACGGCGAATCAACCAGGCCGTCCGAGAGCGGCCTGAGGCCGCGCAGCCGAATGTGCGCCGGGCAGGCGTACCGACTGACCTGACGGCTCCCCGAGCCCTGATCCTCCACGTGGATCAGCCGCACGTTCGCGGTGTAGCCGCGGCACCAGGCGCAGAACCCGAAGGCTGGCATCAGGCGCCGTTGAGATCCTCGTAGTGGTCGCACAGCGCCGTCACTGACCGGGCGAGTTTCATCGCCACCGTCATCTGTCCCGGGCTGTTGTAGCCGGGGACCAGCCCCAGACGCATGCGAGCCTCCCTCACCCCGGCCAGCGCGCACGCGCTCGGGATGTCTCCCGCCCGGCGCAGGCGGGCCATCGCCTCGATGGTGGGGATGAGTTCCTCGATCTGCCCGCGCAGTGCAGTCCCCAGGGTCGCGACGTCGCCGTTGGGGATGGGGCGGCCGTCCGGAGCGAGGAACCGGGATGCGGTTCTCCGCATGGTCTCGATGTCCGGCGCAAGCTGCTGCTGTGCCTCGGTCATGGACACATCCGCGGTCATCCTGGCGCCTCCGTGCGGTGGCGGTACCCGCCAGGGCCGAGGGCCGCGGCGAGTACGGCGGGGTCGGTGAGTTGGCCCGAGCCATCCGGGTGGTTCAGCCACAGTTGCCCGGCGAGCATCCGGCCGGCGGACGGGCAGTGCAGCGGCCAGCCGTGCGGCTTCACCGACACCGTGCGGATATTGGCGAGTTCCTCGGCGGCGTCGAGCGGCACGAGCCACCACGCGGCATCCCCGTTTCCGTCCGCGAGGACCGGGCCGCGCTGCCCCTCGGGGATGCGCGTCAGGGCTGGCATGGCGTGCACGAGCCGGGACTGGGCGACGAGCCAGCGGGTGCCGGACTCAATGGGGGCGAGGGTGTCGGTGCCCCACGCCAGACGTACGAGTTTCGGGTCCGCGGAGCAGTCGGCGAGCCACGCGTCGCCCTCCTCGTACCGCATCACGGAACGGGTCGGTTGGGCCATGACCAGGACCGTAGGGAGCGGCGCGAATCAGCGCGCAGTCTGATTCGCGAATATTCGCCTACGGGCTCGGCTGATAAGCCGGGATTCTCACGCTAGGTCGGAGACCTGGGCGCGCGCTCTCGCGATCAGACGCCGGGCGCGCGTCCCGTACACCGCGGCCCCCGCGAGGGTGTCCCACACCCGCCGGTACACGGCCACGGTGTCGGCATCGTCCAGCCACAGCTCGGCGTGCCAGTCCTCGACGATCGCGAGCCGGTCGTCGTAAAGCCAGAACGAGTTGGCCGGCGGGATCCGCAGCTGCGCGCCGAGCGGCACGATGCCCAGGCGGACCGTATCCAATCCGATGACGGACATCAGCCGGTCCATCTGCGCGGCAAGCACCTCGGGGGGCGCCACGGCGGCGTGCAGGGCCGCCTCCCACAGCAGGATGTCGAACACCCGGTCCGGCTCCCACAGCAGCGCCTGGCGGCGTACACGTGCCCGGACGGCGTCCTCGACGTCCCTGGGGGACTGCTGGAGCTCGGCGAACCGGGTGAAGACGTGACGGGCGTAGTCCGGGGTCTGGAGCATTCCGACAACCATGGAGCCCTGCCAAGCCCGGAGTTCGGTGGACCGCTCGTACTCGATGGTGAGGACGTCCTGGACAGGGCGGTGTCCGGCGGTCAACTGGCGTCGCCAGGACCGTGTGTGCGTCTCCAGGCCCTGGAGCCGGGCGGTGAGTTCCCCGGCCGTCTCGGGGGCGCCCACGGCGGTAGCCCAGGCGGTGACCTCGTCGGCGGTGGCGGTCTGCCGGCCGGTCTCCAGCTTCGAGACCTTGGCCTGGGGCCACTCCAGCAGGGCAGCAAGGTCCCGTTGGGTGCGCTCGGCGCGCAGCTCACGGAGCCGGCGGCCGAGCGCCTCGCGGGCCTGCTGGAAGTCCGTGGTCACCCTTGGGAAGTTACCCGCTGAACTGGTCGTACGGCATCGCATGGTGCCATGCGGCCTCGCGGGCCTGGGCGTAGCGGAGCACCTCGACCGGGTTGGTGATCAGCTCGACGCCGGTCATGACGTCGTCCTCGTCGAAGTGGAGCAGGGCGACCACGCGGGTGTCGAACAGCCAGAAGTCCTCACGCGGCAGGCCGAGGTCGTCGGCCTGGGCGCGGCCCAGGACCCGGATGTCCTCGCCGACGGCGGTGTTCCGGCGGGCGTTGTCGAGGAGGTACCGCTGTCCCGGGGTCGGCGGCTGGTCAAGGATCCGTACCCGCTCGAACCGCTTCCCGGCCGCGGTCTGCTCGCGCCGGTTGGTGCACCACGGGTCGTCGAGATCCCAGGTGACGGGCTGGCCGGCGGCGAACTGCCGGTAGGTGTCCGTCTGCTCGTCCTCGGCGTACCGGCCGCGGGTCTCCAGCCGCCAGGCCGAGTGCCGGAGTGCGGTGAACATGCCGCCGAACTCGGCAAAGCTGATGGGCTGGGGCACGTGCATGGTCTCCTTCGGTCCGAAGTTCGCGAGGAGTTCGCGAGGCACGGTCACCGCGGTCTCGCCCTCGGCGAGGTCGAGCTGCGCGAGTTCAGCGGGATCGGTGACGGGGTCGCCCTGGACGACGTAGGCGTCGGTGCCGGGCTCGGTGTAGAGAGTGGGGCATCCGTCGTTGCCGGAGTTCGTGCCGACTTTCCACAGGCGCCTGGTCATTGCGGGTCCCTTCGTCGGTCGAGGTGATCTGATCTGCCGCGCACCGTAGTGGCCGCGGGTTCATCTGCGACAGGGCGTCAGTCGCTTCGCTCCGTGCTGTGTGGGTGACTTCGTGTCACGAAAGTGCCACAACGCATCCTTGAGGTCATGCGGCGGAGCAGCATCCCTCATCTGACTCATCTGCCCTTGGGGGGACCATGCGTGCCAGGACTGCCACTGCAACAGCCGGTGTCGCTCTCACTCTCATGCTCACGGGCTGCGGCGGCGCGAGCACCACGCCCAAACAGCCACCGACGACGTCAGCGTCCGCAAGCCCCAGCATGGACCCCGCGGCCAAGGTCCGCGCCTGGGCAAGCGCCGGCGGCACCGACATGCTCAGCACCCTCGCGAAGAGCCTGGGCCAGGTAGACAAGGACTCTCACCCGGTCGACCTGGCAGCGCTCCAGACCAGCTGCGCGCAGCTCACCGCTGATGTCGAGGCGGCACAGGGGGAGGACCCGATGCCGGACGAGACGCTGGCCAAGCGCTGGAAGCTCGCGCTCGATCATCTGGGCAAGTCCGCGTCGGCATGCACGGTGGGCGCGGCCAGCGAAGACCAGACGTCGTTCGACCTGATGTCCGCCGAGATGTCCATCGGCAACGATCACTTGAACGCCGTGGTGAAGCGGATCAACGAGATCACCGCAAACACCGGCGGCTAGCGGTGATCGTGGAGAAGACACTGCCACGTCAGCAGCTGGCGTCACAAGTCAGGCAATATGCGCCCATATCGTGTGAACAGCTGCCACTGTGGCCGCAGTTTCGCACAGCCGACAAAATGGGGGGTTCCGTGCGCCGTACCGTCCTGCCCATCGCCGCCATCTTGCTGCTGACCGCTGCCTGTAAGAGCGGTACCACCACGCATAATGCGGCCGCGCACTCACCTACGCCGAAGGCCACCCAGAGCAGCCACGCTGCGACCGCGCCGAGTCACAGCGCATCCCCCGCGGCCAAGTCGAAGGCGAAGCCGAGGCCGTCCCATACGGCGAAGGGGTGTTCACACACTTCGCCCACGCGTGACGTCATCGTCTGGTACAAGACGCCGGGTCTGCCCAACAGTGCCCAGGTTCTGGGGAACTACGACCTGGTGCTCTGCGAGACCACGTTCCAGTCGCTCACGCACACGTCACCGACCGGAGCCGGGTATTGCACCGAGGCGGCGTATGCGAGTGACAACCCGGGCTATGACGCCGAGGCGACCCCGGCGAAGCGGCTGAAGAAGGTGCAGGTGTCCGTCGGGTCTGCCTGCTGACCCCGGATGCGCGAACGGCACCCGCGCTTGGCGCGTCTCTCGTCGCCCGGCTGGAGCGTTCCGGCAGCAGCCGGGCGGCGGATGAGGACCCCGCTTCCTGATGCCCTCACCGGTCATTCGGAGCAGCTGCCGACGGGGATTGGTGCGGGTTTAACTCGGTGCTCAGAGCGCGTCGCGGGCCTTGCGGCGCTTCGCCGCCGACGCGAGCCCCATGCGGGTGAAGTGGGCCTTCCGCAGGTTCTGGGCGACCTTCGCGATCAGCGCGTCGTCGGCGTCCGGATGGAGTTCGCGGGCCTGCTTCTCGAAGCGGGCCTCGGCTGCCTGTCTGTTCGCCGCGTGCCGGGCCTTGACCTCGTTCACGTTGAAACGGCGCATGGCCTTTTGTGTGCCGGTCGACCGCACCGGCTCAACCGGCATGCCCTCCTTGATCCACTTGATCCACTGGAGGACGGTCCAGTCGGAGACGTCGTAGTACGTCTCCAGCTCGGGCTGGGTCAGCAGCGGGATGAGGCCGGCCGGGAGGGGGACGCGGCGGTCACTCTTCTTCGGCATCGAGGCCCCTTGGCGGCGTTCCCGGGATGAGTGCGGCAGTCGGCTTACCTGCTTATGGGACACGACCTCTGCCGCGGGCTGAATTGGTCGAACACGCCGGCTGGGGTGCGCCATGATCCGGCGGAGTTCCTCGACGACCTCGCCACTCGGCTCCGGAGCTTCCTTCACCCGGGCGTGGATCGAAGGACGATGTCGGGGCCGAGGATCGCCAGACGCTCTTCGCGGGTCATGCCGGGGCCCCGTTGCAGGACGGCTGATCCGGCCGGGCACTGTCGCACTCGTGGAGTCGGGTGGAGCAGGGGCCCGTTGGTGGCGGCTTGGGAGCCGACCCGGCGGGGTTGGTCATGATTCGGCGGAGTTCCGCGACGAGCTCGGGCGTCGGGTCGGGAGCCGCGTCCACGAGGGCGTGGATGCGCGCGATGACCTCGTCGCCGAGGACGGCGCGGCGTCTCTCGGCCGGTGTCAGGCAGTGGCCAAGGCAGTCGTCCGGGCGTTCTGGTTCGTGATCTTTATCCGTTGAGTCAGTCACGCTGAGACTCTGTCCAGGCAGTCTCCGTGCGGCTCCGCCTGATCGCGGGGTTTGCCCTGGCGGATGGCTCAGCGTGCGAAGGTCTGGCACGCATGGGATGCACTGCGCCAGGCGACGGCCAGGCGCCCGGCCGCTGGGGCCGGCTCGGGCGCGGCGTTGTCAGGACTTCGGCGGGTTGCCCTCGCGCCCCCACCGGGTGGCCCAGTACAGATCCCGTACTGGCACGTACTCCTGAAACGCCTTCATGGCCTCGGTCTGCGCATCGCGATGTGCCTTCGTCAGGACCGGAGGCTCTTCCCCAGGAGCAATGGGCTTGGGATCACCCATCACCTCCCGCAACACCTGATAGGCCTCGCTCACCCGGTTCAGGGCGCCCCTGTACCGGTCTTCCAGTTCCTCGAACGACTCGCTCATCCCACTTCCTTTCCACCCGATTGGACGGCGTGGAGCGGGAATGTACGGTCACGGCCAAGGATCAGCAAGCAGCAGGCAGGGAGGTGGCGAAGGGGAGGCCAACACCCCGGGCGCTGCCCTCCCGAGGGGGAGTAGGGCCGCGGTCATCGCATGAGAACTGGGCGAGCACTCAGGCACCCGCGCCGAGGACGGCAGCGCCACCGGCCGCACGCCAGATGGTGTGCTCCAGCGTGCGGAGGCGGGACTCGTGATCGGCGACGTCCTTGCCGATGTCGGAGAGGGCCGGGCCGATGGTGCGGTGTGGTCAGACCTTGCAGAAGTTGAGGCCCTTGAGCGCCTCGTTGATCTGCTTGCCCTGCGCCTCGGTGGTCGTGACGTCCTTGTAGGTGAAGCGCTGGGAAGCGGCCCAGTCAGCCTTGTCGCTGTCGAGCGCGCTGCACTGGTTACGCGCGGCGTCGATGGCCTTGTCCTCATACTTCACGATGCCCGGGTTAGCCGCGGCAAGGGCGCGTAGGAGTTCGGCGCGCATGACCGCAGTCGGCTCGGGCGGGATGCCGACGGCCTTCTCGGCGGCGCTGATGTCGGCGCCGGGCTTGCTGCGCGCGCTGGTCTTCGGCTCGGCAGCGTCGGTTTTGCTGTCGCTGCTGCAGCCGACGAGGGTGATGGCGAGCGCGGCCGTGATGGCAGCGATTGCGGTGCGGGCTCTCATGGTTCCCCCAAGGGTGTGCGGGTGCTGTTGATGGGGATTCGTGAAATCGGATCTGGCCGCGATTGCGTGAATGATCTTGATTGGGCGCGCAGTGCTCAGTTCTCCTGCACTCGCCGGCAAGCGGTTGTAGGAGGTGGGGAACAGTTCAACAGCCGGTGACCGGGCGGGTGGCTGGGGGAGTGGTGGCTTGGAGGTCCCAGTCGGAGGGGGTGAAGGACGAACCGCCCAGCAGTTGCACGGTGCCCTGGACGTTCCTGGCCACGGTCTTGTGCCAGTACCAAGGCCCGGTAGGGGCGGAGTTCGCGGTATCGAAGGTCCAGCCCGACTTTCGCAGGGCTGACTTCAGATGTGCGACGACCTGCGCGTCTGTGCCCCCGCCGGTGAATTCCAGGTTCACGGTCGGCTCGTTCCAGCCGTAGGTGGACTCAATCCCGTCACAGGAGTCCCACATCGGCTTGGCCGCGTGCCTCGAAGAGATATGCGCCCCCGCCGGGGCGACGGCAAGCACCGGCTTGATCGCCGAAAGCAGCCGTCCGCCCGGATCAGGATCCCCGACCGGCTGCGGCGTGCTGCTCCCGCACCCGGCCAGAACCACGACTGCCGCAACCAGGACTACTGAAGCCGCCACCCCGCGTCTCCACCCGGGTGCCGCCATCCTCGCACCGTTGATCATGGCCTTCAGGACGCCCACCTACCTTATTCGGTTCCCCGCACGCCACCCCGCGCACAGGGGATGGCGAGTCCTGCTGCGCGGGGCACGGCGGCCATGAGCCCCATCACCGCCGACGACCAACGAGCGGTGTCTGGGAGACATGGACGTATCTGCTGCAGACTGGGTCCAGCAGGCGGCGGGGACGCCGAAAGCGCTGCTCAGCCAGCCTTTTCTGCGTGAGCGATGCGTGAGCGGACGAGATGGCAGCGGCCGTCAGAGATCGGACCGAAGATCACGCCGAACCTGTCCTGACCAGGTGGTTCCGGACCCCGAAGCACCGTCCGAAACCACCCGTTATGCCATGGCCAGGACTTTTAATCCATTGGTTGTGGGTTCGAGTCCCACACGGCCTACGGGTTGTAGGCGGGGGATACGCCCTCTGACCTGCTACGCAGCGCCCGGGTCGACTTCGGTCGGCTCGGGCGCTGCTTCGTTTTCGAGCCAGTGCGTGAGCGGATGTGTCCCCGGCTGGTGGATCGGTTGGGGCCTGGGCGGACGACTCGGCAGCCGCCGGACGAGAGCGTGGGATCAGCTTCGCTGCCTTCCCGGCGATTTGACGGTCCAGCTCAGGGCGCAGGCTCGTGTACCGCGTCCGAGCTCGGAGGGGCCGCGCTGCGTCACAGCATCCAAGAACCGCCCTGACTGGTGGACCGACGGCACTTACCTTCGGCAGGACCGTCACCGGTCCGATCGTGGTGTTCTCGGTCGCGAGCCGGCCAGCCCCGGGTTCCTCGCCACCGAGCGGCAGCGCCGATGTTCCCCGGGCCAAACACTTCCTGCGGGCGTTGCATCATTTGTAATGAACTCCGCAGGTCAAACGGGTGGTCCGGGCTTTTCACCCCTCATGATGTGGTCGTTCCCCCACCCCTCCCGCAAGGAGCACGACCATGTCCGAGACCACCGAGCCCGAGATCGGCCCGATCAGGATCGGCGACCCGCTCGACGCACCCACCCACCTGATCGACATCCCCGATCACGAGGTGTGGGACGAAATCGAGAAGGGCTTCGCCTGGGTCTTCCACGCCGGTGACGACCGCCGCCTCACCCGGCCGGTGATCATCGCCGACGGCTTCAACCACGGCAAGAGCGACCTCGGCAAGCTCTATCAGTTCCTGGAGGGAGAGGACCATCCCTTCCTCTCCGAACTCCGGCGCAGCGGCAGGGACGTGATCCTGCTCGGCTTCGACGACCGCACCGCGTCCATCCTGGAGAACTCCAAGGCAGCCGAGGCCACCATCCGCAAGGCCATCCAGCTGCGCGAGGGCTCCGAGCGGCTGATCGTCGGCGGCTTCAGCATGGGCGGGCTGATCACCCGCTACACCCTCGCCCGGATGGAGACCGACTTCCACGAGGACGAGCACCAGACGGGCGTGTACTTCTCGTTCGACACCCCGCACCGCGGCGTGAGCATCCCCGTCGGCGTCCAGGCGTTCGCGTACCTGCTCCCGAACGTGAACCTCGTCCAGCCCCACCCCTTCAAGCAGCAGATGAACAGCCCGGCCGCGCGGCAGATGCTGTGGCAGCACTACGACAACGATGCCAAGAAGACCGGGGTGGCCCCCGAGCGCACGGCGCTGCTGAACGAGCTGGAGCGGGTCGGCCAGTGGCCGCAGATCCCGCGCAAGCTCGCCGTCTCCAACGGCCGCGGCGACGGCATCGGGCTGCCCGACGTCGGGCCGGGCGAGGTCGCCCTGCGGCTCGACGTCCGCTACCCCGGCACCACCTTCTACACCCAGGCGCAGGGTGACGACGTGACGGTCGCCTACCTGTACCGGAAGTTCCCGGAGTACGAGCAGACCATTACGACCAGCGGCTTCCCGGAGCTGGACGGCGCACCGGGCGGGACGCTCGCGACGTATGAGATCCTCGCCAACTCGATCATCGAGGCGGGCGGCGAGGCGGACCTGCGGCACCCGAAGGTGTGCTTCGTCCCCTCGGTCAGCGCGGTCGACATCCTGGACTTCGAGACGCAGGAAGACCTGTACGCCAGGGTCGACGGCCTGGACCCCTCCCAGAGCGGCGTGGACGCGTTCCGCTGCTCGTCCACGACGACCCCGCACACCCTCCCGACCGAGGAGCTGTGCACCTGGCTGATCGAGGAGTTCGACGCCTGACCCCTGGCCCGCCCCTGGAACACCGGACGCCGCCTCTCCTCGCATCGACGGGATGAGGCGGCGTCCGCAACATGTACGGCCAGGTCAGCAGATCACAGTGGGTGGCTCTCACCAGCCCCCCCCGGCGGGCACGACCGGGATCGCGAGCGCGGCGACGGCCGCGCCGGTCGTGGCGAACAGGCTGTACGCGGCGGCGAAGACGGCGACCCCGCAGGCCGCCAGGACGAGCACCGGGCCGCGTTCGCCGAGGCGGTCGGACAGGTGACCGGCCGGGACGGAGGCGAGGGTCGCGGCGAGGTCGTACGCGGTGTAGAGGCCCAGCGCGATGGTGGTCGCGTTCTACGTGCCGTGCTCGGGCCCGAGGAGTTCGGTGGGCTTCGTGGGTCAGAGGGTGAATTCGACGGGTTCCGTGCCCTGGGTGACGAGGCTCTTCCACAGGTCGCTGGGGTTGCCGGTGGCGGCGTTGCGGAACTCCTCCCAGTACCAGTCGGCGCCCAGGAGCTGCTTGGTACGAGGGATGGCGACGCCGTCGGGGCCGGTGTAGTAGCGGACCTTCTCGATCTCGCCGTCGGTGACGGCCTCGTAGACGGCCTTCGCGGTCACGGCGGGGCTGGAGCCGGTGCCCTGACTGCCGAAGAAGCGCTGCATGCCGGACTGGTAGTCCTCGGGGATGCCGCCCGCCTGGTCGATCTTGGTGAAGATGCGGGTGGCGTGGGCGCCGGGGAAGACCGCCTTGACCGAGACGCCGAAGTCGGCCATCTCGATGTTGAGGCCCTCGGAGAAGGCCGCGACAGCGGCCTTGGACGCGGCGTAGACGGCTGTGTACGGGTAGCCCTGGTCGGCGCTGATCGACGAGACGTTGACGATGACGCCGGAACGCTGCGTGCGGAAGTGCGGCACGAACGCCTTCGTCAGGGCCATCAGACCGAAGACGTTGGTCTGGAACTGGTCGTGGATCTGCTGCATGGACGAGGCCTCTACGGGGCCCATGTGGTAGTAGCCGGCGTTGTTGACCAGGGCGTCGACGCCGCCGAACTGCGCAAGGGCCTCTTCGGCGAACGAGGCGTCGGCCGCTTCGTCATTGACATCGAGCAGGAGGGTCCTGACGTTCGGCACGTCGCTGTGGAGGCCGAGGTCGCCCTCCTTGCGGACGGTCGCCACGACGTTCCATCCCTGGGACGCGAACAGGCGCACGCTGTCGAGGCCGAAGCCTGACGTGGTGCCGGTGATGACGACGGTGCGGGTCATGGGGGACTCCTTCGGGTCTTCTGGGCTTGAGCTTCGCGAGCGCCGCCGCTCAGGCCGCGCCGGGCTGAACAGACCGGCGGTCTGTTGCCTGCCCCAATTTAAGGTACCGCCGGTCTCATGTCAAAAGACCGGCAGTCTGTAGTATGTGGGCCATGACGTCCTTCCAACGCGCGCGCACCGAGGAGCAGCGCGAAATCCGGCACCAGTCCATCCTCGACACCACCGCCTCCATGCTCGACGAGATGCCCGTCAGCGCGGTCAGCCTGAACGAACTGAGCCGTCGCACCGGGCTGGCCAAGTCCAACGTCATGCGCTACTTCGAGTCCCGCGAGGCGATCCTGCTGGAACTGCTGGACCGGGCCCGCACCCAGTGGACGGACGCGCTTCCCGCCCGGCTGTCCGCCGCCATCGACCGCGAGGCGCCCGCGAGCGAGCGCGGCGAGCAGTTCGCCACCGCTGTCACCGAGTCCCTCACCGACCGCAGGGTGATGTGCGACCTCCTCAGCGCCCAGGCGGGAGTACTCGAACACAACGTCTCCCCCGAGGTCGCAGCCCGCTACAAGAAGGCCGCACTCGCCAACGTCGACACACTCGCCGCTCTCGCCCGCATGCACCTGCCCGAACTGGGCGACCGGGCGCCGGAGCTGGCGGCATTCACGATCATGACCATCGGGGCGGTGTGGACCCACGCCCGCCCGTCCCAGGCCATGCTCACCGCGTACGAGGCCGACCCCTCCCTCGCCGCCCTGAGGATGGACTTCGCCGCCACCCTGCGGCAGATGCTGACCACCCTCACCGCAGGCACACTCGTCCGCGCCTCGTGCTGAGAGCACGACCCTCACCCGACCGCTTTCCACCCTCGGGAGCAGCCTTGCGCGTCATCGTCTTCGGAGCCTCCGGCATGGTCGGGCACGGCGCGCTGCGCGCCTGCCTCCTCGACGACACCGTCACCGAGGTCCTGGCCGTCGTCCGCCGCCCCCTCCCGTCGGCACATCCCAAACTGCGTCAGATCGCCCACACCGATTTCGCCGACTACGCCACCATCCAAGAGCAGTCGAAGGATCTGGACGCCTGCTTCTTCTGCCTCGGCGTCTCCGCCGCCGGCCTGAGCGAGGAGAGATACACCCGCGTCACCCATGGCTACACCCTCGCCGCGGCCCGCGCCCTGCACATGGCCAGCCCCTCGCTGACCTTCGTCTACGTCTCCGGCGAAGGCGCCGACGAACCCGGCACGAGCCGCCAGATGTGGGCCCGCGTCAAGGGCCGCACCGAGAACGAACTCCTGGCCATGCCGATGAGGGCATACATGTTCCGCCCCGGCTACATCCAGCCCGTCGCCGGCGCGTCCTCCCGCACGCCGCTCTACCGCGCCCTCTACCGCGTCACCGCGGGCCTCTACCCATTGCTGCGCCGCGCCTTCCCGCGCCACGTCACCACCACCGACACCGTCGGACAGGCCATGCTCGCCGTCACCCGCCTCGACGGGGCCGCTCCCCACGTACTGCGCAACCCCGACATCAACCACCTCGCCGCAGACCGACCCAGGTAGGGCGCATCTCGCCATGGGCAACGCCCCTCATGGCAGTCACAGCAAAGGCGGCCACCGGGAAGGCCTCGGCGGCAAGATCCGCTACGGCGCCACCGTCACCGGCGTCGCCCGGGCCGTCATCGGCGCCTCCGGCACCTGGGCCGCCCCGACTTGTATGAACCCCCTTGCCGGGCAGTGCTGTTGGCCGATGGGAATGTCGGGGAAGTAGGTTGAGCAGATGTCCGCTGTGCCGGTGATTCTGTTGCTGTCCGGGAGCCTGCGCGCTGGTTCCACCAATGAGGCCGTGCTGCGCACCGCGCAGGTCGTGGCGCCGTCCGTCCAGGTGCGTGCCGTCACGTACGACGGTCTGGCGGAGCTTCCGCATTTCAACCCGGATGACGACACCGACCCGTTGCCGGCCCCCGTGGCGCGGCTGCGGGCGGCGATCGAGGGAGCGGACGGAATCCTGATCTGTACCCCGGAGTACGCCGGAACCCTGCCGGGTTCGTTCAAGAACCTGCTGGACTGGACGGTCGGTGGTACCGAGATCTGCGACAAGCCGGTGGCCTGGGTCAACGCGGCGACACCGGGCCGCGGCCAGGGCGCGGAGGCCACGCTGCGAGCGGTTCTGGGCTACACCGGTGCCGACATCGTGGAGTCGGCCTGCGTGAGGATCCCGGTGGACCGGCGAACGGTCGGCGCGGACGGCCTCATCGACGACGCGGAGGTCCGCCGCCGGCTCGGTGACGTGCTGCGCCTGTTGGCGGCGGCCGGGGAACAGGCCGCAGTGGCAGACCCGGCGTGACCCCTGGTCCTGGTCAGGGGGCTTCCGGTTCGTCCCCGTCAGGTGTGTGTTCGCACGTGCTGCGATTCTTCACCTGAACCATCGGCCCGCCGGCATATCGAGGAAGGACCACGCTGTGCCGCACACGCTGAACCTGTGGCGTCAACAGCTTGGAAAAGTACCCGCGTCGGTCTGGCAGGACCCCGACCTCCAGGTGCTGATCCTCGCGGACAACGGGCTCACCGACCTCTCGCCCGAGATCGGACGACTGCACCGGCTGGCCACCCTGGACCTCGGCCACAACCACCTCACCTCGGTGCCCGCCGAACTGGGTGATCTGGCCGACCTCACAGGTTTCCTCTACCTGCACGACAACAAGCTGTCGGAGATCCCGGACGCATTGGGAAGCCTGACCCGGCTGCGCTACCTCAATGTCGGCGAGAACGCCCTCACCGCCCTGCCCGAGGCCATCGGCCGCATGGCCGCCCTGATCGAACTCCGGGCACAGCACAACCAACTCACCTCGCTGCCTGACAGCGTCGGAGACCTACGCAACCTGCGCGAACTCTGGCTGCGGGGCAACGCGGTCGAAAGCCTGCCGCCATCCATGGCCGACCTCCGCGAACTGCGCCATCTCGACCTGCGGGAGAACACCCTCACAGAACTCCCGGAGGTGCTGGCCGGCCTGTCCCGACTGCGCCAACTCGACGTACGCGGCAACCACCTCACACGGCTGCCGGACTGGGTCGTCGACATGCCCGCGCTGGAGAAGCTGGACTTGCGGTGGAACGACTGCGAGCCAACCCCGTCGCTGCTGACCGAACTGGAGCGGCGGGGGTGCGTCGTCCTCTTGTAGAGCGAAAGCCACTGCTCAACGGCCCGTCATGTGTGAGCTATGCGTGAGTGGACGAAGTGGTTCCGGACGCCGAGGCAGCGTCCGGAACCACCCGGCAAGATCCGCCAGACCTCGTCTGCAGGGGAGAACACGATTTGGCCGGCGGGCCGGAGACACTCGCGAACCGATGGCAGCGGGCAGGGCGGGGCCGTGAACCAGACGGCGCCGTATACCGAGTAGACCGCGTCGAAGCCTTCTCGGTGGATCTGTCGTTCGACAGCGTGCGTCACCTGTGCAGCTGGGACTTCCTCCGCTTCGACGAGGGGTAGGTGTTTGCCTACCCCAGAAGTAGGTTTCGGCCCATGGCGCTTGCCGGTCCCCTCGCAGCAGCATGATCTCCAGGTCACAGCGCGTGGCCTGGAAGACGGGACGGGGGACGGATATGTGGCCGTTTCCGGTGGACGGGGCGCCCTGGCCGGGGGGCGTGCTCGTGGCACTGACCGCGGTCTGTGCCGTGCTGGCCTTCAGGGCGGAACAGGCGCGGGACCGGCCGGTGAGTACCGGGCGACCGGCTGGGCGGATCGGCTGGCCGGTCGTGGCGGGACTGGTGGGTACGGCCGCGTACGGCAGTGTGCCGGCTCTGCTGCTCGCCCTGCACAACACTGCCGGAACGGGGGGCTACATCGTCACCGTGCCGGATCTCCAACCCGACGGGCTGCTCGCGGCGGCGCTGCTGACGGCCGGTCTGCTGGCCACCACGCTGCTCCCCTCGGCGCGCGTGCCCAGGCGGTGGGTACTGCCCGTGCTCGCAGCGGTGACCGGCGAACTGCTGGAATGGACGTACTGGCTCACGCATGCGCTCACGCGTTCCGCTGTTTCCTACGGCCTGACACCCCTGAATGTCCTGGTGGGCTGTGTGAGCATCCCGGTGCTCGCTGCCCTCGCCGGTGCTGCTCTGTGCCGGCCGGCGAACGGCAGGCCCGGGCGCCTGGCCGGAGCCGATGCGCTCAGGTCCGCGCGCTGGGCCCTGCTGCTGCCCGCCGTGGTGGTGATGACCGGCGACCTGCTCGGCCTCGATCTGTGGCGGTCCGCGTCGCCGGGCACCGGGATCGGGCCGGGCGTGACGAGTTACCTGGTCGGGCTGGCGCTGCTGGCGGCCGTCGTGGCCGGGCTGGTGCGGTGGCCGAGGGCGGCGGCGGACCTGGCGGCCCTGGGGCTGGTGGGGATCGGGGCGTACGACGTCGCCCAGAGCGGGTTCGGGCAGCACCTGGTGGAGGTGCGGAAGTTCGGCTCCCCACGCGTGCCGGCGCCGTTCGGCCCCTTCGAGATGGTGGCTCACCATGCGTCGGTCCTCGGCGGAATCCAGGGGGCGGTACTGCTGGCCCTCGGGCTGTGGCTGCTGCCGAGGACCGTGCTGGCGGACGCCGGTCGGCTGCTCGGTCGCGGGCCGGACCCGGCGCTGGCCCGGCGGGTGGCGCAGCTGACCGAGACGCGGGCCGATGCGGTCCGTTCCGCGGCCGCGGAGCTGCGCAGGATCGAGCGGGACCTGCACGACGGCGCACAGGGACGGCTGGTCACCATCGGGATGAACCTCCGGGTCGCGGAGGAGATGATCCACAGCGATCCGCACGAGGCCGCCGCCCTCGTCGCGGAGGCCCGCGTCGCCTCGGCGGCGGCACTGGAGGAACTGCGCGGCCTGATCAGAGGGATGCACCCGCCGATGCTGGCCGACCGAGGGCTGGGGGAGGCGGTCCGGGCGCTCGCACTGGACCTGCCCCTGCCCTGCGAGACCGATATCGATCTGCCCGAACGGCTCGCCGCCCCACTGGAGTCGGCCTGCTACTTCGCCGTCGCCGAGGTGGTCACCAACGCCGTCCGGCATGCCTCGGCGCGCGGCCTCCAGATCCGCATGGCCCGGACGGACGGGCTGCTGCGCATCGAGGTGGTCGACGACGGAGTGGGCGGCGCGGATCCCGCCCGGGGCACCGGGCTGGCCGGGGTGGAGCGACGGCTGGCGGCCTTCGACGGCATCCTGGCGGTCAGCAGCCCGCCCGGCGGGCCGACGATCGTGGTCATGGAGGTGCCGTGCGCGTAGTCGTCGCGGAAGATCTCTTCCTGCTCCGGGAAGGGCTGGTCAGGCTCCTCAAAGCACGTGGGTTCGAGATCGTGGCGGCCACCGACAGCGCGCCGGGCCTGCTCGACGCGCTGCTCGAGTTCCGGCCGGACCTGGCGATCGTGGACATCAGGCTGCCGCCCACCCACACCGACGACGGACTCCGTGCGGCGCTGACCGCCCGGGAACGGATACCCGGGCTGCCGATCCTGCTGCTCTCGCAGTACGTCGAGCAGATCTACGCCCAGGAGTTGCTCGCCGACCAGGCCGGAGGGGTCGGCTACCTGCTCAAGCACCGGGTGTTCAGCGACGACCAGTTCGTCGACGTGATCCGTACGGTCGCCGCGGGCGGCACGGTCATGGACCCCGAAGTGGTCACCAAGCTGCTCGGCCGCCGCAGCCGCGGCGCACGCGAACCCCTCTCCAGGCTTACCGAGCGGGAACGCCAGGTGCTGGAGCTCATGGCCGAGGGACGCTCCAACAGCGCCGTCGCGAACCGCCTCTTCATCAGCGAGAAGGCTGTGTCCAAGCACAGCACCAGCATCTTCGCCAAGCTGGAGCTCGCCCCCTCCGACGACGACAACCGCCGTGTGCTGGCCGTGCTCACCTTTCTCATGTCCGCGCCAGGTGAAGGCCGCATTCCACCGAGCCACTGAACTGATCAAGACGGGAACGCTGCCGGGCTGGACCGACGGCCCGAGCGCCGGACGCAGCTCAGTGCTGTCCAGAAACCCAGGGAGGGTCCGTGACAACCCCGTTCATGAACCAAGACGCAATGACACGCCGTCGCATACTCGGAGCCGCGGTGGCAGTCGGGGTCACCGTGCCGATCGGCGTCGCAGGCCGGGCGAGGGCGGCTTCGACCGCTCCGGGCCCGGTGCAGCTCACTCTGCCCGTGCCGACCGGACCGTACCCGGTGGGCACGGTGCCCCTGCACCTCGTCGACACCTCACGTCCGGATCCCGTGGCAGGCTCCGGGCATCACCGAGAGTTGATGGCTGCTGTCTGGTATCCCGCCCGGGGCGTCAAACGGTATCCACCGGCTCGCTGGACAGCCCCCGCCCTGGCGCGGGCGCTCCTCACATCGTTGGGCTTTCCGGCCGATGTCGCGGTGGCGCCGCTCACGGCCGGTCACGAGGGCGCACCGGTGCTGCGAACGGGCCGACGACTGCCCGTCGTCGTGTTCTCGCACGGCGCGCACGATCACCGTGCGGACACCACCATCGTGGTGCAGGAGCTTGCCAGCCACGGGTATGCGGTGGTCACGGTGGATCACACGTACGACGCGTTCAGCCAGTTCCCCGACGGCCGGCTCACAGTCCCGCTCGACGAACCCGCCTTGGGCGCACGGGACTTCGCCACGGACATCCGGTTCGTGCTCGACCGCGTCGAGGACCTCGCCGCCGGGCGCAACCCCGACGCCGAACACCGGCCGCTGCCGGCCGGCCTTCTCGGCGCCCTCGATCCGCAGCGCATCGGCATGTTCGGCTGGTCGAAAGGCGCGACGGCGACCGCCCTCGTCATGAGCGAGGACCAGCGCGTCCGGGCCGGGTTGAGCTTCGACGGGCCGATGGAGCCGACGGTCATCACCGACCTGGACCGGCCGTTCATGCTGATGACCGCCGCGTACCCCCGGGCCACGCAGCCGAGCGTCGCCGAGTTCTGGTCGCACCTGCGGGGATGGCGGCTCGACGTCCAGGCGGAGGGTGCGGTTCACTCGTCGTACTGCGACGCGCAGTTCTTGATCCCACAGCTGGCGCAGGCCGTCGGGATGAGCGACGAGGAGTTGCGGGACTGGATCGGCACCCTCGATCCGGTCCGGGCGGTTCGGATCCAGCAGGCATACCCGCTCGCCTTCTTCGACCTGCACCTACGCCGCCACCGAGGGCACCTGCTCGACGGCCCGTGCCCGGCCTTCCCCGAGGTGAAGTTCATCCCATGAAGCGACGGGCCGCGTCACTCCCGGCCAGCTCGCCGCCACGACAACCGACATTCCTTGCTGTCACGGAAGCCGACCGCCATGCATCCCGCCGTGGAACGTCTCTTCGAGCTCATCCCCCCCGGCCACCCCACACCCCTCACGCGATTGGGCAGCCGTCGAGCGGCAACTGGGCACGCCTTTGCCGGACGACTACAAGGAGCTGGTCGAAACCTACGGCGGGGGCGTCTTCGACGAGACCGTCTGGCTTCTGGACCCGGAATGCCCCGACGAGAACTACAACCTCGTCGACCAGGCCACGGAGCGCGCGGAGATCCTCGCGGACCTCTGGCAGACCGAAGCCCGACCGGCGGAACTCCAGGACCCCGACGCGCAGGTGCTGCCCTGGGCCTGCATCGAGGGCAGCGGCATGTACCTGTACTGGCTGCGACAGTCGGAGCAGAAGCCGGACGAGTGGACGGTCATCCTCAATGAGGGCCGCGGCCCGGAATGGGAACACCACGCAACCCAGTGCGCCTCCTTCCTGCTCGCTGTCCTGACCGGCGAGGCCGAGACCGAGTATTTTCCCGACCTGCCGACGGACAGCCACGGCTTTGATTCCAACGACGAGATTCTTGCCTGAGGACCAAGCGCGGTGGTGAACCTGCAAACGACGAGTTCGCTGCCGACGCCCGCCCCGGCGTAAGCGCCTCAGAGCCGTGCGTGAGCGGTTGGGCCTCACGGTGTGGACGGCGCCGTCTCCGGGTGCGGGTGCCGGGTCAGGTCCAGGAGGACCTTGGAGGCGATCGTGCGGTCGTGGGCGAGGTCGAAGGCCGTCCGGGCGTCCGACAGCGGGAAGGTGTGCGTCACGACGGCGTCGACGGGCAGGCCGTCGGCCAACAGGCGGATCGCGTCGTCGAATTCGGTGTCGAAGCGGAAGGCGCCGCGCAACTCCAGCTCTCGGGTGACGGTGATGTTCCCGAGCAACGGCACCTCGCCGGGAGGCAGGAGTCCGAGGAGGACGACCGTGCCGCCCCGGCGGGTCCGTTCCACGCAGGTCCGCAGTCCCGTGGGCGCGCCGGAGGCTTCCACCGCGACATCGAAGGGCGGGCCCCCCGCGCCGTCCTCCGCGCCGACCCGGACGGTAGTTGTGGCACCGCAGGCTCGCGCGATCCGCAGAGGCGTTTCCACCAGGTCGCTCACCTCGATCTCGGCGGCACCCGCATGGCGCAGGACCGCGGTGACGAGGCAACCGATCGGCCCTGCGCCGGTCACCAGGACGCGCTTGCCCCGTACGTCACCGGCTCGCCGCACCGCGTGCAGGGCCACGGACAGCGGCTCGGCCAGCACCGCGAGCCGCAGATCGAGGTCCGGCGGCAGCGCTCGGATCTGGGCGGCCGGGACGGTGACGTGCTGGGCGAAGCCGCCCTGGACATGCGGTGTGCGGGCGGCGCTGCCCAGATAGCGGGTGCCGGCGCACACGTTGCGCCGCCCTGTGTCGCACTCGGCGCAGTGGTCGCACGGGGTGGCCGGATGGACCACGACCGGGGTACCGGCGGCCGGACCGGCCGTGCCCGGGCCGAGGACGGCCACGTGGCCCACGATCTCGTGGCCCAGCACCATCGGTTCCCGCACGGTGAAGTCACCGACGCGGCCGTGGCGGTAGTAGTGCAGGTCGGATCCGCAGATGCCGCCGAATGCGACGGTGACGGCCACCTCGCCGGGGGCGGGCGCGGACGGCGTGAACTCCTCCACACGGAGGTCTTGCGCCGCGTGGAGGACGCAGGCGTGCATGGGGGCTCCCTTCCGGGAACAGAGGGCTTCCTTCAGGAAGTGCGGGTGTCCTGGCGGGCTCAGAGGACGGAGAGCATGCCGCCGTCGACGTACAGGATCTGTCCGTTGACGAAGTCGGAGGCCGGGGACGCAAGGAAGACAAGGGCGCCGATGAGGTCCTCGACCCTGCCCCAGCGGCCGGACGGGGTACGTCGGCGCACCCAGGCGCTGAACTCCTCGTCCGCGACCAGGGCCGAGGTCAGTTCCGTGTCGAAGTAGCCAGGGCCGATGCCGTTGACCTGGATACCCAGGGGGCCGAGGTCCGCGCACATGCCCTTGGTGAGCATTTTCAGGCCGCCCTTGGTGGCCGCGTACGGCGCGATGCCGGGCCGGGCCGCCTCGCTCTGCAGCGAGCAGATGTTCACGATCTTGCCGTGGCCGCGTACGGCCATGCGCCGGGCGACCTCCCGGCCGACGAGGAAGGCGCTGGTGAGGTTGGTGTCGAGCAGTCGGTGCCAGTCGTCGTCGGAGAACTCCAGCAGCGGCCTGCGGTGCTGTGCCCCGGTGTTGTTGACGAGGATGGAGAGCGCGCCCGCGGTCTCCTCGGCGCGGGCGACGCCCGCGGTGACCGCCGCCGGATCGGTGACGTCGAAGGCGACGGCGTGGACCCGGTCGCCGTGCCCGGCGGCGAGTTGGGAGCGTGTCTTCTCGAGCGCGTCGGCGTCACGGCCGTTGAGGACGACCGTGCAGCCGGCGTCCAGGAGCCCCGCCGCCAGAGCCTTGCCGATGCCGCGGCTGGAGCCGGTGACCAGGGCGGCCTTGCCCCTGATGTCGAAGGACGGGTGGCTCATGCGGGCACACCCCCGGGAACCGCGGCCGTGCCGGGCAGCGGGGAACGCGCGGGGCGCCCCGCGAGGACGTCGAGGATGTTGTCGACGGCCAGGTCCACCATCGCGGCGCGGGTGGCGTCGGTGGCCGAGCCGATGTGCGGGAGGGCGACCACGTTCGGCTCGCCCACGAGCGGGGAGAGGTCCGCGCCCATCGGTTCCAGCTCGAACACGTCGAGGCCTGCCGAGTGCAGCGTGCCTCGCCGGATCGCTTCGAGGAGGGCCGTCTCGTCGATCACGCCGCCGCGTGAGGTGCTGACGAGGGTGGCGGTCGGCTTCATGGCGGCGAGTTCACGGTGGGAGATCAGGTGCCGCGTCTCGGGGGTGAGCGGTACGTGCAGCGACACGATGTCCGCCTCGGCCAGCAGGGTCTCCAGGCTCACCGACGCCGAGACGGGATCCTCGGCCGCGTACGGGTCGTGGTGGATCACGCGCATGCCGAAGCCCTGGGCCCGGCGCGCCACCGCGCGCCCGATCTGCCCGTAGCCGACGAGGCCGAGGGTGGCTCCGTGGACGTCCAGACCCAGATGGTCGTGCATCCGGAACAGGTCCCAGTCGCCCCGCGCCAGACTCGCGGCGGCGGCGCCGAGGCGGCGGCGGGCCGCGAGGATCAGGGCGAAGGTGAGGTCTGCCGTGGTCTCCGCCAGGACGCGGGGCGTGTGGGTGACGACGATGCCGCGCTCGGTGGCGGCGGCTCGGTCCACGTTGTCGAAGCCCATGCTCGCGAGCGCGATCACCCGCAGGGACGGGCCGGCGGCGGCCATCAGCGCGGCGTCCACCGGGTCGTTGCCCAGGGCGAGGATGCCGGTGCTGCCAGGGGCGAGGGCGGCGAGATCGCCGTGGCCGGGCTTGCCGGTGCCCGCCCAGGACACCACCTCCGCCGCCGCGGCCAGCCGCCGCAACCCGGAACCCGGCAGGTCCGCCCGGGTGCTGAGCAAACGAATCGTCATCGGTTTCTCCAGTGACAGGACCGGTGTCATTTACACGACGTGCGCCGCCAGTGCCGAAAGAATTCCTGTCGGCCGGACGGAAGTTCTGCCCCACGCTAACCACGGTCCGTACCGGTGACCAATAGCGATTCGATGTGACGCTATTGGTCGTTCCTATCGCCTACCGATTCGTCTCTCACCGGCTGTCTTTCACCGATTGTCCTCCGCCGGCTTTTCGTCGACCGGATCGTCGTGAAAGTCCCGTACCAGTTCGAGAAACACGTCGTGCACGGCGAGCGCCGGTTCGGACAGCGGCTGGTTGTCGGAAGTGACCATGGACAGCTTCACCTGGATGACCGGGTCCACGATGCGGCGCGCACTCAAGGAGCGCATGTCGAGGATCGCGCGCGCGGCGGAGCCGGGGAGGACGGTGGCGCCCAGCCGGTCCTCCACGGCGTTGACCAGGGTGAGGGCGGACTCGACCTCACCGACCACGTTCGGTTCCAGCGCGAGCTGGTGGAAAGCGGCGTCCACCACCTGCCGGACCGTGTGGATCCGGCTGGGCAGCAGCAGCGGTACCCGCTCCAGTTCCCGCAGGCGCACCTCGTTCCCGCGCGGATCCCGCGTCCCGCCCCGGGCGCTGATCAGGAACAGGTCCTCGGTGCGCAGATGCTCGAACTGCACGCCACGCAGCGGTCCCGCCCCGTAGATGAACGCCATGTCCATCCGGCCGGTCATGATGGCCTCGCTGATCACCCCGCCGAAGTTCTCGTTGACATGCAGCAGGATCTCGGGGTATCGCTCGCGCACCCTCTTCAGCAGCGGAAGGGCGAGCGCCGCGCCCAGGCTGTAGGGGGCCAGGCCGACCGAGACGCTTCCGGCGGGCGCGCGTCCCGACACCCGGACCGCGGCGTGGGCCAGGTCGACCTGCCGCAGGATCAGCTGGGCGTGGCGGTACAGGGTCCGACCTGCCTCGGTCGGTGCGACGCCGCGTTTGCTGCGGATCACCAGCTGCTGCCCGAACTGTGCCTCCAGGGCGGACAGCTGCTGGCTCAACGCCGGCTGGGCGATGTGCAGGATGTCGGCCGCGCGCGTGATGCTCCCCGCGTCAATGATCTTGATGAACGAGTAGAGACGCCTGGTGTCCACGGGGGAGCCTTCCGTCGAGCCGGGTCACATCGTAGGAAGCCTGCGGGGTCGGAGCCCATACCCGGACGGCCCTGGACGTGAGCCGTGTCATACGAATCCGCGATAACGCCAAACCGAACAGGTATTGGCGGCCGGGTGAGGGCTGGATTAAGTTGGCCGGAACATCACCCGAGGAATTGACCGGAACATCGCCCGAGGAACTGCTCGAAGGTGAGCACCCGACCAGTGGCTCCGCATCTCTTCCGCCGTTTCTCCTCGTAGGTCACACGGCCCTTCCCGGTGAATATCGAATCCACCGAACCGAATGTGTGACCGTACCGTCGATCATTTTCCCCGGAGGACGCCTTGACCCGTATGGTTGATCTCGTCGCCGATCTCGGCGAGGGTTTCGGGGCCTACACGATGGGCGATGACGAAGCCCTTCTGGAACTCCTCACATCCGCCAATATCGCCTGTGGCTTCCACGCCGGCGACCCGCGCATCATGGACGCCACCGTCCGCGCGTGTGTGGCGAACGGCGTGGCCGTCGGTGCCCACCCCGGTTTCCCGGACCTGGTCGGCTTCGGCCGGCGTGCCATGGACCTGACCGCGGAGGAAGTACGCACCGACGTGCTGTACCAGGTCGGCGCCCTCCAGGCGTTCGCCCGCGCCCATGGCACCCGGGTGCGGCACGTCGCACCGCACGGACGACTCGGCAACCTGGTGGCCGTCCGCGCCGACTACGCCACGGCGGTCGTGGACGCCGTGGCCGTCCTGGACGACTCCCTGATCGTGCTCGCCCAGGACGGCGAACTCGCCGACGTCGCCCGGGCCCGCGGCCTGCGGGTCGCCGTCGTCGGCATCGCGGACCGGGCCTACCGGGACGACGGCACTCTGGTGCCCCGCTCCGAAGCCGGTGCGGTGATCCACGACGCGGACGAGATCGCCCGCCGCACCCTGCGCATGGTCACCGAGGGCGTCATCGGCAGCGTCGACGGCAAGGACATACCGGTCGCCTGCGACACGGTGCTGCTGCACGGCGACACCCCCGGCGCCATCGCGCTGGCCGGACGGATCCGGTCCGAACTCCTCGCGGCGGACGTGCGGATCACCAGCCTCGACGACGTGCTGACCGGCAAGGGTGACTGACATGAACGCCAACGTCGTGATCTCGGACTGCGGTGACTCCGCGCTGACCGTCAAGGCGGTCGGCCTGGGCCCGGAGGAGAGCTGGCGGCTGGTCCACGCCCTGGCGGACGTGCTCGACGCCATCCAGCTGCACGGCGTCCAGGACGTCGTACCCACCTACGACACCCTGCTCGTGGAGTTCGACTGCGCCCGCACGGACCACGACACCGTGCGCGGCATCCTCTGGCACGAGGCCGCCCGGTTCGCCTCGGCGGCCCCCCGCACCCGGGCTCCCCGGCGCTTCGTCGTGCCCGTCGTCTACGGCGGCGACCACGGCCCCGACCTGCCCCGGGTCGCCGCACAGCTCGGCCTGACCGAGAGCGAGGTCATCGACCTGCACACCGGCTCCGACCTCACCGTCCGTTGTCTCGGCGCTCCCGCCGGCGCGCCGATGACGGACGGCCCGCCCTTCCCCGCACCCGTGCCGCGCCTGGCGTCACCCCGCGTCCGGGTCGAGCCCGGCAGCGTCGCCGTCGCCGGCCGCCAGGCCGTGATCTGCCCCATGCCCTCGCCCGGGGGCTGGCCGCTCCTCGGCCGCACCCCGGTCGGCATCCTCGACCTGCACGGCGATCCGCTCACCGCCTACCTCCCCGGCGACACCTTCCGCTTCGTCCCCATCACCCCCGACGAGTGGGACGACCATGCCGGCACCCCCCTGGCGGCCTGCCATGGCTGAGACCCTCACCGTCCGCACCCCCGGCCTCACCACCGTGCAGGACCTCGGCCGCGTCGGACGCTCCCGCTACGGACTGCCCGCCAACGGGGCCTGCGACCAGCACTCGGCGCGCGTCGCCAACGTGCTGTGCGGCAACGACGAACGGGCCCCGCTGCTGGAGCTCACCGCGCTGGACTTCGCGGGCACCCCCTCCGGCGACATCCTCGTCGCGGTGACCGGAGCACCCGCCGACGTCACCGTGGGCGGGGTACCGGCACCGCAGTGGCAGCCCGTTCCGGTACGGGCGGGCGAGACGATCCGGGTGAGCAACATCCGCGAGGGGCTGCGCGTCTACCTCGCCGTCCTCGGTTCCTTCGACGCCGACCATCTCCAGGGCAGTTGCGCCCCGGACACCGTCCTCGGCTTCGGGACCACGCTGAAAGCCGGAACCGAACTGGTCCTTCACACGACCTGCCCGCCCCTCGTCCACCCGTTCTCCGGCATCCCTCTGTTCCGGCTGCACCCACCCGTCCCGCTGATCCGCGCACCGTGGACGATCGACGTCACCGACGGCCCCGACCAGGCCGACTTCGGCGACACCGCGGCCCGCCTGTACACGGCGCCGTTCACCGTCACCCCGCGCAGCAACCACATCGGCCTGCGTCTGGAGGGGCGCGTACCCCGCCGTGTCACCCACGGCGAGATCCTCTCCCGCGGCGTACCCGTCGGAGCCGTCGAGGTGCCGGCCGGGGACGAACTCCTCGTGCTGCACCGCGGGCGCGGCGTCACGGCCGGCTATCCCGTCCTCGCCGTCGTCACCGCCACCGGCCTCAACGCGCTCGGGCAGGTGAGACCCGGGCAGACCGTCCGCTTCCGCCACCGCACCCTCGACCAGGCGGTCACCGCCCACCGGGCGCAGCGCAACGCCGTCGAGGCCCTCAAAGAGCGCGTCCGCACCGCGTTCGACACCCTGCGTATCCCCGTCCCTGTCCCTCTCGGCGGCTGATCACCGTCCCCGTCCCCATCCCCGGCGGCTGAGAGCCGCTCCCGTCCCCGCCGGCAGCTGATGCCGTCCCGGTCAGCCGCCCCTCGACCACCCGCACCTGGCCGAAGCACCTCCCTCATCCCCGCTTGCTCCGAGACAGGAGAAGTCCATGAGCACCGTGGCCGCTCAGCCGGTACCCAGCACCGTCGATCCCAGAACCGCCCGCAGGATCACGCTCGCCGGATGCGTCGGCATCTTCGCCGAGCTCTACGACAACGGCATCTTCGGCTTCATGGCCGGCACGCTCGCCACCGTCTTCTTCCCCGGCTCCCACGACGCCGTCCAGCTCGTGTTCCTCGGCTACGCCGTCTCCTTCTTCTTCCGCCCTCTCGGCGGCGTCATCTGCGGCCACCTCGGCGACCGCATCGGCCGTCAGCGCATGCTCGTCTTCGTCATCCTGCTGATCAGCGCCGCCACCGCCGCCATCGGCGCGCTGCCGTCCTACGCGGCCATCGGCGTCGCCGCTCCGGCACTGCTGATCCTGCTGCGCATCGCCCAGGGCTTCTCCGTCGGCGGCGAGGCGTCCGGCGCGATGAGCTTCCTCGCCGAGCACGCCCCGGAGGGCAGGCGCGGCCAGTACACCAGCTACGCGCAGATCGCGTCGTTCCTCTCCCTGCTCACCGGCACCCTGATCGCCGCGGCCATGACCAGCGGACTCGGCGCCGACCGCATGGAGGCGTGGGGCTGGCGCATCCCGTTCCTGCTCGCCGTGCCGCTCGGCCTCACCGGCATCTACATCCGCAGGCGGATCAGCGACACGCCCAACTTCACACGCCTGCGTGAGGAGAACGGCCTGTCCCGGAACCCCCTGAAGGAGGCGTTCTCCTCCGCGGAACACCGCCGGGCCATGCTGCTCGCCCTGTTCATCCCGCTGATGAACGGCTCCGGCTACTACGTCCTGTTCACCTACATGCCCACCTTCATGAGCACCGAGCTGAACTTCAGCAAGATCCAGGGCCTTCTGGTGACCGCCTCCAGCCTGGTGGCGATCTGTCTGGCCATCCCGTACATGGGCCGCCTGTCGGACCGGATCGGCCGCAAGAAGGTCATAGCCGGCTCCGCGATCACCATGGCCGTCGTCGGAATCCCCTGTTACCTGCTCATCGGTACCGGCAACCTGGCCCTGGCCGTGCTCGGCGCATGTGTCATGGCCGTCGTCTTCGCGGGCCACACCGGCGTGATCCACATCCTCCTCGTCGAACTCTTCCCCACCCGGCTGCGGTACTCCGCCTACGGCCTGGGCTACAACCTCTCCTCGGCCCTCTTCGGCGGCACCGCCCCGCTCCTCATGACGTGGCTCATCGCCCGCACCGGCAACGTCAACATGCCGGCCTTCTACGCGGTCCTCACCGCCCTCGGCACCCTCGCCGCGGTCTCGGTGGTCAGGGACCGGGCGCACCTCCCGCTGCGCGACGCCTGACCCACATCCGCGCCCCCCACCCCCACCTCCACCCGCAAGGAGCATCAGCATGCCCATCTCCGACTACCGGACCGCCCTCGTCACAGGTGCGTCCACCGGAATCGGAGCCGTCGTGGTCGAGCGCCTCGCCAAGCGGGGCCTCGAAGTCCACGCCGTGGCCCGTAACACCGAACGCCTCCAGGCACTCGCGGACGCCACCGGGGCCGTCCCGCATGCCGTCGACATCACCGACACCGAGGCCCTGACCAAGGCCCTTGAAGGACTGGAGATCGACGTCCTGGTCAACAACGCGGGCGTCTCCCGTACCGGCAACATCCTCAGCGCCGACGAGTTCGCCGTCGACGAGCAGATCGCGGTGAACATCCGGGCCGTGCTGCACCTCGTCCGGCTGCTGATGCCCGGCATGGTCGAGCGGGACCTCGGGCACATCGTCAACATCAGCTCCATCGCCGGGGTCTACAACTTCGGCGGCAACACCGTCTACCACGCCACCAAGGCCGCCGTGCACACCCTCTCCCGTCAGCTGCGCGTCGACGGCTACGGCCGCCGCGTCCGGGTCACCGAGATCTGCCCGGGCCGTGTGGAGACCGAGATCTTCGGCCGCCTGCTCGGTGACATGGAGGCGGCCCAGCGCCAGTTCTACGACGGTTACGAGTCCCTCAAGCCCGAGGACATCGCCGACTCCATCGAGTTCGCCGTCGACTCGCCGCGGCACGTGAACATCGGCCACATCGAGATCCTGCCCACCTTCCAGGTCCCCGGCGGCCTGAACTTCGAGCGCCGGGAGGGCTGAGCCGCATGACCGTCGCCCACACCACTGCGGCCAGGGTGCGCCGCATCAACCCCTCGCCCAGCACGGCCGCCGCCCAACGCGTGCGCGAGCTGGGGAGCCAGGGGCTCGTCATCCACGACCTCACCGTCGGCGAGCCCGACTTCGACACTCCCGCACACGTCAAGGCGGCGGCGGTGCGGGCCATCGAGGCGGGACAGACCAAGTACACCCCCGTCAACGGCACCCCGCAGCTGCGGGCCGCGATCATCGAGAAGCTCCGCTCCCGGCACGGCCTGCACTACACGGACGCGCAGATCACCGTCGGCGGCGGAGCCAAGCAGGTCATCTTCCTCGCGCTCATGGCCACCCTGGACGAAGGCGACGAGGTCGTCGTGCCGGCTCCGTACTGGGTGTCGTACCCCGACATGGTCCTCGCCAACGACGGCACCCCGGTCATCGTGCCCTGCTCCGAGGCCGACGGCTTCAAGCTCACGCCCGGAGCGCTGCGGGGGGCCCTCACCCACCGCACCCGCTGGGTCATCCTCAACACCCCCGGCAACCCCACCGGCGCCGCCTACACGACGGACGAACTGCGCGCACTCGCCGAGGTCCTCCTCGACCACCCCCGGGTGCGGGTGCTCACCGACGAGATCTACGACGAGATCTGGTTCGGCGAGGGGCGGAGCCGATCGCTGGCCGCCGTCGAACCGCGCCTGGCCGACCGGGTGTTCCTCACCAACGGCGTGTCCAAGACGTACGCGATGACCGGCTGGCGGATCGGCTACGGAGCCGGTCCCGCCGACCTCGTCTCCGCGGTCAACACCCTCCAGTCGCAGATGTCGTCCTGTCCCTCCTCCGTGAGCCAGGCGGCCGCGGCGGCCGCGCTGACCGGCCCGCAGGACTTCGTCGAGGAAACGGTCCGGACCTACCGCGCCCGGCGCGACGCCACCGCCAAACTCGTCAACGACATTCCCCGCCTGAGCTGCACCCCGCCCGCGGGCGGCTTCTACCTGCTGGTGAACTGCGCCGACGCCATCGGCCTGCGCACCCCGGACGGCGAGCACATCGCCGACGACGAGCAGTTCGCCCGCCACCTGCTCGACAGCCGGCAGGTGGCCGTGATCCACGGCTCCGCCTACGGCGCACCGGGCTACTTCCGCATCTCCTTCGCCACCTCCGCCGACGTCCTCACCGAGGCGTGCGCCGGAATCGCCGCGGCCTGCGCCGCCCTCGCCCCGGCCGCGTCCACCTGAGAGGCCCCCGTGAACACCATCAGCACGAAGTTCGAGCGTCCCGACCCCGATCTCGTCAAGCAGCTGAGCGCCTTCTCCTCCGCGACGATCCACGAGGCACAGGGCCGTCTGGGCGCCCTCGACTCGACGATCAAGCCGGTCGACCACGGCATGAAACTCTGCGGTCCCGCCTTCACCGTCGTCTGCGCGCCACGCGACAACCTCATGCTCCAGACCGCGATCCACTACGCCCGGCCCGGCGACGTCATCGTCGTCTCGGGCGGTGCCTACGCGGAGGCCGGTTCCTTCGGTGACGTCCTCGCCAACGCCTGCCAGTCCAAGGGACTCGGTGGCCTGATCACCGACACCGGCGTCCGGGACACCCGGGAACTGCGCGAGCTCGGCTTTCCCGTCTTCTCCCACAGCGTCTGCATCAAGGGCACCGTCAAGGAGACCGTCGGCCCCCTCTGCGAGCCGGTCACCGTCGGCGGCCAGCTGATCCGGCCCGGAGACGTCGTCAACGCGGACGCCGACGGCGTGGTGGTCGTGCGACGGGAGGACCTCACCGAGGCGATCGCCGCCTCGCAACGGCGCATCGACACCGAGGCCGACTTCATCGCCGCGTACCGGTCCGGCAGGACCGTGGCCGAGATCTGTAACCTGGCGCCGCTCCTCGCCGCGAAGGGTGTGGTGATCGACGAGTAGGGCACCGGCCGCCCACCACCAAGGGAGAGGCACACCTCAGCGGCTCGTCATGCGTGAGCGCACGGCGCGCGCGGAGATCCTCGCCGACCTGTGTGATGCGTCTGTGGCCCGTGGAGAAGCGGCTGGTCACCTGCCTGCCGCGGCATGGCGCAGCAGTGGGGCGACGCGGTGCGGCACGAGTTCGCGCATGGCCAGGGCTGTCGTCGTGCGTTCGATGCCGGGAGCGGCGAGGATCTGCCCCGCGATCCGGTACAGATCCTCGGCGTCCGTGGCGACCACCCGTACCAGCAGGTCGGTCTCGCCGCTGAGGCCGAAGACCTCCACGACCTCCGCGATCCCCGTGAGCGCCTGGGACACCTCGGCCAGACGATGCTGGTCGACCCGTGCGGTGACGAACGCGGTGAGCGGATAGCCCAGGGCCCTCGGGGCGACCCGGCGCTCGAAGGATCCCAGTGCGCCGCCCTGCTCCATCCTGGCCACCCGTGCCTGGACGGTGTTGCGGGACATCCCCAGCCGCTCGGCCAGGGCGACGACGGTGGCCCGGGGGTCGGCGTCCAGAGCGAGCAGGATCCGCGCGTCGGTCGCGTCCAGGGTGCGTTCGCTGTTCATGGTGCTCAGTCCGTCTCTCTCGGCTACCTCGGAATTTGAGCAGAATGCTCAATCGAACGACGGCAACTTGTGCATTCGAAGGGTCACCTGTCCACTGGCTGAGCACAGCGGTGAATGTGCGAAGGCATGATGCCGGCAGCGGAGGTGGTCTGCGATGGTCGCGAAGGCCGATCTGGTCGATGCCGATCTGGTCGATGCCGATCTGGTCGATGCGGATGGGGTCGATGCGGATGGGTTCGATGCCGATGGGGCGGACCTTGCCCGGCAGGTGTCTCTCCCCGTGCTGCAGGCGGTCGAGCAGCGGGTGCTGTGGCTGTCCACCGCGATCATCGACCACGCCAACCGGGTGCGGCCCAACCCCTCCGGCCTGAAGGTCGGCGGCCACCAGGCGTCCAGCGCCTCGATCACCTCGATCATGACAGCCCTGTGGTTCCACGCCCTGACCGCTGACGACCGGGTGTCCGTCAAGCCCCATGCCTCGCCGGTGCTGCACGCGATCAACCACCTGCTGGGCGGACTGGACGAGTCCTGCCTGACGACCCTGCGCGCCTTCGGTGGCCTGCAGAGCTACCCCAGCCGGTCCAAGGACCCCGACTCCGTCGACTACTCCACCGGTTCGGTCGGCATCGGCGCCACCGCCCCCCTGTGGGGCACCCTCGCCCGCTGTTACGTCGAGGGCCACTTCGGCGGCGCCGGTACGGGACGGCAGTACTCCCTGCTCGGTGACGCGGAGCTGGACGAGGGCGCCATCTGGGAGGCGATCCAGGACCCCATGGTGCCCGGCCTGGGCGAGGTGGTCTGGGTCGTCGACCTGAACCGGCAGTCCCTGGACAGGGTGGTGCCCGGCATCGCCGCGGACCGGCTGCAGGGCATGTTCGCGGCGGCGGGCTGGCAGGTCATCACCCTCAAGTACGGCCACCTGCTGCGGGAGTTGTTCACCCGGCCGGGCGGCGAGGCCCTGCGCGCCCGTATCGACGCCATGGGCAACCCCGAGTACCAGCGTCTGCTGCGCTGCTCCGCGGGCCAGCTGCGCGAGCGCCTGCCCGGCACCGGTTCCGTCGCCGGGCCGATCGCCGCACTCGTCGCGTCCCTGGACGACGCCTCGCTGCTCGCCGCGTTGCGCAACCTGGGCGGCCACGACCTCGGCGCGCTGACGGAGGCGTACCGTGCCGTGGACGACACCCGCCCGACCGTGATCTTCGCGTACACCGTCAAGGGCCACGGGCTGCCCACCGAGGGCCACCCGCAGAACCACTCCTCCCTGCTCTCCGCCGAGCAGATGAGGGCACTGGCCCACCGCCTGGGGACCGACCTCGACCACCCCTGGGCGCACTTCGCCGACGGCTCGCCGGAAGCGACCCTGACCGCGGCCGCCGCCCGGCGCCTGCGCCGTCCCCGGCGCGAGCCCCGGCAACCGCCCGCCATCCCCGCCATCCCCGCCATCCCCGCCGACCTCGACCGCCCCGCACCGACCGGCACCGGCAACACCCAGCAGGCGCTCGGGCGCGTCCTGTTGGACCTCACCCGCCGGGCGCCGGAGGCGGCGCGCCGGATCGTCACCGTCAGCCCGGACGTCAGCTCCTCCACCAACCTCGGCGGCTGGCTGAACAAGGTCGGCGTGTGGTCGGCGACCGAGCGCCCCGACTGGTTCGCCGACGACGCCGAGACGATCCTGCACTGGCGGGAGCGGCCGACCGGCCAGCACGTGGAACTCGGCATCGCCGAGACCAACCTGGTCGGCCTGCTCGGCGAACTGGGCGCCACTTGGAGCCGCTGGGACCAGCCGCTGCTGCCCATCGGCGTGGTCTACGACCCCTTCGTCAACCGGGCTCTGGAACCGTGGTCGTTCGGCATCTACGCCGGAGGTCAGTCGATCCTGGTCGGCACGCCCTCCGGCGTCACCCTCGCCCCCGAGGGCGGCGCGCACCAGTCCATCACCACACCCTCCCTCGGCATCGAGCAGCCCGGTTGCGTCACCTACGAGCCGGCGTTCGCCATCGACACCGACAGCATCATCGCCGCAGCGCTCGACCTCGTTCACTGAAAGACCCGGAAGACCCGAAAGACCCGGAAAGAGAGTCGCAGGGGCCCCTTCACGCGCCCCCCGGCGACCGTCGGCCGGCCGGGTGTGTCGAGATCAATCGATAGATCCACCGATAGATCCGTCAGATCGGTCGATATTCACCAATCCGCAGAGACGGCCGCTCCGAATCCTCAAGCGTCAGGGAAGTTGGCATGGAGGACGGACGGTATGACACCTATCTCCAGGAGCGGTGCGGGGCGCAGGGGCCTCGCGACCCTCATCGCGGGTGCGCTGGCCGCCGGGGGACTCACAGCCGCCGGTGTGGTCACGCTGGAACCGGGGGCGGCCTCCGCCTCCAGTCACCGGGAGGCTCCGCTGATCTCGGGAGAACCCCGGTACGACAACACGGACGTGTACGCCTTCGTCAGCCCGGACCATCCGGAGACGACGACGATCATCGCGGACTGGATCCCGTTCGAGGACCCGGCGGGCGGCCCGAACTTCTACACGTTCGCGGACGACGCCCAGTACGACATCCACATCGACAACAACGGTGACGCGCAGGGCGAACTGCTGCTGCGCTACACCTTCACCACGCACACGAAGTCGAAGAAGACGTTCCTGTACAACACGGGCCCGGTCACCAGCCTGGACGACCCGGACCTGAACGTCACGCAGACCTACGACATCGAGCTGCTCAAGCTGCACGACCAGAAGGTCGTGTCGGAGACGAAGCTCGCCGACGACGTACCGGTGGCGCCGTCGAACGTCGGCAAGGCGTCGATGCCGGACTACGGCAAACTGCGCCGCCAGGCCGTCCGTCAGCTCGCCGACGGCGTCCAGACGTTCGCCGGCCAGGCGGACGACCCGTTCTTCCTGGACCTGCGCGTGTTCGACCTGCTGTACGGCGGGAACCTCTCCGAGGTCGGCAACGACACCCTCAAGGGCTACGACGTCAACTCGGTCGCCCTGCAACTGCCCACCGACCTGATCACCGAGTCGAAGGACCAGCCGGTCGTCGGCATCTGGTCGACCACCCAGCGGAAGAACGCGCAGGGCTCCTACGAGCAGGTCTCCCGTCTGGGCAACCCGCTGGTCAACGAGGTCGTCAACCCGCAGAAGGACAAGGACAGGTTCAACGCGTCCTCGCCGTGGAACGACGGCCAGTTCCTGAATAACGTGACCGGTCCGGAGCTGCCGAAGCTCATCGAGTCCGGCTACGGGATCAAGGCGCCAGCGGAACCGCGCAACGATCTCGTCGACGTCTTCCTCAAGGGCGTCAAGGGCCTCAACCAGCCGCCGAACGTGCGACCGGCGGAGATGCTGCGCCTGAACACCTCGATCAAGCCGGCCGCCGAACCGAAACGGCTCGGCGTGCTCGACGGCGACAAGGCGGGCTTCCCGAACGGGCGTCGGCTCACCGACGACGTCGTGGACATCGCGCTGCAGGTCGTCGAGGGTGAGCTGGTCGGTGCCAAGAACGACCTGGGTGACGCGGTCGACGCCAACGACCGGAAGTTCGGCGACTCCTTCCCCTACCTGGCCGAACCCGCGGCGGGTTCGCGAGGCCCGCTCGCGAAGGGCACGACCGGTGGCAATGACGTCCGCAACCAGGTGGGCGACGCCCTGCAGCCGGCCGGCTCCGCCGACGGCAGGCACAACACCGGCCTGATCGCCGCGTCGGCGGCCTCGGGCGCGGTCGGGATCCTGCTGATCGGCGGGGGACTGACGTGGTGGCGCCGACGCACGCGGCGGCCGAACTGAGAGACACGGGCAGGAGGGGGCGGGGGTCGGCGAGACGGACTCCCGCCCTCTTCTGCCGGCATCCCCCGACCGGAACCTGCACACCGGCCAGAACCCGGCCTCCTCCGAACTGCTCGCGGGGGGAACCTGATCACCAGGCTCGGGCAGGGCGGCTGAACCGCCTCCGGAAACCCTGAACGGGGTGCAACGGGGCGCGGTGCTCAGCGCACCCGGATCCCGGTCAGCACACCGTCGCCCACCTCGTGCAGGGTGACGGCGAACTCCTTCTCCGTGGCGAGGAGTTCATGGAACGCGCTCACCTGGTCGCGGTGGCTCACCGCGTTGTCCACGGCCACGATGCCGTACGGCTTCAGGATGCGCCGCAGTTGCGGCCAGTAGTCCACGTAGGCCGGTCGCTCGGCGTCGAGGACGACCAGGTCGACGGATGCGTCGGGGGTCCCGGCCAGGGTCTCGGCGCCGTCGCCGTGGACGACGTCCGCGTACTCCCGGACTCCAGCCCGGTCCAGGTTGGCCAGCGCGGCGGTGATCCGGTCCGCGTCGATCTCCACCGTCGTCAGGCGGCCGCCGGTGTCGCGGACCGCGTCGGCGAACCAGATCGCCGAGTAGCCGTTGGACGTGCCGATCTCCAGGACGGACGTGGCGCGTCGGGCCCGGATCAGCGTCGAGATCAGCCGGGCCGCGTCCGGGGTCATGTTGCGCAGCCTCAGCAGCCGGTCGGCCAGCGGGCCGTCGTGTGCCCGCCCCTCCTGGTGGAGGTCGTCGAGAACACGCGCCAGCTGGTCGTCCACGGAGGCTCCCCTCGTCGGTGTGCCTGCTGTTGCTAGCACGTCCGGCGGGGCGTCGTACATCGGGAAAACAGGGACTCAGCCCGCGTTGAGCTCCGTCAGCTCGGCCAGCGGCAGCGTGTGCTGGGTGTGCAGGACCTTCGCGCGCAGGTAGCGGACGTTGTGGGCGGTGCTGAAGACGCCGGTCGGGACGCGGTCCCGGACGGTCACGCCGAGGCCGCGCAACTGCTCGGCCTTGTCAGGGTTGTTGGAGAGCAGGTCGAGGTCGGTGATCCCGAGGGCGGCCAGCATCTGGGCGGCGGCGGTGTAGTCACGGGCGTCCTCGGGGAGGCCGAGGGCGGCGTTCGCCTCGTAGGTGTCGAGGCCCTGGTCCTGGAGGGCGTAGGCGTCGAGCTTGTTGTAGAGGCCGATGCCGCGGCCCTCCTGGCGCAGGTAGAGCAGGACGCCGCCGCGGTCGGCGATGCGCTCGACGGCCTCGCGCAGCTGGGGTCCGCAGTCGCAGCGGGCCGAGCCGAAGACGTCGCCGGTCAGGCACTCGGAGTGCAGACGCACCAGCGGGAGGGCACCGGGGGCGGGCTCGCCGATGACGACGGCGACGTGCTCCTGCCCGTCGGCCAGGCCATGGAACGTGACGAGCTCGGTGTTGACGCTGTAACCGTCGTTGAAGCGCAGCGGGACCCGGACACGGGCGCGCTGGGTGGCGGCGGGGAAGTCGGTCATCGGGGTCTCCAGTGGGACGTCGCGGGTGCCTGCTTCAGATTTGAAGCAGATCCACGGCTGGAACCCTACCCCATGCTTTAAATTTGAAGCAACAGATTTCCGTACGGTTTCGGGAAATCGAGTGCACGATCCGGGTTCGCGATCCGGGTTCGAGATCCGGGTTCGAGATCCGGGTTCGAGATCCGGGTTCGGGGTCGGGTTCAGGATCCGGAACAGGGCGACGACGACCGGCGCCGCCACGGCAGCTTGTCCGAGGCCGGGAGGGGGGTCGACTCGTCGCCCTCCAGCGCCCGCGTGATCACGGAGCTGATCTCCTCCAGCTGCTCCACCTGCTCGTCGGAGAGATGGTCGAAGACCGCCGCCCGTACCGTCTCCACATGTCCCGGCGCCGTCCGCTCCAGCACAGCCATGCCCTCGTCCGTCAGGATCGCGAAGCTGCTCCGCTTGTCCCACTGGCAGTCCTCGCGCCGGACCAGCCCGTCCTTCTCCAGCCGCGTCACGGCGTACGTCAGCCGGCTCCGGGTGATCTTCGACTTCTGGGCGAGATCGGTCATGCGCAGCTTGCGCTCCGGCTCCTCGGAGAGGTTGGCGAGGATGCCGTAGTACAGGTGCGGCATGCCGGCGTCCTGCTGGAGCTGCCG
Source organism: Streptomyces sp. NPDC058457 (assembly GCF_042720695.1). Lineage (NCBI taxonomy): Bacteria > Bacillati > Actinomycetota > Actinomycetes > Kitasatosporales > Streptomycetaceae > Streptomyces > Streptomyces sp. NPDC058457. The sequence continues at coordinate 29,545 of NZ_JBHXLU010000067.1, read as the reverse complement.
GTCGATCGCGTCCTCCAGGAGGTTCGTCGCCGCCATGTAGGCGCGCCAGGCGCGCTGCTCCTTCGCGGTCAGCCAGCGAGTCGTCATGCCACCAGTGTAGGTTTGTTTCAAACTTTAACCAAGCGTCCGAGTCAGAGCAGCCCGCCGGCCCACCGGCCTGCCCCGCCGCCGCCGAGAGTGAGCGCGTCCGATGCCGTACCCCTACGTCCTGCTGTCCGCCGCCGTCTCCCTCGACGGCTACCTCGACGACACCGGCCCCGACCGGCTCCTGCTCTCGTCCCCCGCCGACTTCGACCGCGTCGACGAGGTACGCGCCTCCGTCGACGCCATTCTGATCGGCGCCGGCACCATCCGCGCGGACAACCCCCGGCTCCTGGTCAACTCCCCGGAGCGGCGCGCGGCCCGGACCGCCGCCGGCCGGCCCGAGTACCCGCTCAAGGTCACGGTCACCGCGACCGGCGACCTCGACCCGGACGCGAACTTCTGGCACACCGGCGGCGAGAAGATCGTGTACACGACGGACGAGGGCGCGCGGCGGGCCCGCGCCCTCGGGACCGCCGCCGACGTCGTCTCCCTCGGCGCCGACCTCGACTGGCGGCCGCTCCTTGAGCACCTGCACGACGTACGGGGCGTGCGGCGCCTGATGGTCGAGGGCGGCGGCACCGTCCACACCCAGCTCCTCCAGCAGGGCCTGGCCGACGAGGTCCAGCTGGTCCTGGCCCCCCTCTTCGTCGGCGATCCGAAGGCACCGCGGCTGTTCGGTCCCGGCGGGTACCAGGCCGGGCGGCTGAGGCTCCTGGACACCCGCCGTATCGAGGACGTCGTCCTCATGCGCTACGAGCCCACGGCCCCCGGTGCGGGTGGATCGGTGTCCGCAGCGGACCGGCACTGGCTGCGGCTCGCCTGCGAACTGGCGGCCGAGTGCCCGCCCTCCCGGACCGCGTTCAGCGTGGGCGCGGTGGTGGTCGCCGCCGACGGCACGGAACTGGCCCGCGGCCACTCCCGGGAGGCCGGCGACCCCGTGGTCCACGCGGAGGAGGCGGCCCTGGCCAAGCTCCCCGCGGCCGACCCCCGGCTGGCCATGGCCACGGTCTACACCAGCCTGGAACCCTGCACCCACCGCGCCTCCCGCCCGCACCCCTGCGCCGAGCTGATCCTCCGGGCCGGGGTACGGCGGGTGGTGACGGCGTGGCGCGAGCCGGACACGTTCGTGGCGGCGGCCGACGGGACGGGGATGCTGCGGGAGGCGGGGGTGGAGGTGCTGGTGCTCGGGGAGTACGAGGGCCTGGCGAAGGCGCCGAACGGGCATCTTCTGGGCTGATGGCTGATGGCTGATGGCTGATGGCGGAGGGGCGAGCGGGACGGGTCGGACGGGTCGGACGGGCCGGATGGGCCGGATGGGCGGGCCGGAGGGGCGTTCACTCGCCTGAGGTCACCTGAGCCGGTGTTGGCGCAGCGGCTCTGCCGTAGCTGTGGCCGCGGCCGTAGCTGTGTCCGTGCCGGTCGGTGTCTCGGCGGCCGTGAGGCTGGCGAGCAGGGCCAGGCGCTCGGCGGACGGGCTGCCGGGCTCGGCGTGGAAGCACATCATGGTGAGGCTGTTCGTGCCCAGGACCGCCAGCTTCTCGATCCGGAGATCCAGCTCACCGACCTGCGGGTGCCGCAGCAGGGCCCGTCCGCCCTGCTTCGGGCGGACGTCGTGGCGCGCCCACAGATACCGGAAGCGCTCGCTGTGCACGGACAGTTCGCCGACCAGGGCGGACAGCCGAGGGTCGCCCGGATCCTCCCCCACCGCCACCCGCAGCGTCGACGCGAGGCCGCCCGTGGCGACGTCCCAGTCGCGGTGCAGGGTGCGTACGGCGTCGTTCAGGAACACCTCCCGGGCCAGGTTCGCCCCGGGCCGGTGCGCGGGGGAGAGGGCGACGGCCAGGGGGGTCGCCGCGCGTACGTCGCAGAGCCGCCCGGCCACCACCACGGGCAGCGCGGACCACGTCTCCAGGAGCATGCGGATGCCCGCCGGCACCTGCTCGCCGCGTGCCCGGGAGCGCCGGGGCGGGGCGGGGGCCGCGAGCTGGTGGAGATGGGCCGTGCCCTCCGCGTCCAGGTGCAGGGCCCGGGCGAGGGCTTCGACGATCTGCGGGGAGGGGTGACGGTTGCGGCCCTGTTCCAGCCGGATGTAGTACTCCGTGCTCACCCCGGCCAGCAGCGCCAGCTCATGGCGGCGCAGCCCCGGCACCCGCCTGCGGCCCGCGTCCGGCAGCCCGAGCAGCTCCGGGCTCAGCAGGGCCCGGCGCGCACGGAGGTACTCGCCGAGCGGCCCCGGCGCGTGGGTGTCGCTGCCCTGTGCCATGAGCCCAGGCTAGGCGGCGCGGCCGCGGCGATCCTGTCCCCGTGAGTACCACCCTTCACAGGGCGACGACGGATCCGTCCCGCGCTCCTAGTGTCGGCCTGGCCGACCTGCCCTTGGGCCGGCGGTTGTTCCGAGTCAGGAGAGTGCGATGAACAGACACCTTGCGATACGGATCGGCGCGGCCGTGGCCGCCGTCGCGGCCGCGACGGCACTGGCGACCGGTCCCGCGACGGCCGTGTCCCGGCCCGCCGGACACCCGGGGACGGGCGCTGCCGCCGGCTCGGTGTCCGCCCGCGAGACCGCGGCCGACAAGGCGCTGGTCACGTACGTGTACAAGCAGCTGTTCACCTACTACGACACGTCCGTGATCGACAAGTACGTCTCTCCCGACTACGTCCAGCACAACCCCACCGTGGCCAACGGGCCCGAGGCGCTGCGCCAGCTGGTGGAGAACCTGAAGGCGACGGCCACTCCCGGCAGCGGGTCGGTCACCACGCACGTGATCGCACAGGGCGACCTCGTCCTGCTCCAGACGCACGCGGGCACGTCCGACACCTTCAGCGGCGTCGGGCTCGTCGACGTGTTCCGGGTGGAGAACCACAAGATCGTGGAGCACTGGGACACCATCCAGCCGGTCCCCGCCACCACGGCCAACGGCCACGACATGTTCTCCACGCTCACCTCGCCGCAGACCGACGCCGCCGGCCCGGCCTCGCACACCGCAGCGAGCGAGCGCCTCGTACGCGCCTACGTCCAGCAGCTGGACGGCCGGAAGGATCTCGGCGCGGTCGACCGCTACGTCTCGCCGAAGCTGGTCCAGCACGACCCGGCGCTCGCCGACGGCGCTGCCGCAACCAAGCAGGCCTACGCGAACCTCTTCGCCGCGCATCCGCGGTACCAGGCCACCGTCGCCAAGGTCGTCGCCGAGGGCGACCTGGTCGCGGTCCACCTCCACGACCAGAACAGCCCCTCCGACCTGGGCACGTCGGTGTACGAGATCTTCCGGGTGCGAGGCGGGAAGATCGTCGAGCACTGGGCGGTCACCCAGGCCGTCCCGGCCACCTCGGCCAACGGCAACAGCATGTTCTGAGCAGGACCTCCCGGGGGCCGGTACCGCGACCGTCCACGGTCAGGTCCCGGCCCCCTCCCCCTCCCCCCTCGCCTCGTACGAGAGCAGAACGTCATGAGTCAGTCCCGCCCTCGATCCGCCCGGCCCGGCGCCGGCCCGGAGGCCGCTCCGGGCGTTGTCCGGCTGGGGGACCCCCTCGTCAACTTCTACCTGGTGGATCACCCCGACGGGCTCACCCTCGTCGACGCCGGCCTGCCCGGACAGCGGCGGCGGCTCCTCGACCACCTGGCCGCCGCCGGCCGGAGCCCGGCCGACATCCGGGCCGTCCTGATCACCCACGCGCACCCCGATCACATCGGTCTCGCGGCGGAGCTCCAGCGGGCCGGCGCGGAGGTGTGGGTCCACGAGGACGACCGGGCCATGCTCACGGACGGACCGCGCAAGGCCATGCGGCACGCCAGGTCCGAACGCTCCCCGCTGCCGTACCTCGCCCGCCGTCCCGCCGCGCTCGCCACCATGGTGTCCATGGCCCGCCAGGGCGCCTTCACCGCGGCGGCGCCCGCCCGGGCACGCACGTTCGGCGACGGCGCGCGGCTGGACGACGTGCCCGGGCGGCCGCTGGCGGTCGCGCTGCCCGGCCACACCCCCGGCAGCACCGGCTTCCACTTCCCCGACCAGGGCCTGTTCTTCACCGGCGACGCCCTGGTCACCCAGGAGGCCTTCACCGGGCACACCGGCCCCTGCCTGGTCTGCCGCGCCTTCACCCATGACTCGGCCGCCGCCCTCGCGTCCCTGGACGCCATCGCCGGGCTGTCCCAGGAGACCGTCCTGCTGCCGGGGCACGGCCGGCCGTTCGACGGCGGCCCCCGGGAGGCGGTCGCCCGGGCCCGGCGCTTCGGCGTCCGCTGACCCCGTCGAAGGCTCCGCCGCCCCCGTGCGTCTCAACCCGTGTGACTTCCCCTCTTCGGATGGCGTATGCTGGTGTCACCGACGCGGGGTGGAGCAGCTCGGTAGCTCGCTGGGCTCATAACCCAGAGGTCGCAGGTTCAAATCCTGTCCCCGCTACTGAAACTCAGGGCCGGAATCCAATCGAGGATTCCGGCCCTGAGTCATACCCAGGCACGTGTTCCTCATCACACACGTCCAAACTCATCCGCCCGGCCCACACCATTCGCCCCACCCGCTCGCAGCGGCAAACCTGGACGGACAGGCATCGAAGACATCGGACGCGTCGAACACGTCAAGCGCGTCGAACACGTCGAGCGCACCGGAGACGTCGCACACGTCGGACACATGGGACATCAGGGGGGTCGTGTGGCGAGCCGTGCAGAGGCGGAGCAGCACGGCCAGGCATCCGCCCCCACCCTCGCCCGCTACCTGCCCGCGCTGCTGATCGGCGCGGGCGTCTGCTACGACGTCCTCACCCCCCAGCCCTTCACCGCGGTCCCCTTCTTCACGGCGGCCCCGCTGATCGCCGCGCCCCTGTCCTCCCTGCGCACCACCGTCCTCACGGGTCTGGCCGCGCTCCTCGCCACCTACGCCGTGCACGCGCGGTTCGCCGTCCTCCCGGATGCCGACGCCGTGACCGAAGTCGTCACCGTGGTCACCGTCGCCGTCCTCGCCGCCGGCATCAACCGGATCGTCCGCATCGGCGACCAGCGCCTCGCCTCCGCCCGAGAGGTCGCCGAGGCCGCCCAGCGGGCCGTCCTGCCCGAGCCCGCCGAGCGGATCGGCGGCTTCGAGATCGCCGCCCGCTACGAGGCGGCCCAGGAGGGCACCTTCATCGGCGGTGACCTGTACGCCGTCCAGGACACGCCGTACGGCGTGCGGCTGGTCGTCGGCGACGTGCGCGGCAAGGGCATGGGCGCGGTCGCCGCCGTCGCCGTGGTGATCGGCGCGTTCCGGGAGGCCGCCGAGCAGGAGGCCACGCTGGAGGCGGTGGCCGCGCGGCTGGAGCGGGCGCTGGCGCGTGAGGGCGTCCGGCGTGGCGGCATCGACGCCCACGAGGGGTTCACCACCGCCGTACTCGCCGAACTCCCGCACGGCGACGGCACGCTCCGGGTCGTCAACCGCGGTCATCCGCCGCCCCTGCTGCTGCACGGCGACGGCGAGGTGTGCCCGGTGCGGGCGCCGGAGTCCGCGCTGCCGCTCGGGATGGGCGAGCTGGGGGCGTGGCCCGACCGGGCGGCCGAGCACGTGTTCCCGAGCGGGGCCACGCTGCTGCTGCACACCGACGGCCTCTCCGAGGCCCGGGACGCGCACGGCCGGTTCTACGACCCCGAGCGACGGCTGTCCGGTCGTACCGTCACCGCCCCCGGCGCGCTGCTGGCCCGGCTCGCGGCCGAGGTGCGCCGGCACACTGGTGGCGGCATGACGGACGACATGGCGCTGCTCGCGGTGCGGCGGCCCTGAGCGCCTGCTCTGTGCGTCGGCCGTGTGCGTCGGCCGTGTGCGCCTGCCCAGTGCTGTGTCACACATCGTGTTCGGACGGCCGCCCTCCGCATCACAACTGAGTCACCATCAAAACCTGTGTGACTCCTGAGCTGAGCAGCGAGCACTGCCAACTCGACCGTTTTTGACCGATCGTGGCAGGTAAGTCCAAGCTTTGAAAGCTTAATGATCAAGACGAACGGCTTGGAATCTCATAGCTGGGTCTATTAACGTTCGATAACGCAGCGCGGTCGTCCCAGCCGTCACCCGCGACGGCTCCGTGCGCACGCGCCGAATCCCGCAAGGGAACCGGGGAACCACCACCTTGGGGTGAATCGCACGGCTACCGCCGGGTAGGAAACGGCCGGTATACGCGCGTAGGAGACCTTCCCGCTCCGAACCCGTCAGCTAACCCGGTAGGCGACGGAAGGAAAGGAGTACGCCCGCGTGGCGTCCAACCGGCCTGCTCCGACAGCCCCGTTCGTGCCCAGCCAGCGTCAACCCGACACCTTCGGCTACGGCAGCTACCGCACCGACGAGGGCCCCTGGGAGGAGTGGAACCCCACCGAGGAGTCCCTGGCCTCGGAGCGCGGCCGGCACCGGGTCGCCAAGCAGCGCGGCGGCGGGCTCGCCCGCAGCTCCACGGTTCTCGGCGTCGGCGTGATCGCCGCCGTCGGCGCGGGCGGCATGGCCAGCGCCAACACCGGCAAGCCGCCGGTCTCCATCTCCCTGCCCGACCTGCCGTCCTCCGTCGGCTCCCTGCTCGGCGAGGGCACCGGCCACCAGGCCACCCAGACCGCGCTCAGCAGCGTCACCACGACGACCGCCACCGACGGGGACTCCTCCGCGTCCTCCTCCGACGCCGGTGAGGCGCTGCGCAGCCGGATCATCGCCCAGGCCGCGCAGCAGCAGAACCAGCTCGACACCAAGGCCAGTGCCAAGGCGGTCGCCGCCGCCGACAAGGCGGTCGCCGACGCCGAGGCCAAGGCGGAGAAGGCGGCCGCCGCCAAGGCCGCCGACGCCAAGGAGAAGGCCGAGGCCTCCGCGAAGCAGAAGGCCGAGCAGGCCCGGCTCGCCGAGCTGGCCAAGCAGTACACGCTGCCCGTCGTCTCGTACACGATCACCGGTACCTTCGGCCAGGCCGGCTCCATGTGGTCCTCCGGCTACCACACCGGCCTCGACTTCGCCGCGCCCACCGGCACGCTGATCAAGGCCGTGCACAGTGGCACGGTCACCGAGGCGGGCTGGGCCGGCTCCTACGGCTACCGCACGATCATCACCCTCGACGACGGCACCGAGCTGTGGTTCTGCCACCAGTCCTCGATCGGCGTGAAGGTCGGCCAGAAGGTCTCCACGGGCGACGTCATCGGCCGCGTGGGCGCCACCGGCAACGTCACCGGCCCGCACCTCCACCTGGAGGTCCACCCGAACGGCCAGGCCACCGCCATCGACCCGATGACCTGGCTGCGCGGCAAGGGCCTCAACCCCTGACCCGGACCCCACCGGCCGGTCCCCGGCGGCCCTGACGGCAACCCCCCGGCGTCAGGGCCTTCGGCGTGCCGCGCCCAGGGGAGGCGGTGAGCCTCGGGCGGGCGGTGAGCCTCGTGCAGGCGGTGAGCCTCGTACCGTGCGCCTTTACAAGAACTTCGTGTTGCGCCGAGATGGGGCGCCCGGTGACGCGTGTTGAAGTGAGGCATGAGTGCTTCTTCCGCTTCCCCCGCCCTCCGTAAGCTCGGCGCCTCCGACCTGGAGGTCTTCCCGCTCGCCCTCGGCGGCAACGTCTTCGGCTGGACCGCCGACGAGGCCGCCTCCTTCGCCGTCCTGGACGCCTACGCCGCCGCGGGCGGCAACTTCGTCGACACCGCCGACTCGTACACGGCGTGGATCGAGGGCAACAAGGGCGGCGAGTCCGAGACGATCATCGGCAAGTGGGTCAAGGCGCGCGGCAACCGCGACGACGTCGTCATCGCGACGAAGGTCAGCCAGCACCCCGAGTACCTCGGCCTGTCCGCCGCCAACATCAAGGCCGCCGCCGACGCGTCCCTGCGCCGCCTCGGCACCGACCGCATCGACCTCTACTACACGCACTTCGACAAGCCCGAGGTCCCGGTCGAGGAGATCATCGGCGCGCTGGACGAGCTGGTGCGGGCCGGCAAGGTCCGGCACATCGCCGCGTCGAACATCACGCCGGAGCGGCTGCAGGAGTCCCTGGACTTCTCCGACCGCGAGGGCCTCGCCCGGTACGTCGCCCTCCAGCCCCACTACAACCTGGTCTCCCGCGACACCTACGAGGGCCCCCTCCAGGACCTGGCCTCCCGCACCGGCCTCGCGGCCGTCCCCTACTTCGCCCTGGCCGCCGGCTTCCTCACCGGCAAGTACCGCCCCGGTACGACGGTCGACAGCGCGCGAGCGGGCCGGGCCGCCCAGTACCTGGAGTCGGACCGCGGCCAGAAGGTCCTCACCGCCCTCGACGAGATCGCCGAGACCCACTCCGCCCCCATCCCCACGGTCGCCCTGGCCTGGCTGGCAGCCCAGCCCACCGTCGCGGCCCCGATCGCCTCGGCCCGCACGGTGGAACAGCTCCCGGCACTGCTGGGCGTGGCGGACCTGAACCTGACGGACGAGGAACTGACAAGGCTGACGACGGCTTCCGCCTGACCGCTTCGGTCCCCCTTCCTTCTCCTCTTCCGGGACTCGCATTCCCTTTTCTTCTCCGCCGCAACGGCGCTCAGCCCCCGTGGCGCATCCCGGCGGTGCCGAATCCTCCGCAACCCGAAGCACTAACTCCGGTACGGGTTGTAGGCCGGGTACGGCACCGCCGCCCCGTACCACCCCGGCGTCCCGTAGGCCGGCGGTGCGTAGCCGCCGTACCCCGGCCACCCGCCCGGCGCAGCCGTCCGTGCCGCGTACTCCAGGGCCGGCCGCACCAGCTCCCGACGGCTCCACAGCTCGGTCAGCAGCTCCCGCTCCCGCACCACGAAGTCGGCTCCCGCCCGCCCGCGCTGCCCCCGGCGCCGCAGCAGCGCGAGCGTCGTCGCGTACCCCTCGTACTCGGCGACCGCCCTCCCCGCCGCCTTCCCGAAGTGGTACGCGGCGTACTCCCGGGCCATCTGCCGCGCCCGCATCGACCCGAGCACGAACGGCTCGGCCGTCCCCAGCCACCCCGCGTAGACGTATGCCGGCAACTCCTCCCGCACGGTCCGCAGCTCCCGCTGCCGGGTCCAGATCGCCAGCCAGGCCAGCAGCCCGAACGACGGCACCATGAACATGCCGTACACGGCGAAGAACCCGTACTGCCCGAACGTCGAGGACCCGTTCCAGAACGCGTGCATGCTCATCGCGAGCAGCAGTCCGGCGAGCGGCACCAGCACCCGCCGCGCCCGCTGCCGTTCCCCGGAGAGCGCGGCGATGCCGAAACCGATGCCGGTGAGGACGGTGAAGAGCGGGTGTGCGAACGGGGACATCACGATGCGCACGAAGAACGTCGCGGCGGTGACGGAGGCGATCCCGCTGTCACCGGTCAGCTGGTCGGTCCCGAAGGCCGTACCGAGGTAGAGGATGTTCTCGGTGAACGCGAACCCGGTGGCGGTGACCCCGGCTATCACCACCCCGTCGACGATCCCGGTGAAGTCCCGTCTGCGGAAGAGGAAGACGAGGAGCACGGCCGCCGCCTTCGCCGACTCCTCGACGACCGGCGCTATCACGGTCGCCCCGAGCCGGTCCGCGCTGCTCGGATCCGCGGTCGCCGTCGCTATCCATCTGGTCGCGAAGCTGTTGGCGACGATGGCTATCAGCGCGGCCGCGCAGGCGCCCCAGGCGAAGGCGAACAGCAGGTTCCGCCAGGGGCCGGGCTGCACCCGGTCGAGCCATCGGAACGCGCCTATGAGCAGCGGCACGGGCAGGACGGCGAGCCCGAGCCCGACGAGAAAGCCCTCCGTCCCCGTCTGCTCCCGCACCAGCGCGAGGATCACCAGGCCGGAGAGGGCGAGCAGCGTGCCCAGCGCCCCGTACCGCACCCAGCGCCGCTGCCACCAGCGGGGATGCCGCAGACCGTCGTCGGCCGGGTCCGGTGGGTACGACGGATGTGACGGATGTGACGGATTTGGCGGATACGACGGATGCTGCGGGTACGGCGAGTACGGCGGCGGGGAGGTGGCCACGGCATCGACCCTAACGAGGTGACTCCTGACGGTGCTGCTCGCTCTGCGGCACCCGGTGCTGTACGCGACGGAAGAGCAGATCGTTCACCACATGTCCCTTGTCCAGTCCCTGGCCCTCGAAACGGGTCAGCGGCCGGTGCGCCGGACGTGGCGCGAAACCGCCGTCGGCCTGCGTGTTCTCGAACTCCGGGTGCGCGTCGAGCACTTCGAGCATCTGCTCGGCGTACGGCTCCCAGTCGGTCGCGCAGTGCACGATCGCCCCGGGCCGCAGCCGGGTCGCGGCGAGATCGAGGAACTCGGCCTGGATCAGCCGCCGCTTGTGGTGCCGCTTCTTCGGCCAGGGGTCCGGGAAGTACACGCGCAGTCCGTCCAGCGAGTCCGGTGCCAGCATCTCCCGGAGCAGGATGATCGCGTCGCCGTTCCCGACGCGGACGTTGGACAGCCCGTTCTGGTCGGCGAGGTTGAGCAGGTTCCCCTGTCCCGGCGTGTGCACGTCGACGGCGAGGATGTCGACGCCCGGGTCCTCGGCGGCCATCTGCGCGGTCGCCTCGCCCATCCCGAACCCGATCTCCAGCACCACCGGGTTGCCGTTTCCGAACAGCTCGCCGAGGTCGATGACCCGCTGCCCGTCGATGTCCAGGCCCCACTTGGGCCACAGCCGCTGCAGCGCGTCGGCCTGTCCGGCGGTGACCCGGCTGCGGCGCGGCTGGAAGCTGCGGATCCGCCGCTCGAAGTGCGACCCGGCGGGATCGGCCCTGGGCCCGTCCGGGAACCGCGGCTCCCCCTTGGCCCGGGTGTGCCGGACGGACACCCCGGGGGCGTGGTGGGGGTGCTCACCGGGGGCGTGCTCGGCGGGCTGGGGGGCTTCGGGGGCATTGTGGGAGTCAGACACAGTGGGTCGATTTTACGGCCCCCACGGGACGGCCTGCGGGGTGTCACACCGAGCCCAGCGTCTCCAGCGCCCGCCGCGCCACTTCCCGCCCGATCGGCAGCGAGGCGGTCGCCGCGGGCGAGGGCGCGTTCAGCACGTGGACCGCGCGCGGCGCCTCCTTGATCAGGAAGTCGTCGACGAGCGTCCCGTCCCGCAGCACGGCCTGCGCCCGCACCCCCGCGGCCGTCCGCACCAGGTCTCCCTCCTCGGCGGCGGGCAGCAGCCGTCGTACGGCCGTCGTGAACGCCTTCTTCGACACCGACCGGAGCAGCTCCCCGCCCCCGTACCGCCAGTGCCGCCGCGCCAGCGCCCAGGACCCGGGCCAGGCCAGCGTCCCGGCGACCTCCCGCGGCCGTACGACGCCCCACCCGTACCCCTCCCGGGCCAGCGCCGGCACCGCGTTGGGCCCGATGTGCACGCCTCCGTCGATCCCGCGCGTGAGATGCACCCCGAGGAACGGGAACGCCGGGTCCGGCACCGGATACACCAGCCCCCGCACCAGCTCAGGGCGGGCCAGCTCGTAGTACTCCCCGCGGAACGGCACGATCCGCATCCCCGGCTCGTCCCCGGTCAGCCGCGCGACCTCGTCGCAGTACAGCCCCGCGCAGTTGACCAGCACGCGCGCGCGTACGACGTCCCCGCGCGAGGTGAGCACGGCCACGCCCCGCTCCGGCCGCCGGTCCACGCGGACCACCCGGGCGCCGTACCGGATCTCCGCCCCCGAGGCCTCCCCGAGCTGCCGGGCGACCCCCACGAAGTCGCACACCCCGGTCGTCCCGACGTGTATGGCGGCGAGCCCCCGCACCTCGGGCTCGTACTCCCCGATCTGCGCGGCCCCGAGCTCCCGCACCGGTATGCCGTTCTCCCGGCCGCGCTGCACCAGGGCGTGCAGCCGGGGCAGCTCGGCCCGCTCGGTGGCGACGATCAGCTTGCCGGTGACGGCGTGCGCGATGCCGTACTCCGCGCAGAACTTGACCATCTCCGCGGCACCCTTGGCGGCGTACTGCGCCTTCAGCGACCCGGGCCGGTAGTAGATCCCGCTGTGGATGACCCCGCTGTTCCGGCCCGTCTGGTGCCTGGCCGGCCCGGCCTCCTTCTCCAGCACGGTGACCCGGATCCCGGGCGCGGCACGGGTGATCGCGTACGCGGTGGACAGCCCGACGATGCCACCCCCGACGACGAGCACATCACAGTCGTAAGCAATCCCGGCCCGCACCTGCACCACCTCCCACGCTCGATAGTGCACTGCGCCACTGACAGCCACTTCAAACGCACGGGACCGCGGCGCGCCCCTTCAGGGCACGGGGCCGTATTCGACAAGCGGCTTCGGACACGCGCCCCAAAGGGGCGCGGGGAACCGCGCGACCAGCCCCCACGCACCCGCACCCGCCCGGTGTCCTCAGGTCGCAGACGACTGGGCGCCCCTCACGCCGGCGCCATCAGCAACGGCCGGGCCCGCTCCCGCAGCTCCACCACCCTCGGCTCGTCCCCGTACGGCTCCAGCCGGTGCAGCAGATCCTTCACGTACTCCGTCGTCCGCGCCGACGAGATCCGCCCGGCCACCTCCACGGCCCGCACCCCCTGCTCGCACGCCGCGTCGAGGTTGCCCGACTCCAGTTCGGCGACGGCCGAGACGACCAGCCGCAGCCCGTGCGACCGCACGAACTCCTCCGTCGGCTTGGAAAGGGCCTGCTCCGTGAAGCGCCGCACCTGCCGCGGTGCCTTCAGGTCCCGGTAGCACTCGGCCGCGTCCGCGGCGAACCGGTCGTAGCCGTAGAAACCGAGCCAGGAGGGATCGTTGTCCCCCTCGCGCGCCCGCTCCAGCCACCCCTCCGCGCCCTTCAGCGCGGCCCCCGCGGCCTGTGCGTCACCCGCCCGCGCGTGTGCCCGCGCCTCGACCAGCCGGAAGAAGCTCATGGTCCGCGCGGTCGCCAGCCCCCGGTTCCGCTCCACCGCGGCCTGCGCGAGGTCGACGCCCTCGTCGCCGAAGCCCCGGTACGTCGCCTGCAACGACATCGATGCCAGGACGTACCCGCCGAGCGGCACGTCGGCCGCCGCGCGGGCGAGCCGCAGCGCCTGGATGTAGTACCGCTGCGCGGCCTCCTGCTGCCCGGTGTCGAAGGCCATCCACCCGGCAAGGCGCGTCAGTTCGGCACTCGCCCCGAACAGCGCCCGCCCGACCTCGTCGGAGTACGCGCCGAGCAGCAGCGGCGCCGCCTCCACGCGTAGACACTCCGGCACCATCGACGACCGCCAGTCGCCGCCGCCGTACTTGGAGTCCCAGCGCCTGGCGTCCTCGGCGGCCTCCCGCAGCTTCTGCACGTCGCTGTGGCCGACTTTGAGCGGTGCGCCCGCACCGTCCACGGCGTTCGCCTCGCGCGCGACCGAACTGTCGGCGGGGGTTATCAGCCAACGCGAGGCGGGCGTTGCGTATGCGCTTACCGCGAACGATCCGGCCAGCGACTGCCAGATGCCGCCGGAACCGGCCCGGCGGCCGGCGAGGTCGAGGCGGTACAGCTCCGTCGCCGACCGCACCGCCTGGCCGACGTCCCTGGGGAAGGCGAGGCCCACTTCGGGGGCGGGATCCGCGTCCGCCAGGCCGATCTCGTGGAGCGGCACAGGGCGGCCGAGCTTCTGGCCGATCGCGGCAGCGATGAGGTGCGGGGCGGCGCCCTGCGGCACCATTCCCTTCGACACCCAGCGCGCCACCGACGTCTTGTCGTAGCGAAGAGTCAACCCGCGTTGAGCGCCAAGATCGTTGACGCGTCGCGCGAGTCCTGCGTTGCTGATTCCCGCGAGGGCGAGAACGGCGCCGAGTTTTTCGTTCGGCCCGCGTTGCTCCCTGGACATGCGCCACCCCTCGACACAGACGGCTGCCGCGCTGGCATAACCACGCGGCATTCGTAAACCCAGCGTAGTTCGCCGCATCCCAAGCGTTAAGAGGCATTGTTCCGGATGGCGGGATTGTGGTCCGTACGCGAGTGCGGCCCGTATACGCACCGTGCACGACCTGTCGCGGCGTGCCCCCGCCGTGTGGCCGTGCGCCCGCCCGTGCGCTCTTCTCCGGCCAACGGGGGAGCGGTTCCATGGCTAGTGCGTGGGTCGGCCCGCTGTACTGGATCCAGTGGGCTGGGGGACACCGCCACCTTCATCCCCGCGGGTGGCGGACCGGTCCGGGAGGCGATGCCCGCCTCCCGGACTGTGCGCGTTCGGGCACACGCGCGTGCGGTGCGCAAAGCGTGTACGGAGCGTGCGCAAGCCCGTGTGGTCATCGGCGATTTGGCCGAAAATCGACCCCACCTTTTGCGGGTGATCAACGCTCCTACCACGGGAATTGAGGGCGCGAAGGGCGTTTTGGGGGAGCGTACGGGGGCGCATTCGCGTCGCAGTCGCCCGCTGTCGTAAGGCGGTTGGCTCCCGCCGAGACTCTTCCACAGCACGCGCGCGTGGCCGGTCCTGCGGCAACTCCGTGAAATCTTCCAGGGATCAAAGGCGGCCCCACCGCCCCTCCGGAGCGCGTCCTTCATGGCAGCATGGGGACCCGGTTCGTACCGTGCATGTTTGTCCACAGCCTGTGGAGGCGTCGATGCGGTGGTTGGTGGGATGGAGCAGCACCGCCTCCGGTGCCGCCACGCTCGGCTCCGCCGGCGCCATGGGCTACGACGGCGAGACCGTCCACCCCGTCGGCTCCCAGCTCCTGTGGGGCGACCCCGACCCGCTCTGGGCGGTCGGCGACTGGCGCCCCGACGAGGTGCGCGTCATCAAGGCCGACGCGCAGAACCGCATCGCCGTCCTCGGCACCTGCGGCGCCACCGACGAGGAGCTGCGCCTCGGCCTCTTCACGGCGCGCGGGGGCGCACTCCGGCATCTGACCGCCTGGCCCGGCAGCTACACCGCCGTCGTCCAGGTCGGCCGCCGGGTCACCGTCTGCGGCGACCTCGCGGGCGCCCGCCCGGTCTTCTACAGCCCCTGGGCAGGCGGTACGGCCTACGCCACGGCCGCGCTCCCGCTCGCCGACCTCATCGAGGCCAACCTCGACTACGGCCACCTCGCGGCCCTCCTCGCCGCCCCCGACGTACCGGCCGCGGTGCACGACTCGACCCCGTACGAGGGCGTGCGGCGCATTCCGCCGGGGCATGCGCTGATCCTGCGCACCGGGGCGCGCGAGGTCGCCGGGTACGAGCACGTCGCCTCGCTCGCGGTCGCGGCACCCTCCGCCGACCCCGACCGCGCGGTGGACGCCGTACGGGACGCACTCGTAGAGGCGGTACGCGCGCGGCTGTCGGCACCCCGGCACGTCCCGGACATCGACCCCGGTCCGGTACCCGGCATGGGCCCCGCCGAGCGTCGCGCGGCGCGCGGGATGCCGGTCCCGGGCATCGGCGCCGACCTCTCCGGCGGCCCGGCGTCGGGGACGCTCGCACTGCTCGCCGCGGGCCTGCCCGGCATGCCCGGCACGGTCCTCGGCCACGGCACCGGCGCCGGCGAGCGCCTCCTCGCCGTCACCTTCAACGACCTGGCCGTGGGCGGCCGCGAGGCCGAACTCCAGCGCGCGGGAACCCTCGCCGCCAACCCGCGCCTGCACCACGTGGTGGTCACCGGCGGCGAGGAGATGCTGCCGTACGCCGACCTCGACGGCCCCCTGACCGACGAACCGGGCCCGTCCCTGATCTTCGCGGCCCGGCACCGTGCCCGGCTCGCCGCCGGCAGCGCCGACCACTTCACCGGCTACGGCGCCCGCCAGGTCCTCGACGCACACCCCGCGCGCCTCGCCGACCTGCTGATGGACCGCAAGCGCCGCCACCTCGTCCGCCCGGTCGCCGCGCTCGCCAAGGCCGACGGCTCGGTGATGGTCCCGGCGCGCGTGTACAGCGCGGCGCGCCGACTCGCGCGTACGCCGTACCGCGCGGGCGTCGAGTCCCTCGCCGAGCGCCTGCTGCGGCGCCGGTTCGACGACCCCGGCGGCGCGGTGGGTGCGTCCCTCGCGGCGCTCACCTGGGCGAGACCGGGCCCGGCGGCGCGCTGGCTGACCGGCGAGGCCCTCGCTGAAGTATCGGTTCTGCTCCAGGGTGCGGCGAACCGCTCCGGCGTCGGCCCCGGGCAGCGCCCCGGAGACTACCGCGCGCGTGCGGTGCTGGCCCGCCACGCGGCCGACATCCGCGTCCTGGAACAGGCGGCCGAGATCCGCTCCCAGCGCCTCCACACGCCCTTCCTCGACAACCAGGTGGTCCGCGCCTGCCGCGACCTCCCCGAAGCGCTGCGCGTCCAGCCGGGCGCCCGCGCCGCGATCCTCCGCACGGTCCTGGAGGGCGCCGGCGTCGCCGACCTCCCGCCGGGCTGGGGCGCCCCCTCCCACGCCTCCTCGGCGGCCGCCACCCGCACGGGGCTGCGCGTCGCGGCCGACGACCTGATCTCCCTCTTCGCGACGCCGCTGCTGGCGCAGGCGGGCCTGGTGGAGGCGCGGGTGGTCCGCAAGGCGCTCCGCGCGGCGGCCGCGGGCGAGCCGTTGCCGCTGGACGGGCTGGCCGACCTGGTCTCCCTGGAGCTGTGGCTCCGCCGACTGCTGTCCCGCCGGGGCACGTGCTGGACGGGGACGCCGGCACGCGCGCGTGCGGTCCCTGCGGGGGTGACGCCGATGAGGGGTGCGTTGGCGTCGGGGGCGTGAGGTTCGCGAGGGGGTCGCCGTAATCCGGGGGCTGCCGCCCCCAGGCCCCCGCATCAGGGTTGCGGCCCCTGTGTTTCGTCCGCGGGCCGGTGGGGGTTGCTCGCGCAGTTCCCCGCGCCCCTAAAGACCTAAAAACTCAACTGCGGGCAGTCGTGCCGCTGGGGCGGCACGGGTGGGCACTGGGGGTCCCCCCGGCCGAAGGCTGGGGGAGGCACCCTGCAAGCGCCGGTAAGCGACACCCCCCGCCCCGGCCCCCACCCCGGGCACCCTTCGACTCCCCGCGCTGAAATGCCGTGCCCCCGCCCCCACCCGGGGCAACCCGCAACCCCCGGCGCCGAAACTCCGTGACCCTTCCTCCGCCCCCGGCAACCCGCAACCCCCGGCGCCGAAACTCCGTGACCCTTCCTCCGCCCCCGGCGACAATGACCCGGTGCGGTACCGAATCCTGGGCGTGGCCCAAGCCGTCGACGACCAGGGCACCCCCATACCCGTCGGCGGCCCCCGCCTCCGCGCCCTGCTCACCGTCCTCGCCCTCCACCCCACCCGCACCCTCACCCCCGAAACCCTCATCGAGGAGATCTGGGCGACGGACGACGAGCCGCCCCAGGACGCCCCGGCCGCCCTCCAGGCGCTCGTCGGCCGGCTCCGCCGCAGCCTCGGCAAGGACAGCATCGCGTCCGGCCCCGGCGGCTACCGCCTGGCGGCGACCGAGGACGACATCGACCTGCACGTCTTCGAGCGGCAGGTACGCGAAGGCACCCGAGCCCTGACCATCGGCGACCCGGCGGCAGCCCACCGTCTCCTCAGCACGGCCCTCGCCCTGTGGCGCGGCCCGGCCCTCGCCGACCTCCCCGACCGCACCGCGGCCGCCGCCCGCCCCGAGGCGCTCCGGCTGGAAGCCACCCGCGTCCGCGCCGACGCCGCCCTCCGCCTCGGCCGTGCCGTCGACGCCCTACCGGAGCTGACCGAGCTCACCACGGCCCACCCGTACGACGAGCCGCTGCACACCCTGCTCATCCGCGCCCTGCGCGACACCGGCCGCCCGGCCGACGCCCTCGCCGCGTACGAGACCACCCGCCGCACCCTCGCCGACGGCCTCGGCACCGACCCCGGCCCGGAACTCCAGGCGCTGCACGCGTCGTTGCTCACCCAGGAACACAGCCCCCTCGGCGCGCCTCCGCCCCGCACCGGCAACCTCCGTCCACGTCTTACCTCTTTCGTGGGCCGGGAACCCGAACTCGAAGCCGTTCGTTCCGAATTGCACAGGGCCCGTCTCGTCACCCTCACCGGACCGGGCGGCTCCGGAAAGACCCGTCTCGCCGAGGAGGCCGCCGCCGGGCTCCCGCAGGCATGGCTCGTCGAGCTCGCCCCGCTCGACCGGCCGCAGGCGGTGCCGGGCGCGGTGGTGAGCGCGCTCGGCCTGCGCGAGACCGTGCTCATGACCAACGAGCTGGCGACCGTGCAGAAGGACCCCACGGCCCTGCTCGTCGAGTACTGCGCCCCGCGCAGCCAACTCCTGATCCTTGACAACTGCGAACATGTCATCGAAGCAGCGGCCGTCCTCGCCGAGACCCTGCTCACCCACTGTCCGGGGCTCACGGTCCTCGCCACCAGCCGTGAACCCCTGGGCGTCCCAGGTGAGTCGGTGCGCCCGGTCGAGCCCCTCGCCCCCGAGCAGGCCCACCGCCTCTTCGAGGAGCGCGCCGCCACTGTCCGGCCCGGCACCGCCGCCGTGCCGGGCGACGCGGCGGCGGTCGACGAGATCTGCCGCCGCCTGGACGGACTGCCCCTTGCGATCGAGCTCGCGGCGGCCCGGCTGCGGCTGCTCACGCCCCGGCAGATCGCCGACCGGCTCGACGACCGCTTCCGCCTGCTCACCTCCGGCAGCCGCACGGTCCTGCCCCGCCAGCAGACCCTGCGTGCGGTCGTCGACTGGTCCTGGGACCTGCTCGACGAACGGGAGCGGACGATGCTCCGCGAGGCGTCCGTCTTCGCCGGCGGCTGGGACCTCACGGCGGCGGAGGCCGTGTGCACCGGACCGGCCACCGACCTCGTCGGCGCGCTCGTCGACAAGTCCCTGATCGTCGCCACCCCGGACGGCACCGGTGGCATGCGCTATCGCATGCTGGAGACCATCCACGAGTACGCCGTCGAGCGCGCCGCGGAGGTCCCCGGGCTGCGCGCGGCGGCCGAGCGGCGGCACGGCGCGTGGGTGCGCGCGCTCGTGGAGGAGGCGGAGCCGAGACTGCGCTCCGGGGAGCAGCTCCCCTGGATCCGCCGCCTGGAGACCGACCTCGACAACATCCGGGCCGCCCTCGACCGTGCGGTCCGTGCGGGCGACGAAGTACAGGCGGGCCGGATCGTCCTCGCCGTCGGCTGGTTCTGGTGGCTGCGCAACTACCGCCAGGAGGCGATGGCCTCGGTGCGCGCGGTACTGCGCCTGGGCGTCGCCCGGGACGCCCTGCCCGAGGGCGCAGGCCCGGACGAGCTGCGTGCGCTCGCCGACGCTGCGGACTTCGTGGGCGCACTCCTGGCCGCCCCCGGCACCGAGGCCGGGCATCCGCTGTACGAACTGCGCATGGACCTCAGACTGCTCGACCTGTTCCTGGCGTCCGAGTCCGGCCAGCCGGACCTGGTGACGGACGAGCGGACTCCGCGGTACGTCGCGCTCATCAGGGCCGCGTTCGAGCCGGGCGGTCCCCGGGCCGCCCGGCTGCCGGGTCTCATCTGGCCGCTCACCGCGTGGACCCTGGGCGGTCCCGCCGTGGACATCGCCCCGGACATGGCCGCCGTGGTCGCCAACTGCCGGGAGTACGGCGGCGACTGGGAGGTCGGCGTCACCCTGATGTACCGCACCCACATCCTGGTCGACTCACCCGGAAACCTGCGGGGCGTCGACGAGGACCTGGCCGAGCTCCGCGTCCTCAGCAGGCGGGTCGGGGACCGCTGGATGGGCGCGCAGGTGTGCAGTGCGGCCGGCGAGGCGGACATGGCGCGCGGCCGGTTCGCGGCGGCGGAGAGCGAGTACCGGGAGGCGCTGCGGCTGGCCCACGAGGTCGGCGCGTACGCGGAGACGCCGTTCCTGCTCGCCCGGCTCGCCGAGATCGCCTTCCGCTCCGGCGACCGGGCGGGTGCCCAGGTCACCCTCGACCGGGCGGGCGAGGCCTCCGACCGGTACGGGGTGGCGGAGTCGAAGGCGTACGTGGCGCTGCTGCGGGCGATCCTGGCCCATGACGACGGGGACCTGGCCCGGGCGCGCGAGTGCTACGAGACCGCCCGGGACGCCACGGCGGCCGGCTCCGCGCCCCCGCAGTTCGGGGCCGCGATCCGCGCGGTCGAGGCAATGCTCACGGCCATGGAGCACGGCCCCGCGCGGGCGCTGCCGGTCGTGGCCCGGGGGCTGAGCGAGGCGGTGGAGTACCGGTGCGCCGAGGTGATCACGGCGGCGCTGGTGGACGTCGGCGCCGACATGCTGGCCCGGCTCGGCGATCTGACGGGTGCGGTACGGCTGTACGCCGCCGCCGACCACTGGCGCGCCGGGAGCGTCCGCCCCCAGCCGGAGCGCACCCGCGCCGAGGAGGTCGACGCGGCCGCCCGCGCGACGCTGAGCCCGCAGTGCTACGCGGCCGAGCGCAAGCGCGGCGCCTCCCTCACCGAGGAGGACGCCCTGCGCGAACTGAGCAGCACACCGACCGCCGCCACCGGCACCTGAGCCAGCGCACCGACCGCTACCGGCAGGTGAACTTCGACTCGGCCCAGTCGGCGAGCGCCACCGTGTCGAAGGCGGTCTGCGGCTCGACCACCAGACGCACGGTCCGGTGCCCGGTGAGGTCCACGTGGACGGGTACGGCGGCCTGCCCGCCCTCGACCACCCCGGACCGCCACAGCCGCACCCCGTCCGCGTAGACGGCGAAGGTGACCTTGCCGAGGCCGAGGGTCATGTCGTCGACGCCGGCCATCGCGTCGTAGGCGGTGCACTGCCGGTTGAGGTCGATGGTGACGGAGGACCGGCCGTGCACGGTGACACCGTGCGCGTACTCCTTGCCGGCGACCGTCACGCCGTACCGCTGCCACACCCAGCTGCTCTCGCCGAGCCGCATCTCGGGCCGGGTGCCGTCGCCGGTGACGTCGAAGCGGAGCTCGCTCCACTGGTAGACGACCGGGGCGGGCGGCGGAGTGGGCGTCGGAGTGGGGGTGGGGGTCGGTCTCGGGGCCGGCGTGGGTGACGGGGTGGGGGTCGGCCTCGGACTCGGGGCGGGCCTGGGGCTCGGGGTCGGCGTCGGAGTGGGTGTCGGGGTGGGTGTCGGGGTGGGTTCGGGGGCGAGGACGACCGGCTCGGGTTCCGGTTTCTTCTTCGTCGGGGTGGGAGTCGGTGCCCCGGGCTGCACGGCCGGCGCGGACGGGGTGGGTTTCACGGCCTCCTTGACCGGGTGGCTGTCGTTCGTCAGGGCGAGGGCCACCACGGCGATGGCCGCCGCGACCACTCCGGCGGCGATACCGGCCTTCACCGGCCCCGCGAGCCCCTCCGAGGCGGCGGCACCCCCGGCCCCGCCGCCCGCCCCGCCGGACGAACCGCTCGCCGCGGCGGCCGCGCCCGCGGCCCCCACCCCGGCGCCCCCGGCGACGATCCCGAGTGCCTTGGCGTACCCGGCGGCCCCGAACCAGCCGATGACCGCGACCGGTACGACGGCCGGGATACCGCTCGCGACCTCTTCGATCTGGGCGGCGGCCAGCCGGCACCTGGCGCACTCCTCCAGGTGCTTGCGCAGCCCCCGCTCGGCGCGGACCCGCAGCTTGCGGCGGGCGTAGCCGCCTAGCTGGTCGGCGTAGCGGGCGCACTCCTCGTCGTCGATGAGGGAGGCGCTCACATGGGCCTGGAGGTAGGCCTGCTTGAGGCCCTCACGGGCCCGGCTGGCGAGGACCCGCGTGCCGTTGGCGTCCAGCCCGAAGAGGGTGGCCACCTCGCTCGGCGACTCGTCCTCGATCTCGGTGTGCCACAGCACGGCCTGCCAGCGCTCCGGCAGCGAACGGAAGGCCTGCATCGCCATCGACTGTTCGGCCTCGTGCATGGCGCGCACATCCGCGCCGAGGTCGAGGCCCGCTCCGAAGGAGCCGATGGATGCAGTGGCGTCGGACACCTCGGTACCGTGCGAGGCCTGCGCCGCGAACAGCGCGAAGTCGTCGACGAGTTGCTCCCGCCGGGCCGACTTGATCCACTGCGCGGCGACCCGCCGTACCGAGGTGAGCAGGTAGGCGCGCACGGCGTACTCGGGCCCCGACCCGCCGCGCACCGCCTGCAGCATGCGGGCGAACACCTCGGCGGTCAGGTCGTCGGCGGTGTGCCCGTCCCGGCAACAGGTCCGCGCATAGCGCCGTACCGCGTCCGCGTGCCGCCGGTACAGCTCCTCGTACGCCGAGTCGTCGCCGGCCCGCATCCGCTCGATCAACTGGCTGTCGGGGTGCGGCAGCTCCCGGGGCGGCGGCAGCACACTGCCGTCACGCTGTGCCGGAACGTTCCCCTCCGGCGGTTCGCCGGCCGGCGGCACCCCGGCCCGACCGCCCTGGCTGGGCACCTGCGGCGAGGCCGTCCCCTCACCGACGGACTCGTCCCACCCGTCAACGCTCATCGCGGAACGCCCCCGATGCCTGCCCAACCGACCGAATCACCGGCTCAGACTGCCACACCGTCTTTTGCCCAGGCCCCCGAGCGACGAGACGGTCACCCGGAAGAGGAAACACCGGGACCACAGCGCCCCGTAAGGGAAAACACCGGGACCGCAACGCCCCGTAAGGGAAAACGCCGGGGTCTGCAGCGCCCCGTAAGGGAAAACGCCGGGGACTGCAGCGCCCCGTAAGGGGCGCGGGGAACTGCGCGACCAGCCACAGTCAACCCGCACCCGCCCACGGTCATGGCCCGGCACACGCTGCCGCGCTCCCGCGCACACCGCAAGCCACCGTCACTGCCGGGACCGCAACCCCTCCAGCAAGATGTCCAACAACCGGGACGAAGCCGCCGCCTGCTGCGCAGCATCCGGCAGGGACGGTGCCGCCGTGGCGATCACCAGCAGCACGTCGGAAACCGAGACGTCCGGCCGCAACTCACCCGCCGCCCGCGCCCGTTCCACCAGCCGCCCCACGACGTCGAGCAGCGCGGCCGCGCCCGCGTCGTCGTCGGCGGCGTCGGCCACCGGCTCCCGCTCCTCCGGCACCAGCCGCAACTCCCCGGCCCCCGGCTGCATCCGCTGCTGCGGCACCCGAGCCTCCTCGGTCCCGGAGCCGGCCACGGCACTGCCGCCGACCTCCTCCGGCACCCCGACCCGAAGCACCTGCGGCGGCAGCAGCCGCCCGGCCCCCGACGCCACCGACGTCCGCAGGAAGCGCGACAGCGCCGACCACGGCTCGTCCTCCTGCCCGAGCGCGGCCCGCGCCTGGTCGGTCAGCCGGGAGGTCTCCTCCTCGGCTATCCGCCGTACCAGCACGTCCTTGCTCGGGAAGCGCCGGTACACGGTGCCGACCCCGACCCGCGCCCGCCGCGCCACGTCCTCCATCGGCGCGCCGTACCCCAGCTCGCCGAAGACCTCGCGCGCCGCACGCAGCACGTGCTCCAGATTGCGCTGTGCGTCCACCCGCAACGGCGTCGTACGCGGCCCGTCACCGCGTCCGTTGCCCGCCGTCGCGCTCACCGTTCCGCCACCGGCCGCCAGAGCGGAGGCCGATGCCCAATGTGTGTCCTGAATGTGCATTTGTATTCCCCCGGTTAACGACGTCTCCCCCCGGAGACTCTCCCCGTCACTGATGGCCGGAGCGAGCGGAAATGCGACCGACCCATGACCGATCCATGGACCCCGGGCCGGGTGGACCGCCCGTCGCGGACCGTCCGACCACATCCCCTACACCCCGTCGACACACGAACATAGTTGAGAGGCTGTCAATTCAGAAGGGGGACGTTCCGCACGGTGCGCCCCCCGATCGGAGTACGGGTCGTTTACCTCCCGATTCGGTGCCTTCGCGCCCCCCTGCCCGCCCCCGCTGACCTGGCCCCTTTCGTCCGGCCCTGGGCGCGTGCCCGGCGCACTGCACAGTCGCCGTCCGGTCACACAAATTGCCGGGGCTGTGGACAAACAACAGTCACGGGTGCGTCATGGGATGGTGAAGGAACGTGCGCGCATTCTCGTTGTCGGCGGCGGCTACGTCGGGATGTACACGGCCCTGAGGCTGCAACGGAGGTTGAAGCGGGAGCTCAGGGAGGGTGAGGTCGACATCACTGTCGTCACCCCCGATCCCTACATGACGTACCAGCCGTTCCTTCCCGAAGCGGCCGCGGGTTCGATTTCCCCTCGTCATGTCGTCGTACCCCTGCGGCGCGTTCTGGACCGATGCCATGTGGTCATCGGCGAGGTGACGTCCATCGAACACGCCAAGCGCACCGCCGAAGTCGCCACCCTCGCCACCGCCGAGGAGCGAAAAGGCGCCACTTTCCTGGAGTACGACGAACTGGTCCTCGCCCCCGGCTCGATCGCACGCACGCTGCCCATCCCCGGTCTCGCCGAGCACGGCATCGGCTTCAAGACCGTCGAGGAGGCCATCGGCCTGCGCAACCACGTCATCGAGCAGATGGACATCGCCTCCTCCACCCGCGACCCCGCGATCCGCGACGCGGCCCTCACCTTCGTCTTCGTCGGCGGCGGCTACGCGGGCGTGGAGGCCCTCGGTGAACTGGAGGACATGGCCCGCTACACCTCGCGGTATTACCACAACGTCCAGCCCGAGGACATGAAATGGATCCTCGTCGAGGCCACCGACCGGATCCTCCCCGAGGTCGGCCCCGAGCTGGGCCGCTACACCGTCACCGAACTGCGCCGCCGTAACATCCAGGTGCTGCTCGACACCCGCCTGGAGTCCTGCGTCGACCGCGTCGCCGCCCTCAGCGACGGCCAGCGCTTCCCGACCCGCACCCTCGTGTGGACGGCCGGCGTCAAACCGCACCCCCTGCTCGCCGCCACCGACCTGCCGCGCACCCCGCGCGGGCGGCTGAAATGCACCGCCGAACTGACGATCGACGGCGTCGACCACGCATGGGCCGCGGGCGACGCCGCCGCCGTCCCCGACGTCACCGCCGCCGAACCCGGCACCGAGACCGCCCCCAACGCCCAGCACGCGGTCCGCCAGGCCAGGGTCCTCGGCGACAACATCGCCCACGCACTGCGCAGCGAACCCCTCGACACCTACGCCCACAAGTACGTCGGCTCGGTCGCCTCCCTCGGCTTCCACAAGGGCGTCGCCCAGGTCTACGGGCGCAGGCTGAAGGGCTACCCTGCCTGGTTCATGCACCGCGTCTACCACCTGAGCAGGGTGCCCACCTTCAACCGCAAGGCCCGTGTCCTCGCCGAATGGACCCTCTCGGGGCTCTTCAAACGGGAGATCGTCTCGCTCGGATCACTCGAACATCCCCGAGCGGAGTTCGAACTCGCGGCCGGTGGAAAGCCTCCTCACAGTCCCTCTGACGACTCGAACGGGTCGTCCTGACGGAACTCAGGAACTCCACGGCCCGCCCCGGCGTCTGACGGATGTCGTCGCCGACGGCCACCCTGCCAGACTGCCCTCCGACCGAGCACAAGGCTTCTTCCCAGCTTCTCCCCAGAACTGCACCGGGGGACTTCCCCCGGCCCCCGGCCGCTCCCCGAGCCGGCCGGAGACGACGACACGAGGCAAGGTTTCGTGAACTTCACGCGCTGGAGCGCCCGGCTCCCCGGAACGCAGCGCCGCGCCGCAGCGCGGACCGAGCACGCGGTCCCCGCGGACCGACGGGGGGAAGGCTCCGTGCCCGCGGCCCGCGCCGAACAACTGACCGACAACCCGCCCTGTGTGCCCGCGGTCGACGAACTGCCCGCCCGTGGCGTCCTCGACCACGTCCCGGCCCTGGTCGCCCTCGTCCACGGCCCCGACCACCACATCGCGTACGTCAACGACGCCTATACGACCGCCTTCGGCGTACGCCCCCCGGGCGCCCCCGCCCGCGAGGCACTGCCCGAACTCGCCGAACTGGGCCTCCTCCCCCTCCTCGACCAGGTCCTGCGCAGCGGCAAGCCCCGCACGCTCAAGTCCCGCAAGGCACTCGACGGCCGCACCTACACGTTCACCTGCACCCCGGTCGCCGAGAACGGCGACCGCGACGGTGGCGTCCTCCTCTTCGCCACCGACGTCACCGACCACGCCGAGGCGGCGGAGCGGCTGCGCGCCAGCGAACGCCGCCAGCGCGAGACCGCGGTGACCCTGCAGCGCTCGCTGCTCCCGCAGGAGCTGGAGCAGCCGGACGACCTGCGGATCGCCGCGACCTACCAGCCCGGCGGCACCGAGGCCGCGGTCGGCGGTGACTGGTACGACGTCATCACCCTCGGCGGCGGCCGCACCGCACTCGTCATCGGCGACGTGATGGGCCGGGGCGTCCGCGCGGCGGCGGTCATGGGCCAGCTCCGTACGGCGGTCCGCGCCTACGCCCGCCTGGACCTCCCCCCGCACGAGGTCCTCCAGCTCCTCGACGGCCTCGCCACCGAGATCGACCCCAACCAGATCGCCACCTGCGTCTACGCGGTCCACGACCCCAACGAGGGCCGGCTGGTGTACGCCTCCGCCGGCCACCTCCCGATCCTGGTCCGCGACGAGCACGGCAGCGTGCTGCGCACCGACGAGCCGACCGGACCGCCGCTCGGCACCGGCGGCTGGGTCCACACGTCAGGCTCGGTACCGCTGGGCCCCGGCTCGACGGCCGTCCTCTACACGGACGGTCTGGTCGAACGCCGGGACAAGGACCTGGACGAGGGCATCGAGGCACTGGAGCGCGCTCTGGCGGGAGCCACCGGCACCCCCCAGGTCGTCTGCGACCGACTGGTCCGCTCGGCCGGCGTCACGGCCGACCACGACGACGATGTCGCCGTCCTGGTCCTCCAGCATCCGGCCCGTACGGGCCCGGACAGCGACCTGTTCCGCAACGCCGCCCTGGAACTCCTCGGCGGCGTCGAGGCGGCGCCACGCGCCCGTGCGTTCGCCTCCGGCGTGCTGACCAGCTGGCGCTTCCCGGCCGATCTCCACGACCTGGGCGTCCTCGCCACGAGCGAGCTGGTCGCCAACTCCCTCCAGCACGGCACCCCGCCCATGCGGCTGCGGCTTCGCCGCACCGACCGCCGACTGATCATCGAGGTGACGGACGGCGACGACCACCTGCCGAGGCGCCGCCGCGCGGAACCGGGCGACGAGTCGGGCAGGGGGATCGCCATCGTGGCGACGATCGCTTCGGGATGGGGGTCGAGAAGGACGCCCGGGGGCGGGAAGGCGGTGTGGTGCGAGTTCGTACTGCCGAAGGGGTAGGGAGAGTGCAGGAGGGGTGCGGCCCTGGTGATTCGGCTGCGGGCCGGTGGGGGCTGGTCGCGCAGTTCCTCCCCCAGCCTTCGGCCGGGGGTACCCCCAGCGCCCCTTACGGGGCGCTGCAGCGCAGTGTCCTGCATAGCTGCGGGCAGGCGTGCCGCAGGGCGGCGCGGGTGGGCGCTGGGGGAGGCACCCGGCCAGCGCCGGTAAGCGCCCCACCCCCGCCACCCACTACGCGGACACGGACTCCGAAGTCGCCCCGCCCCGAGCCACGACCCTGCTCCTCGCGGCGAGCCAAGGCCGGTCCTGGACGTCAGTCAGCCGCTTGCCCAGCCGTACCGCCAGCACGCTGATCCCCAGCGAGAACAGCAGGAACGTCACGATGTACGGCGCATGCAGCGAGGCCCCCATCGGCCCGCCCACTGCCGGCCCCACCGCCAGCGCCAGCTGCTTGACCAGCGCGAACGCCGAGTTGTACTGCCCGGCCATCCCCGCCGGCGCAAGGTCGGCCACCAGCGGAGCCACCGTCGGCGACAGCATCGCCTCACCGAGCCCGAACAGCGCGTACGTCGACACGAACGCGGCCGCCGCCATCTCCTGGCTGCCGTGCCCCAGCCCCGCGTATCCCGCCACGACCCAAGCGATGGCCCAGATCAGCCCGACACCCGCGATCACCCGGGACCGCCGCCGACGCTCGACGAACTTGAGCACGGCGAACTGGGCGACCACGATCATCAGCGTGTTCGCGGCCAGCGCCGTGCCGAGCGCGGACGTCGATATCCCCGCGGCCTCCACGCCGTACGCGCTCAGCCCGGACTCGAACTGTCCGTAGCAGGCGAAGAACAGCACGAAGCCCAGCACGGACAGTTGCACCATCGCCCGGTTCCCGAGCAGCTGCTTCCAGCTGCCCTTCGCCGACGACGAGGCCGGCGCGTCCCCGATCCGCGGCGAGTGCGGCATCCGCACCGTCGACATCACGACGGCCAGCAGCAGGAACATCGCCGCCTCGATCGCGAAGAGGAGAGTGAAGGAGGAGACCCGGGTGGTGTCGACGAGGTGGCCGCCTATGAGGCCACCGACGCCCAGACCCAGGTTCTGCAGGAAGAACTGCGTCGCGAAGGCCCGGGACCGGGTCTCCGCCGTCGAGCAGTCCACGATCATCGTCGCCAGCGCCGGCTGCATCACGGCCTGCCCGGCCCCCAGCAGCGCAGCCGCGGCCAGCACGGCCGGGCCGTTCCCCGCCAGCCCCAGGCTCAGCGCACCGATCGCGGCCGTCACCAGGGCGGTGAGAAGGACCGGCCGTGGGCCGCGCCGCACGATCGCCCGGCCGGCGAACGGCAGCACGATCAGCGCGGCCACGGCAAAGACGGCGAGCACGAACCCCGCCGTCATGGCACCGAGCCCCCGCACCTGCGCCACATAGACGTACAGGTAGGGGACGGTGAAACCGAGCCCGAACGCGCTGAGTGCGTTGCCCACGTGGATCCGGCGCATCGCTGCGCCCATCGCCCTGGTCACGTTCACCTCTCTCAGGTCGTCAAGTCACGGACTACTGAAGTCTCAAGACTTTGAAGCTAAAGTTCGAAGCTAAAGACTACATCGTGAAGGACTTCAACGCCAAGCGTGCCCGTGCGATACTTCGGCCCATGGCCGACACCCCCGGCGCCGGCGAGCCGACACTCGACGAACAGATCGCCGCCTACCAGCGCGAGTTCCAGGACCTCGACCCCCAGGTCGAGAAGATCGTCTCGGCGCTCTCCCGGCTCAACCGCCGCATGAACGTCGCCTACGGCCGCCAGACCGGCGCCCTCGGCATCAGCAGCGCGGAGTGGGAGGTCCTCAAGGCCCTCGTCCTCTCCGGGATCCCCTACCGCATGGGCCCAAGCGAGCTGGCCAAGCGTCTCGGCCTCACCCCCGCCGCGATGACCCACCGCATCGACCGGATGGTCGCCGAGGGGCTCGTCACCCGGGAGAGGGACGAGTCCAACCGCGTCCGGGTGATCGTCGAGCTGACCCCAGAGGGGCGCGAGAAGTGGCTGGAGGCCATGCGCCTCGCCTCCGTCTTCGAGGAGGATCTGCTCCAGGACCTCTCCCCGGCGGAGCGTGCGGTGCTCGGTGAGGTCCTCACCAGGCTGCTGCGGCGGGTCGAGCACGCCCAGCCCGACGCCGGCGGCCGGCTCACCGACCTGGACTGATGCCGGGGCGCGTGGGCCTCGGAAAAAATCTTGACAGGGGAGGGTTGACACTCCCATCCCCGCCCCGTAATGTTCTTCGGGTTGCCACGGAGCCGTAACGGTTCTGCGACAGCACCTCCGCCGCATGAGCGGCAACCCAAACCACCAGCACGATCTCCCGACCGGGTTGATTTCGGCGTGCCCGAATTCAATTCGATTTGGAGTCTCAGTGGTGCCCGATCGGACCGCAAGGCCCGATTGGGAATCGCGGAGCGGATCCGCTAAGGTTTGGGACGTCGGAACGGCCCAACAGCCGGGAAGACAACTCCCGCTGACTGGGAATCAGACGCCGAAAGGATCTGATAGAGTCGGAACCGCCGGAAAGGGAAACGCGAGAGCGAGAACCT
>NZ_JBHXLU010000066.1:0-67005 GCF_042720695.1 Streptomyces sp. NPDC058457 | reverse complement strand
CTCCAGTTCCCGGCCGCTGCGCAGCTCGGTGGAGGGACGGTCGCAGTGCGGGCACCAGAAGAACGGCGGCATGCCCACCGCGAACTCCTCGGCGCACGGCTCGCACCAGGCCCGCGCGGTCACCTGCTCGACCACGAGCCGCGCGCCGGCGAGGGCGGTGCCGTCGCGGGCCATCTCGAAGGCGAAGTCCAGGGCGTCGGGGACGACCCCGGACAGTTCGCCGACCCGGACGGTCACCGCGGAGACGCTGTCCGCGCCGTCCGCCCGGGCCCACTCGTCGGCCTGCTCGACGATCGCGGTCGCGATCGACAGTTCGTGCACGTCCGGCTCACGGATACCGGTGACCGGCGCGCGGCCCGCCGACGATCCGCCAGATCTTCATCTCGCGCATCAAGGCGGGGAACTCGGTGACGAACAGCGCCAGGAACAGCGCGCCCACCACGGCGACCTCGGCGGTCAGCACGCGCTGGGCCGCCGTTCCGGTTCTCCTGCGTTGCATCTTCATAGCGGGCACTCCCTGCTCTGTGTCACGCGGGCGGGATGTTCGGCATGACGTCCAGCAGGACGTCGTGCTGCTTCCAGTCGATGCCGGTCGAGCGCCGCGCGTCGGCGGAGCCGTCCCGGTGGTGTCCCGTCTGGGTGGTGTACGGACCCTCGTTGCCCTGGTGGATGCCGGGCACGTGGGACGGTGTGTCGGGCCGGGCCTGGGGTCGGCCGACTCGGATGCTGCCCATGGGGTTTCTCCTTCCTGTGTTGCCGTTCCTCGAAGCCGCTCGCCTCGCGCGACGGCCCGTCTCAGGGCCGCTCGGTGAGCTCCTCGAAGAAACGCTCCACGGCCGGCCACATCCGGCCGCCGCCGGACAGGCCGCGCCACTCCCGGCGGACCACGGCGAGCATGCGGAAGCAGTCGTCGACCGGGACGATCCAGTGGTGGTCCAGGCCGTGCACGGTGTTGACCAGCAGCGCCTCGACGTCGGGGGTCATGCCGGCCAGGGGCGGGCAGCCGGCGACCGCGCGCTGCCAGGCCGCCGCCGCCACCTCCCAGCGCATGGCCCCCGCCGGGCTCGGCCCCTCGGCGGTGACCGAGCCGTCGGCGCGCGGCACGAAGAAGACCAGGCCGACCGGGACCCCGAGGGCCGCCGTGTCGACCTTCGGGAGACGGACCCGGCGGGTCGGGATCAGCCGGAACTGGCCGTCGCCCGCGCCGGTGCCCTGCCGGGAGTCGGCGAACAGCACCGAGCAGGCACGGCAGGCACAGCGGACCTGGGCCTCACCGGTGTCGTACAGATGCGGATGGTTCCCGGCCAGCGGCTCGGCGCACAGGTCGCACACCTCCGCCCCGGCCGCCGGCTGCCGGTCGGCCGAGGAACGGATGAGGCGGGCCAGGGCTCCGCCGGCGGGTGTCCGGGTGGTCACCGGGCCTCCTGCGGCCGGCGCAGGGAGTCCAGGGGGACGAAGGCGGGCGCCGGGGCCTCGGGCACCGGCTGCACGTCGGCCAGCTCGGGGGCCGCGGCGAGCACCGCCTCCCGGACGGCGTCGGTCACCTCCGTGGTACCTCCGCCGCACCCCGAGCCGCAACCGCCGCCCGTGGCCAGCCGTACCCGGCCCACCTCGCCCTCCACCCCGGCCCACTCGACGTCGCCGCCGCGCTCCTGGACGGCGGGGCGCAGCCGCTCGACCGCGCGGGCGGCCCGGTGCTCGGGCGGGTCGGGGTGGATGTCGTGCAGGACCAGGAGGTGGTCGAGGAGTTCGTCGTCGGCGAGCTGCCGGACGGCCTCGGCGTCCGCGTGGTCGAGGACGCGGGCGAGCGCCTCGCCGTAGACCTCGGTCAGCAGCCGCACCGCCTCGACGGCCGAGCCGCCGGTCGGCCCGGGAGCGGACTCCAGGCTCTCCAGCAGCCCGTCGAGCCGGGCCAGCCGGGCCTCGACCGCCGGGCCGTCGAGCCGTCCGCCGTCAGCCATGACTCGCCCCGTACGTCGGCGAGTGGGTGACGCTCAGGGTCTTGCCCTTGCCCGTGTACATGTGGACACCGCACGGCAGACAGGGGTCGAAACTGCGCACCGTGCGCATGATGTCGACGCCCTTGAAGTCGTCCGGGCCGTTCTCCTCGAAGATCGGCTGGCCCATGACGGCGTCCTCGTACGGGCCGGGGGTGCCGAACTTGTCGCGGGGGCTGGCGTTCCACGGGGTCGGCGGGTACGGGTGGTAGTTGGCGATCTTCTTGTCCTTGATCACCAGGTGGTGCGAGAGGACCCCGCGCACGGCCTCGTGGAAGCCGCAGCCGATCGCCTCGTCCGGCACCTCGAAGTCCTCGAAGACCTTGGTGTCGCCTGACCGGACCAGGCCCATCGCCTCGTCCAGGAACTGCAGGGCCATGGCGGCCGCGTAGGCCACGAAGTACGGCCGGGCACGGTCGCGTTCGAGGGTGTTGGACCACTTCGGGATCTTCCACTCCAGCGTGGTCTCCGGCAGGCTCGCACCCTTGGGCAGCGAGATCCGCACACTGTGGCCGGTGGCCTTGATGTACGGCGTGTCGACGATGCCGCTCAGTGCCGTCGACCAGAGCCGGGCCAGCGGGCCGCCGCCGGTGTCCAGGGCGAGGTGGTCGCCGGTGCGCTGGTCGAACCAGCGCGGGCTCATCACCCAGCTGTAGTTGCCCTCGAAGTCCCGCTTCTGCGGCACCGGCAGGGTCGTCTGGTTCCACGGGTGGCGCATGTCCACGGGGTTGCCGAGCGGGTCGTGGGTGACGAACGGGTCCTCGTTGACCCAGTCCTCGTAGAACGAGCTGCCCAGCATGATCCTGAGGCCCAGGTTGATGTCGACCAGGTTGTTGGTGACCAGCTCGCCGTCGACCACGATGCCCGGGGTGACGTACATCGCCTTGCCCCAGCGGTTCATGTTCTCGTACTTGTAGTCGACGACCTTCGGGTCCTGCCAGGCACCCCAGCAGCCGAGCATGATGCGGCGCTTGCCGACCTCCTCGTAGCCGGGCAGCGCCTCGTAGAAGAAGTCGAAGACGTCGTCGTTCATGGCGACGGCCTTCTTCACGAAGTCGATGACGTGCATCAGCCGGCTGAGGTAGTCGGTGAACGCGGTCGGCGACGGCATGGTGCCGACACCGCCCGGATACAGCGTGGAGGGGTGCACATGGCGGCCCTCCATCAGGCAGAACATCTCGCGGGTGGTCCGGGAGACCTTCAGGGCTTCCTTGTAGACCTCGCCCTCGAAGGGGTTGAAGGCCTTCATGATGTCCGCGATGGTCCGGTAGCCGTGGATGTCACCGCGCGGGGCGTTGGTCTTCTGCGCGCGGGCCAGGACGCTCGGGTTGGTGGCCTTGACCATCTGCTCGCAGAAGTCCACGAAGACCAGGTTGTCCTGGAAGATCGTGTGGTCGAACATGTACTCGGCCGCTTCGCCGAGGTTCACGATGTGCTCGGCCAGCGGCGGCGGCTTCACGCCGTACGCCATCTGCTGGGCGTAGTCGGAGCACGTGGTGTGGTTGTCGCCGCAGATGCCGCAGATGCGGGAGGTGATGAACCCGGCGTCGCGCGGGTCCTTCCCCTTCATGAAGACGGAGTAGCCGCGGAAGAGGGAGGAGGTGCTGTGACACTCCACCACCTCCTTGTTGGCGAAGTCGATCTTCGTGTAGATGCCCAGGTTTCCGATGATCCGGGTGATCGGATCCCAGGACATGTCCACGATCTGCGCGGGCTTGCGCCCTTTCTGCCGGGCCTCTGTTGTCATCAGCGTCGCTGACCTTTGCTGTGGGGGGACTTGGGGGTCGGGAGGGCGCCGGTGCGTCAGGGGCGCCAGCGCGGGGCGTAGCCGCTGGTGAGCTTGCGCTTGTTGTGACGCCACTTCGGCTCGTGGTTGACCAGCTCGTTGGTGAAGCCGCGCAGCCTGCGGATGACCGCCCCGTACGGCTTGATCGCGAGCGAGGAGAGGGTGCCGCCGGGCGGCTCGTCCATGAACGGCATGAACGCGTCCGGGAAGCCCGGCATGGTGCAGCCGATGCAGATGCCGCCGACGTTCGGACAGCCGCCGATGCCGGCCATCCAGCCCCGCTTGGGCACGTTGCAGTTCACGACCGGACCCCAGCAGCCCGTCTTGACCAGGCACTTGGGCGAGTTGTAGTCCGCCGCGAAGGTCGCCTGCTCGTAGTAGGCCGCGCGGTCGCAGCCCTCGTGGACGGTGCGGCCGAACAGCCACTGCGGCCGCAGCATGTGGTCCAGCGGCGGCGGGGGAGCGGTGCCGGCGGCGTGGTAGAGCACCCAGACCAGCGTCTCCATGAAGTTCTCCGGCTGGACCGGGCAGCCCGGGATGTTCACCACCGGCAGCCCGCCCTGGGACTTGAACTCCCAGCCCAGGTAGTCCGCGAGGCCCATGGCGCCGGTCGGGTTGCCGGCCATCGCGTGGATGCCGCCGAAGGCGGCGCAGGTGCCGACGGCCACCACTGCCCAGGCCCGGGGCGCCAGTTCGTCGATCCAGTCGTTGAGGGTCTGCGGCTGGCCGGTCTCCGGGTCGTTGCCGAAGGACGTCCAGTAGCCGTCGCCCTCGATGATGTTCTGGTTGGGGATCGATCCCTCGATGACGAGGATGAACGGCTCCAGTTCGCCCCGCGCGGCCGCCCGGTACGGCGCGAGGAAGTCCTCGCCGCCCAGGCTCGGCGAGAGCACCTTGTTGACCAGGTTGACCTTCGGCATCCCCGGGATCAGGCCCAGGACCAGGTCCTCGATGGAGGGCTGGTCGGCGGCCGTCACGGAGACGGTGTCGCCGTCGCAGCTCATGCCCTCGGAGATCCAGAGGATGGTGATCTCGTCGAACCCCTGGTGTTCGCCGTCGGCTCGGCCGGGTTCGGCGGCGACGGCCGCGGTGCCGTTCTTGCTGGTGCTCATGCGCTAGGCCTCCGATGGAGTGGGCCCCGGGGACGGCTCGGCAGCCGCCGCTGGATCCGGGACGTCGGTGCCCCCGAGCGGCTCGACTTCGTCGGGCCGGAAGTAGTGGAAACGGCCGTACCAGCCGTGCAGTTCGGCCGCCGGATCGTCGTCCACGGTGACGGCGAGATGGGTGCTGCCGTCCACGTCGTGGAAGACGGCGGCCACGGTCGCGGTCCGGCCGGCCAGGAACATGTCCTGGGCGTCGGCGCCCCTGCCCCGCGGGCACAGCCGCACCGGGCTGCCGCCGCCGACCCGCACACCGTCGACCAGCACGGTGTCGGTGGCCGGGGAGAGCCCGTCGTCGCCGCCCTCCTGCCACCAGGCGGGCCGCTCTGCGGGGAAGTCCTCTCCGACGGGGCCTGGGCCGATGGGCGGTGCGCCGAGGGAGCCCTTGCCGACGGTGGATGCGCCGTTGGGGCCTCGGCCGACGGTGGGTGCGCCGTTGGGGCCTCCGCCGACGGAGGCTTCGCCGATGGAGCCCTCGCTGCCGATGGCTTCGCCGGTCGGGCTGAGTGAGCGGATGGCACCGTGCAGGCGCTCGAAGACCTCCGGCGGCATGGTGTCGACCCGGTCGAGGATCTCGGCGGCCCGTGGGTCGGTGGCGCGGGCCTCCCGCTTCTCCTCGTCCGTCAGCAGCATGGTGCGCAGGGTCAGGATCTCGTCGATCTCACCGGCGTCGTGCAGATCACCCGGGCTCTCCGGCGCCACCTGCGGATGGTCGGGAAGGATGATCGGCGAGGAGAGCAGCAGGGCGGACGCCGAGCCGTCCTCGGGAGCGGTGGCGGGGGGAGCGCCGCCGAGCACCGGGAAGGTGAAGTCGTTGCGGCAGTTCCGGGCGGCCTCCTGGAGGGCGGGGCCCGGGTCGATCAGGGAGACGAACTCCGCGCCCTCGACGCCGAGGAGGGTGTGGGTGGCGATGAGCGCGTGCCGCAGGGCCCGGTCACGCGGGGCGCTCGGATCCCCCATGTGCCCTTCGTTCGCGGTGCGCACCCGGAGCCGGAAGAAGTCCTCGCCGAGCCGCTCGGCCACGAGGACGGTCCTGGCCCGCACCTCCGCCCGGCGCCGTACGATCCGCCCGGCGCCCAAGGGCAGCTCCTCGGTGTCGGTACCGGCCGGGGAGCCCACCGGAAACCCGTGCTCGCCGTCGTCCAGCGCCACCGTGAACTCGGCCTCGCGCGCCACCGCCTCCTCGAAGGTCAGCTGCACGGTCCCGTCGGCGCAGCCCAGCGACTCGACCGGCCGCCCGCCGCCGTCCTCGACCTGCTTGTGCTGCACCTGCAGGTACCGCACCCGCAGCCGTACGACCGCATCCGGCCGGCGCACCCGCACCAGGCACTCCGTCTGCTGGTACCAGGAGTCCGCCGAGCCCGACACACCCGGACTGACCGGACCGTCGGCCTCCACCCAGTCCCGGGGGAAGAGGACCCCGAACTGCCAGCGGGCACGGTTCTTCGGCGAGGACCGCCGATAGGGGTAGAGCAGATAGCCCTCGTAGAGCACGGCGTCGGCGACGGCACTCATCTGCTCGAAGGTCGGTACGGGGCGGCCGGAGCCGTCCACCGGGGCAGTGCGGGGCGCTCTACCGTCGACCAGTCCCTCGGCCATGCAGCCTCCTCGGATCCGTGCGCGCGCCCATACCTTCCACCACGGTCACATCGGTCACGCCCGCTCGCCTCTTCTGGCCGAGCGGCGTTGGGCCGGACGGGGGTGGGGGTGGTGCCTGGGCGTACGCCGGATCAGCGGGCCGAGGGGCCGGTCAGGGCGCGACGAAAAGGGCGGGGAAGCGAGGCCCGAGCCAGGGCTTGCGGCCGAAGGCGAGTACCTGACCCCGGGCCATCGCCAGCCACGGGTTGCGGCGGCCGAGGGCGATGAGCAGGAAGGCGACCGGATCGATGAGGATCGTGCAGTCCGGGCGGTCCTGCGGTTCCGGCGCCACCTGGACGGCACCGTCGGCGAGGGTGACGCCGAAGGCGCTGTCGGCTCCGCGCAGCCGGATCGTGTAGCGGGCGGTCAGACCGGCGGTGGCCGAGCCGTCCGCCACGGCCGGCATCACCGACAGCATGAAGGGCATGCACCACGCGACCCGCTCGGCGTCGATCATGTGCGGGCGCCGCAGCGCCCGGGCGAGGTCGTAGCCGTGGCCGAGCATGTGGGTGAGCAGGTAGGAGGCGAGGACGGACCGGTCCATCGGGCCGAGCGGGGTCACCGGCGCCGGGCCGTCGGCCGTCGCGGCCAGCGCGTCGGCGCAGCGCTCCGCCTGCTCGGTGATCATCGCCGCGAGCGGCGCCGCCCGGCGCTCCCCGAACGCGGCCAGCGACTCGGCGTTGGCCGCCGCCAGGCTCTGCGGGGTGCCGTCCCCGTACGGGCGTGCCCGGCCCTGGGCGAGGTCGGCCATCAGCTCGTTGGCCAGCGCCAGATGGGCCGCCGCCTCGCCGACCGTCCACCGCGATCCCGGTACGGCGCCACTCGTGTCGGCGACGCCGTCGAGTACGGCCGTGATGTCGGCGCTGGTCTGCCGTATCGCCTGCCCGAGCCCTGTGGGCAGCGCCCCGCGGGCACCCTGCCGTGCCGACTGATCCACGCTGGTCACCCCTGTTCTGTCGCGCGGTACCCAATCAGACGCACGGGCACACCACAACCCCCGCGGCGATCACCGCGCCCCGAGCCCCCGCAGGAAGGTGTCGACGACGGTGTCGGCGGCCTGGGCCGCGTTGAGCTCGGGCAACTGCTGGGACGCCAGATGGGTGAGCTGCGGCAGCAGCGAACTCGCCCAGGCGAGGGGCAGGTCGTCGCGGAGCAGCCCCTCGTCGGTGGCCCGCCGCAGGAAGTCGTCGACCTTCCGGACCAGGGCGTCGCGCCGCTCACGGATCGCGTCGTCGGCCTTCAGCCGGGTGAGCTCCACGGGCCACCTGCGATTGACGCCGATGATCTCCTCGACGTACCGGTGCAGCGCCACGGCGACCGGGGCCTCCCGGAGCCTGGCGTGCTCCACGGCCCGCTCGACCGCGTCGTACCGCGCCTCGTAGATGGCCGCCAGCAGCTCCTCGCGGGATGCGAACCGCCGATAGACGGTACGCCGGTCGACACCGGCCTCGGCGGCGATCGCGGCGATGCTCGCGCCCGGGTCGGCGGCGAGCATACGGGCCCCGGTCGTCAGGACGGCTTCCAGATTGCGTGCTGCGTCAGCTCTCACGCGCAGAGCATAGCCGGGGATGTGAAACCTGTCGCATCTACTGACTCATCACTGCGGCCTATCCAAAATTAACTGCTACATTGATGAGACAGTTCAAGGCGGACGGCAAGGCC
Source organism: Streptomyces sp. NPDC058457 (assembly GCF_042720695.1). Classification (NCBI taxonomy): domain Bacteria; kingdom Bacillati; phylum Actinomycetota; class Actinomycetes; order Kitasatosporales; family Streptomycetaceae; genus Streptomyces; species Streptomyces sp. NPDC058457. Next base: position 58,762 of record NZ_JBHXLU010000066.1, on the reverse strand, counting down.
GGTTCGCCCGAATCCCCGGGAGAGGGCACATGATCACTTACGACCGTCTCTACATCGCGGGCTCCTGGACGGCGCCCAGCGATCCGGAACCGCTCGACATCCGCTCGCCGCACGACCAGGCGGTCATCGGCCGGGCCGCCCAGGCCCGGCCCGCCGACGTCGACCGCGCCGTGGCCGCCGCGCGAGCCGCCTTCGACGAGGGGCCCTGGCCGCGGACGACCCCGGCCGAGCGCATCGCCGCCGTACGGCGGCTGAACGCCCTGCGCGAGGCCGACGCCGAGCGAATCGCCGACCTCATCTCGGCCGAGAACGGCTCGGCCCGCTGGTTCACCCGGGCCGGTCAGCCGGGGCTCACCCGGCAGGCCGAGGCCTACCTCAGGGCGGCGGAGGGGTTCGGCTGGGAGGAGACGCTGGAGTCCGCCACTGCGGTCCGGACCGTGGTGCGCCGCGAGCCCGTCGGTGTCGTGGCCGCCGTCATCCCCTGGAACTCCCCGTTCTCGGCGGCCATGGCGAAGATCATCCCCGCGCTGCTGGCCGGGAACGCGGTCGTCCTGAAGGTGTCGCCGGAGAACTCGCTGAGCATGGGGCTGCTCGCGGAGCTGCTGGAGCGGACCGGGTTGCCGGAAGGCGTGATCAGCGTGCTCCCCGCGGACCGCGAGACCAGCGAGTACCTTGTCTCGCACCACGACATCGACAAGGTCGCGTTCACCGGCTCGACCCGGGCCGGCCGCAGGATCGCCGCCATCGCGGGCGAGCAGCTGAAGCGGGTCAGCCTGGAGCTGGGCGGCAAGTCGGCCGCGATCATCCTGCCGGACGCCGACGTCGACCGGGCGGTGCAGGGACTGAAGTTCGCCTCTCTCCTCAACAACGGCGAGTCGTGCATCGCGCAGACCCGCGTTCTCGCGCCGCGCGGCCGGTACGAGGAGGTCGTCACGGCCCTCAAGGACCTCGTGGAGTCGCTCAGGGTCGGCGACCCGGCCGACCCCGACACCTTCATCGGCCCGATGGTCCGCCGGGACCAGCAGCAGCGCGTGCGCGACTACATCGAACTCGGCATCGAGGAGGGCGCCCGACTCGTCACCGGCGGCCTGAATATCCCGCCGGGGCTGGAGAACGGCAACTACGTCACCCCGACCGTGTTCGCCGACGTCGACAACTCCCTGCGGATCGCCCGGGAGGAGATCTTCGGCCCGGTCCTCGTGGTCATCGCCTACGACGACGAGGACGACGCCGTACGGATCGCCAACGACTCCGAGTACGGCCTCTCGGGCGGCGTGTGGTCCGCCGACGAGACCCACGCCCTCGCAGTCGCCCGCCGACTGCGCACCGGCACGGTCACCGTCAACGGCGCACCCATCTCCTTCGACGGCCCGTTCGGCGGCCACAAGGCCAGCGGCATCGGCCGCGAGTACGGCGCGGCAGGACTGGCCCAGTACGTCGAGTACAAGTCGGTGACGCTGCCGGCATCAGGGGCCTGACTTGGAACGCCGCTGACCTGGGTCAACTCCCTGACACCCCGTCAGCAGTTCCCGCGAGTTCCCTGGATTTCCCGGGAATTCCCGTCCGGGTGTGCACTGGATGTGCACTGGGGGCGGGGAGGGCGGAGGCCGGGTGACCAGGAGGGAAGAGCCCGGCGAGCACCCGATTTCTCGCCCGGCGTTCGACATGGAGGCGTGGGTGCGGCCGCTGTGTGCGCTGGTTGTGGCAGGAGTCGCGGCTTATGCGTCTTATGTTCATCAGCGGTCGTTCGCCTTGCAGGGTGGCGCGGACCGGGTGAGTGCGTCGTTGTGGCCCTTGTCGGTGGACGGGCTACTGCTGTTGGCCACGCTGGGCCTGTTGAAGCAGGAGAACGGTGTCGGCCGTCGCGCCAAGTGGGCAGTCTGGCCGCCTTGTTGCTGTCGGTGGAACTCCTGGTCCACCGGACAGGTGGTCGTCCTCTGGACGGGGAAGAGCGGTGGCTTGACCGAGATGGGGCGGAGGCGGGCGGGGTGGAACTGGATGAGGATCCGCTGCTGGCGCGAGCGAGGAAGCTCGATCTCCAGCATCGGGAGCTGCATCAGCGGCCGGCTTCGGCAGAGACGCTGCGCAAGGAGCTACACATCGGAGCGAGGAAATCGAGGGTGTTGGCTGCGCGGATGCGTGGTCGGCTGGAAGAGGGTGCGGTCGGAGAGGGAGCCGGGGTTGGATGACGGCACGTTTTGCTCTGTGGGTGGGAGAGAGAGGACTGCCCTTTGCTCGACGCCCGTCGCATGGAGCCAAACCCTCAGCGGAATTGAGTTCGCAGTGTTGTCATTCCCTGCGTCCTACGAGTCCGGGTTCGGCAGGACAATTGCAGCGATTTGGCGGCGGGTGAGGTCAATTCAGTCCTCTGCTTGCTGGTCAGGCGTGATGCGTGCTCATCCGGTGAGACCGAGTGCGCGTAGGGCGTCGGCGGGATGGTTGCGGTAGTGGTCGTGGGCGGCGGCGTTGTTCCTCCACCCGGCGAGGTGGGCGAGGCTGATCGCCAGGCTGCGGAAGGTTGCGAGTGCCCGGGGCAGGCTGCCGGTGCGGGCGCGGCAGGCGTCCTCGCCGAAGGTCACGTCGCGGACGAAGTGCTGTGCCTCGATGGCCCACTGGCCGCGGACGCAGCGGGCGAGGACGGCGGTGTCGGCAACGTCGAGTGGGGCAGTGGTGATGCCGAGTTCGGCGTCCGTGTGGATCTTTCCGTCACCGCGTCCGGTGGTGTATCGCTCGACGGGCAGGGCCCGGGTGGCGTGCGGGAAGTTCACCTGCCCCGGTGTGAGGGGCTGCGCGCGCACGATGCGGATCTCGTGGCGGCCTGAGTTGGTCTCCTGTGTGCGGTGCACGGTGATGTGCGAGTTGGTGGTCTCGTCCCAGTCGAGGGTGTCCAACTGGCCGAACGGGGTGGAGCGGTTCTCCTTGACGGGGAAGAGGCCGAAGGCGCCGCGGCGGTGAAGGTAGTGGGCGTGACCGGCGACGGTGTGCAGGGCATCGGCGGTGATGATCGCGCCGGTGATGTCGGCGATCAGGTCGAGAGCGGCGGTGAAGTGCACCGTCTCGTGCGGTTTGTGGCGCATCTCCTGCTGGGCGAGCATCACAGCCGGGTCGACCTGGTAGACGCCGAGCAGGTGCAGCTGCAGGCCCTCGCTGTCGCGGGCGCCGCGCACGGTCTTGACGTCCGTTGCCAGCTGCAGCACGGGGGGGTCTCCGGCGATGTCGGCCAGCGGGTCGGCGGTGTGGGCCTGCACGAACGCACCGACGGCGGCGTCCAACGCGTCGGCGTCCACCCGGGCCGGCGCGCGGGTGAGGGTGGTGGCCACCGGCAGTCTGTCCGGGGCGCCGTCGGGGACTTCGAGGGCAGCGAGGGTGCCCGCGCCCTGGCCGCTCGCCCAGCGGACCACGCCGCGGACCGAGCGCACCCCGCACAACAGGGCGCAGGCGACCAGGCCGAGCAGCGTCGGCAAGGGGTGAACGACCAGGTGCGCCGTGCGCGGATCTGGGACGGTACGGACCGCGTCCAGCAGCGAAGGAAGCGCCTCGGGTGTGCACAACTCCTCGGCAGCGAGGCCGTGTTGCTCGGCGAGTTGGCGGGACGTGGGCAGGGTCGGGCAGGATGCCATGCGGGCACGGCCTTCACGATCATGCTGAGTGTAATCAACGTGATCAAGGACAGTCGCACCCTTCGACGTTCACCCGGCTCCCTGTCCAAGATCGGACACCTGGGCGACGACCTCGGCGCCTATCGTGTTGGGGGTGAGCGACGCCAGCGGAATCGAGACGGCCACCGATGTGCCACAACAGGTTCCGCTCCGGCGCAACAAGGGCTTCCGGATGCTGTGGATCGGGCAGCTGCTGTCCGATACCGGCACGCAGATCAGCGGGATCGCCTACCCGCTGCTCATCCTGGCCCTGACCCACTCGGTGGTGCTCGCCGGGGTGGTGGGCACGGTGCGGGCCATTACCGTGCTGTGCCTGCAGCTGCCCGCCGGGGCGCTGTCGGACCGGTTCGACCGGCCGCTGACGATGATCATCTGCGACATCACGCGGACCGTGCTGCTGGCTCTGCTCGGCATCCTGATCGTGCTGGATCTCGCGTCCTGGCAGGTGGTCCTGGTCGTGAGCCTGATCGAGGGGGCTGCCGGTGCCATCTTCGACCCGTCCGCCGCCGCCGCGCTGCCGGGAATCGTGCCGGACGGGCAGCTGGAGCAGGCGTGGGCCGCCACCGAAGGCCGGACGTACGGTGCCAGCCTGGCCGGCCCGGCGCTCGGCGGGGTGCTGTTCGGGATGGGCCGGGCCGTCCCGTTCCTGGCCGACGCCGTCTCCTTCGCGGTCTCGTTCGGCACGGTGAGCCGGATCCGCGGGCGGTTCCGCCCGGAGAGCGCGGGCGGGCGCAAGGCGTTGTGGCGCGAGGTGACCGATGGCCTGCGGGTCGTCTGGCAGGTGCCCATTCTGCGAGCGACGGTGATCCAGACGCCCCTGCTGAACTTCGCCTTCAGCGGCGTGATCTTCAGCATCACCCTCGCGATGCGACAGGGCGGTACCTCCACCGCGGTGATCGGTCTGGTGCAGGCAGCCATCGCGGCCGGCGGGCTGCTCGGCGCGGTGGTCGCACCCCGGCTGCAAGGGCGCATGCGCCTGGCAACCCTGGCCACCACGATCACCCTGGCCGGGGCCCTGCTGTTCGGCGCTGCGGCCTTGCTCATCCCGTCACCGCTGGTGGCGGCGCCGGTCGCCCTGGCGCTGCTGCTCGCGCCGGCCGCGAACGCCGCGCTGGTTGCCGCGGTGCTGCGCAGCGCGCCGGAGGACATGCGCGGCCGAGTCATCAGCACCGTGATGATGGCGGCCACCGCGCTGGCAACGCTGGCGCCGCTGATCGCCGGCCTGATCATCCAGCACGCGTCGGGCGCCTGGGCGGTAGGCGTCTTCGCCGCCACGACTGCCGTCGCGGCCGTCCTGTGCCTGACCCTGCCAGGTTTTCGACAGGCGGAGTCCCCGGCGGCCGCACCGGGCTGAGTGGCTGAACGAACAGGCCGCCTGGGGCGGTGCCCAGCCTTCGGGCAAGGACTGAACCCGCGTCCTCGCATTCGCGCCGAGCACGCATCACACCTGACTTGCTGGAGGTGCACGGCAGATTCTTCGTCTGCTGGTGGTACACGACTTGCATGGCTCTGACCAGTACGAATGCGGGCTTTGAAGCAGGGGTGGTGGGCTCTGGCCCGTGTATGGTCCGGAACTTGGTCCTGAACTGGGCGAGGTGGGAGTCGGAGATGGCCTCGCTCAAGACGGGGCGTGATGCTCGAAGTCGGGAGGACGAAGAGATCTTCTTCAAGTCGTTTACCTGGTGGCGCTGACCTGCGGCGATGCTGCTAGGAACGCCTCTGGCCTAGGCCGATCCGTCTTTCTGGGCCTTTCGCGCTCGTGCCCGGTTACGCAGTCGATTCTCCCCACGTGCTCCCCAGCGCCGCTCATACTCCCCAGATTCTCCCCAGGGAATGGCCCCGAGCGGGGTCGGTGGGGCGTGCCAGGGAAGCTGCTCCGGTGAGTCCGATGATCACAGGCGGTTGCTGCCGAGGGTTGCGACGAAAGCCGTCGGCAGCCGCTGCCGCCTGGCACGGCGCCAGCCGGTTGCCCGAGCGGTGGCCGGCTTCCAGGGCGCGGCGATGATGGAGTTGGCGGGCGCGGTCGACGAGGTTCTGCTCGGGCTCGGTGACGGCGTGAACCGGGTTGAGCGCAAGAGCTACCGGGCGTATCAGCGGCTGCGGAACTTCGCCTGCCTGTGTCCGCCGCAGCGCAGCAAGCTGCTGGTCTACCTGAAGGCCGACCCGAAGGACGTCGACCTCGTTCCGGGCTTCACCCGGGACGTGTCCGGGCTCGGTCACCACGGGACGGGCGACCTGGAGGTCCAGCTCCGTACGCCGAGAGACGTGGAGCGGGCGCAGGATCTGTTCTGGGCGAGCTATGCGGCGGCGTGATCGGATGCCGCCGCCCGTCTCGTGGCGGGCTGCGCTTCGTGCTGTGTCTGCGGTCGTGGGCGGGGCCTTTCGACGGTCGGGCAGGGGGTGGCGGTGGACTGTCTATGGTCTGCGGGATCGCCGGTTCGGCCAACCGGCGATCCCTCGTTACGTTGCCCTGCTCGGGGAGGCCGATGATCAGCGTGAACGGCTGACGGGTCGGCCGGCCGTGACCGCCGGAGCTGCCGGCGTACTGGCGGCGAGGCGGGTCTTGTGCTCGCGGCCCGGCTGGGCCTGGCGCGTGCCGGTCTCGTGGGCGAGGGATTCGGAGAGATCGGTCGGCAGCCAACGCGGGGTGTGCGGGGACGCGGTGATGGCCCAGGTGGGCCGGTCCGGACCGGGTGCGGCCCAGACGGGCCAGGTGGCCAGGTGGCCAGGTTCTGATCCGGGTGCTGTGCGGTGAAGGCGTCGAACTGGACGCCAGCGTCCTCGTCGGGGGATGTCCGGCGGAGCCATCGCCCGTCCACGGTGTGCTTCCATCCGGCGTCGGAGAGCGGCTGGGTGGCTGTGGTGACCTTCTTCTCGTCCACCGGGGCGCCGATGGCGGTGTCCCAGCCGTTGCCGTCAGCGAGGTGGGTGAGCAGATCCTGCAGCACCGGGGCGGGGGTGGCGCCGGTCGCGGTGAGGACCCACATGCGGTCGGAGACGGGTGTCTCGTAGGCGGCTACGGTCCAGGCGGTCTCGTGGGCGGGGGTTTCGTGGACGCGCTCGATGCGCAGGGTCTGCGACTCGTGGACGGCGTGGGTCGTGTCATCCGACCGGGTCCGTTCCCTGTCAAGTTCTGCGTGTTGAGGTGCTGTTGGACTGCGCCGCCGGCCCATGGCTTTGGCGGCGGTTCGTGACCCACTTGGCAATCCGGGCTGGGGCCACCGGTGTTGACGGCAGGGGGTGTGAGGGAGTTTTGGCTCCAGCGTCGACTCTGCTACTCAATTCGGCCGGGCAGCAGAATCCGGCTGGGGAGACCGTAGTCATCGCCTCGGCATCGCGGTCGCGGTCCTTGCGGCGGAGGCATCTCGGAATTGCGCAGCAGAGCCACCGCGTACAGCAAAACATCGATGCGGACAGGGACACCAGGAAGAAGAACCGGACGGAATACCGGAAGTTTTACCGGAACAAACCAAGAGCGCGAGCCCCACGCTCCTGGTCACGCGCCACCGACCGCGATCAGACTGCGGGATCCTTGGGCATATTTCGGTCGGAACGCGCAAATCAAAGGGTGACCACGGCTGAAGGACCGAAGTTGACGCCAGGATTCGGCGCAGGGTAAGACTCCTGACGATTCGAGGGATTGACGTTGAGGGGCAGTTATGTGGTTGCTATTCGTGCTATTGCCGCTAGCCGGCCTGCTGGCCGTCGATATCGGCGCCTTCTTGTGGTGGGCACGCCGGAGTCAGCTGCTGAACAGCGGCGTGCCCACGACCGGCGAGGTCGTGCGGATCAACATCACGGTGACCCATCACGTCGACACGGCCACGCGGTTGAGCTCCTCCTCCACCACGATTCGCCCGGTGGTGCGCTTCACCACGCAGACCGGTGAGCTGATCACCGCCTCACCGATGCGCAGCGCGGTCGACAAACTCCTGATCCCCGGCGATCCGGTCAGGATCCGCTACAGCGCGGGGAACCCGATGCGCTGCGTGGTGGACCAACGCGGCGCCAAGCAGGGCACCGTGCCCATGCTGGCAGGCCTGGTCTTCTTGAACATCTTCCTGATCGGCTTCGCCTCCATGGGCGGGCGCATCGCCGGGGAGTTGCAGAGCGACGACCAGCCGCCTACACCACCGCCCATCGCCCAGGGGCTCGGCCAGCCGGCCGGTTCCGGGACCGGAAGCCGGACGACGTCCCCCACACCGCTCCCCGCCGCGACGGCCACCGGCGCGTGGTCCGCCGCCGACGGCGCCCTGACCGTGACCGTCGTCAAGGTCGTCAACGCCGGCGGGAACGTCAGTCTGACGGTCAGCGCGCACGACGGCGCCGCCGCATCGGTGACCCTGCCGATCTTTTCCAACTTCACCGCGACCGATGGTCAAGGCAACTCCTACACGGCACACCCGCTCGCACCGATCAGTGTGCCGGCCGGCGGCACCGTCTCCGACACGCTGACGCTGGATCAGACCGTCCCGACATCGGCGCGGAGCCTGAAGGTCGCGTGGACCCATGTCTTCTCCCAAGATCCGGCACTGAACGGCTCGATCACCGTCACGGGAGTTCCGCTGCCACATCACTCAGGTTGAACGTACGTCCAGCAGTCCGAGGCACCGGGCGAGAAAGGAGGCCTGGTGCACCGGATGCCAGCTCGGCGCAGCCGGCCTGGGCACCGACGATCTCACCTGTTCTGGTCCCGGGTGTGGATGGTCGACGTCGTCACGGTTGATCTGGTCCCGCTCACTCGCGTCGGTCACTCGGTACACGAGCGACCACGTCGTCTCGCAGCTGACAGGCGCGGCTCACAGTCCTACCCGAGGTCCACATGACAGTCGGCATCACCACCAACGGCCTTCGGCCGAATGGGCGACGGACGCCATCGGACCGAACCACAAGATCAACAACAAGCGGCTTTTCGGGCCTACCACGATCTCTCAGAGGGCCCTTGAGGTAATCACGGGCTCCGGTCGGCGCGAGGCCGGGACGGCAATGCCGTTACAGCGACTCCGGGTTGGGACAGCGCTTCACGCAGTTGCCGGTTCTCCACGGTCAACTGGTGGCGGCGTCTCTTGCAGGATGCGGTCCATGGCCGCGCGGATGCGGTCGCGTCCGTCGGGTGCGGGGCTCATGCGGTTCCGTCCTGGAGGGTGATGCGGGTGCGGTGGTGGGCGTCGGCGAGGTCGCGCAGGCGTTCGGCGTTGCCGTGTAGCCGCTCGCCGAGCGGGCCGGGTACGTGGGCTGCCCGCTGATCGAGTGCGGTGGCGCGGTGCTGGAGGCCAGCGGCGTGCTGATCGGTACGGGCGATGTTCGTGCAGGTGGGGACGGACTGGTCGGGGCTGGGGGTGTCCTTGATGTCGCGGTGGCGGCGGCCTTGTGGGGGAGTTCTGCGAACGGCTGGGCGGAGCCCACACGGACGCCGTCCCGGCCATGCCCGACACCGTCCGGAGTGATGACGGTCGTGGAAGACCTCCTGCGGGGCTTGGGAGCCGAGTCCCTTCACCAGCCGGCGCTCTTCGGGTTCTCCACGAGGAGGGGCTGCTCGACACCTCACAAGCAGAACATCGACACGGACACGAGTACCGGGAAGAAGCAGGGGACGGACTACCGGAAGATCCACCGGAGCGAAACGGGAGCGTGAGCCAGAAGCCCACACCTCCGGCGACGTCCGGTTCCAGGCTCCCCGGCGACCGTGACATCCAGGTCCTGGGCAAGCCGGCTGGGGGTGTGGCGGGAAGCCCGCTCTCGAGCCCCACGGTACCTACCGGGCGTGGCCGGCTCCCGCCAGGCGTGCCAGTTCCGACCGGTTGGTCACCCCCAGCTTGCGGCCCACTCGCTCCACCAGGCCGGTCACGTCCTGCGTAGTCAGCAGCAGGGCCTGGGCGACCTGACGGTCGCTGTAGTCGGCGCCTACCAGCTCCAGCACCCGGTGCTCGGTCAGCGACAGACTCGGGGCGACTGCCGACGCGGCTCTCGGGCGCACCCCCAGTTCGGTCAGCGCCCGGCGTACCCGGCCGGACAGGAGGAGACTGCCGCAGGCATCGGCGAGGTCCAGCGCCTGGGTGAGAACCTGGCCGCTCTGGTGGGTCTCTCCTCTGCGCGACAGCGCGACGCCCAGCTCGTACCGGGTCCGGGCCAGTTCCAGGCGGGCCGGAGACCGCTCCAGTATGGCGGTGGCCTCGCGCAGGAGGGCCTCCCCTTCGGGGCCGCCCATGACGACCCCCAGGCAGCGCGACGCCAGGCCGATCACCCGCTCGGTGCCCCAGCGGTGGGCCAGCTCCAGTTCCTCGGTGGCCAGTTGAAGCGCGTCGGTCCGCTGTCCGAGCGCCAGGTGCAGCAGCGCCGCCCGCGACCGCCAGGGCGCCCCGGTCAGGTTCGTGACCCGCGTCCGCTTCTCCTGCGCACCGTACTCCAGCAGGACCGTGAGGGCGGCGGCCCGATTGCCCCGCGCGGCGTACACGCGGCTGCGTGCGAGGAGCATCGGTCCCTGCCACACCCAGCCGCCCCGGTCGGTGCCGGCGTCCGGCACCAGCAGCCGTGCGGCCGAGGCCAGGTCGCCCCGCTCGATCAGCGATTCGCCCACCTGGGCCATCAGCGCCAGCCGTGCCCGCGGCTCCAGGCCCTCGCCGTCCGTGACGGCGGGATGTCCGAAGTCCGCCGTGAGCGCCAGCTGTTGGCCGCGGCGCGCGCGGACCCTGAGCTGCCATATCATCGCCGTCGACACCATGAGGAACACGCCCCACCGCGCACCGATGTCGGCGATCTGCTCGAACCGGGCGGCCGCGTCGTCGAGACGGTCCGTGGTCAGGAAGACCGTCCCGGCCAGACTCACGAGCATCTGCGACTGGTCCATGGCTGCCAACCCGCCGCGCAGAGCCCGGTCCAGAAGGCTGTTGGCGACCTCGGCGCCGGCATCCCCGGCGACGGCCGAGGCGGCCAACGCGGCCAGGACCGCGCACTCACCCGGGGTGTCACCGGCCAGCTTGTAATCCCACAGCCGGCCGGCGAGTTGCCGGGCCGCGGGGAGAGTGGACAGCTGGTCATAGCCGATCAGGAGCATCTGGGCCTGCAGAAACCATGACACCTCACGGGCCGCCCCGGTGCCGTCGTCGGCTTGCCGCAGGTCCTCCACCGCGCGGGCGAGCACCTCGACGGCATCCGCGTGCTCATGCCCGAGGAACAGCGCGTTGGCGAGTAGATAGGCCGCCTGAGCGCGGGAGTACGGGTCCGTCAACACCGCGGATGCCTGCGTCAGATGATGCCGCGCGGCACCGACATCGAGCTGCAACTCGTCGCCGCCCAACTCCAGCAGCAGTGGGCCGCGTTCTTTGCCGGACATCGGCTCCCGCAGGGCACGGCGCAGATAGGCCGCGGTGACCTCCGGGGCGCCTCGGCCACGCGTGGCCCGCGCCGCCTGCCGCAGGGCTTCGACCCGCCAGGGCTCACCGCTCGGTTCGGCCAGCAGCAGGTGGGCGGCCACCAGATCACCGGCCGCCCCCTCGCGCCGCAGTAGTTCGGCCGCCCGCGCGTGTCCGGCGGCCAGCTCCACCGGTCCGACGACGGTCTCGGCGATCGCAGCACGGATCAGGGGATGATCGAACCGCACCGGCTCACCAGGTGCCAGCACACCGATCCGCCGCAACCGGCGCCCGTGCTCACGGGCCTGCGCCTCGCCCAACTCCGACAGTTCGGCCGCCAGATGCCAGTCAGTTCCGTCCCCCAGCACCACCAGGGCCTCGGCCAGCCGCCGGGTCGGCTCGGGCTGGCCGATCAGCCGCTTGACCACGGTGTCCGCCAGGATCCGGCCGCGGAACTCCTCGACCAGCCGTGCTCGGTCATCGACGGGCCTGACACTCTTGTCGGCAAGGGTGCGGAGCAACTCGCGCAGCAGCAGGGGGTTGCCCTGGGTCGCCTCGGCGCAGGCGGCGACGAACCGCGGTTCGGCGTCCTGGCCCAGACTCGCCCGCACCAGCCCCGCCACGCTGTCGACGCCCAGCGCCGGCAACCCGACCCGCACGCAGTGCGGCTGGGCGGCGATTCGCTCCAGCAGCGGTTCGGCCCCGGTCCCGCTGTCCGGCCGTGCCGTCAGCACCAGCAGCAACGGCAGACCGCGCAGACGTCGCGCCAGGTACTCCAGCCACCGTACGGACGGGCCGTCCGCCCAGTGCGCGTCGTCGACCACCAGAGCGATCGGCCCGTCGTCCGTGACATGCACCATCAGCCAGTACAGGCTGTGCAGCAGGCCCTGAGACGCCTCCGACGACAGGCCTCCGGCGTCACCGAGTCCAGCCACCCGCAGGGCGTGCGACGCCGGCTCCGCCGGACCCGAGAGCAGCCGCTCCCGCCCGGCCCGACCGGCACGGGCCAGCAGCGGCTCGGCCAACTGCCGCAGTACCGAGAAGGCGAAGTCCTGCTCCAGCTCCGCCCCGCTGCCCCGCACCACCCTGATCCCACGCGGCTGCTCGGCCTCCGCCCAGGCGTTCACCAGGGAGGTCTTCCCCATCCCCGCGCCCGCCCGCACCAGCACCACCGCACCCCGACCGGCCCGGGCCTCACCGGCCGCGCGGTCAAGTACCGCCAGTTGACGGCGACGATCGAGCAGACCCGATTCGGTGGCGCCGTCATCGGCCGGAGGACCGCCCTGCCGACCAGAACGGTCGGCGGCAAGCAGCGCGACGGCGTCGGCGTCGGTCAGTCCCAACGCCGTCACCAGCAGCTCCAGCGTGCGGCGCTGCGGCCGCTGCCGACGGCCCCGCTCCAGATCCCTGATCGACCTGGCCGTCAGCCCGGCGGCCTGGGCGAGCTCCTCCTGTGTCAGCCCTGAAGCCCGGCGCAGATCCCGCAACTTCTCACCGAAGGTCATCACACGCCCCCACAGCCAGCCCAGAACGCCGACCACCGAGAAGACGTGACGGTATGTCGTCGTGCCAATAGTGATCATCAACGTCTGGGCAGAACCCTACCGGGGGACCACGAGGCCTGCGAGCACGACGTCCGGTGTCCAGGATCCACTAGAGGTGTTTGGTGAACTTTCCCTCTCTGTATGCCAGTTGCTCTCGCAGGTCAGACCGGCCTCGCCCAAGGCGTCGATGATGCGGTGAGTGCGGGCCGCCTTGATGTCGTTCCCGGTTCCGGGCAGTGCGGCGTAGGCCCGCAGCAGGCGGCCGAACGGGTCGGCGAGGGCTTGGACATGCATGCCGTGCTTGCGGTGCCTGCCCGAGTGGAAGGGCCGGCCGGTGGCGATCCGGTCACTGGGCAGCCGGGTGTCGTCCAGGATCACGAACGCCTCGGATGCCGCGCGATCGAGGGCCTGTTGAAGTGTGGGAACCAGCGTGGCCAGGGGGCCCACGGCCTCGCGGACGCAGCGGTGGACCGTGGCCACACCCTTGCCGGAGGAGGCCGCGAGCCGGGTGCGGGTGTCCCCGGCTCGCCGGGGGAGGATCTGCCTGAGACGTACGGTTCGTGGAAGGGCGTGGACAACCGGCTGCGGGCGTGGGCGATCGACGGCATGTGGCAGACGGTGTTCACCGTCCTGACGGCGCAGGCCGACGCGCGATCTCGACGTGTCTCCCTCAGTGGCCTCGGCCTCGGCGGAGTATTTCCTCGAGTGCCCCGCCATCGAGGTGGAGCTCCCCTGAGGCGGTCCGGAGGATGACCAGGAGAGGAAGAAGTTCCCGCTCTGTCTTCGGCGTTCCGGTCCCGAAGTGCGCTTACCCTCCGTGATGCTCGGCGTCTGCCTTTGATGCTGATGCCCCAAGTTTCGGCAAGACCGTTGGCCCGCGGCGGGGAGAACCGGCCGACATGGAGTACATCTCGTTCTCCCCGGATTCTCCCCAGCGGCTTTGGCGGCCCTTCTGGCGACCACCTCGGCTCCCTCGCGGCCCCGGCGTCGGTCCTCAGCAGCCGGTTGCTCAGAGCCAGTCCTTGCGCTTGAAAATTCTCCCCAGGGAACGGCCCCGCGCGTGGTCGGTGGGGCGTGCCAGAGAAGCTGCTCCGGCGGATCAAGTGATCGCAGAAAGTTACTGCCGAGGGGCGGGGCAGAAAGCCGTCGGCAGTTGCTGCCACCCGTTTTGCGTGCCCCGCTATGACCACCGGAAGATACTGGTCCACTTGGCGGCGCACCATTCGTCAGGGCAGCAGGTGAATGGCCAGGACGGAGCCGTCCTGGTGTATCGAGACGGGACCGTCCCACTTCTCGTCCCACGTGTCCGAAGGCCACGCGGAGCGCAGAGCGTAGACATCTCCGCGGTACTGCTCCAGGCGGCCGTGGCTCAGGTGGCCGAAGAGATCGGCGTGGACTCCGGAGAATGCCTCCACGCGTGTTCCATTGAGTCGGAAGATGTGGTCGGTGCCGACGAACGGGATGCCGAGCAGACTGTATTTGACGTCCTGGACGCTGTCGGTGGCCGCGTGGGCGATGCCGGCAGAAAAGCGGCGGCATCCCTGGCGGGTAGTGAGGTACGGGGTGGTGGAGTTCCCGTCGCCGGCGAAGGCGGTGAGCCCCGCGGCGGATGTGCGTGCGAGGACTCGCTGGAACCACCCGGTGATTTCCTCGGTGACGTGAATGCCGGGTTCCGCGGACGGCCCTTTGCCATTTTCGGCCGGTGGGTGAATGCCTGGAGGCCATGCCTCGTCCTGGAGCAGTGTGTTCAGGCTCCCGAGCGGGGTAGTGCTTGTACCGGACAGCCAGCCGTCCGAGCCTTCGGCCTTGAGAGCGTGCACGGTGAGCGCCTCATCCAGCGGCAGCCGCGTACTGAAGACCAGGCCGGGAGTCTCGTCGTAGGCGCCGACGTGGACTCCCTCTATGTAGGCAGAGGCGTCAGCGAGTTGGCCGTAGGAGGTGGTCGCCGTGCCATGGTTTCCGCGGGAGACGATAGGAAAGATCCGCGAGGGCTCTCCTGGTTTCCAGATCTCGCCGAAGTACTGCGGGCGGTACCGGTAGCCCACCGTGGCGCCCTTGTCCTTGCTGTTCGGGGCCCAACCCGCGCGGAGGGCTGTGTCCGAGGGAACGACTGAGAACCGCGAGCGAGAGCCCTGGCTGGGCGGGGTGCCTGAGGCGGGTAAAGCGAGAACGCTGGTCACACGCCGTCTGGCCGCACACGATCGTCACGACTGCACTATGCCACCTGCGACGGCCGCGCCCCTCGACGGTGCTGTCCTGCCCACGACGGCACCGTGGAACCTGTCATTGGTCGGAACCCGGAACATAGGCACGAGCACAGGCCGCCGCCGACAGGGCCGCTCGTAAACGCGGCCGTGACCGCCTAGAGGCGTGTGCCCTACTGGATGGACGGCGACTCAACCGGGCGCTGGACATGCCGCGCCACCGACGCCGGTACGCAAGGGTCACCCCGGCGGTATGGATGAGCGGGCGCGAGTCGCCCTTTGGCTCAAAGAACGGGAACAGCAGGACCAGGGCCGTCCCAGCATCATGCGGGCGACGTCGTCGCGGGTACGCCCCGTCGGCCGATCGGGTCTGGCTCGATCACGGACATCAGGGTCTCGGCGCCCAGCTCGGCCCCGGCCGCGGCGAGGCAGGCCCGGGCGTCGCCGTCGTCTACGACGTACACGACCGCCTTGCCGTCAGGATCACGCCGGGCGGCAGGCTCGTCGCGCGCTGCCTGCGATCACCTCACTCGCACTGCAGTGCCAGGTGTGATGCCACCTTCGCCGAACGCGTCCACCGCCACCCAGTACTGTGCGTCAGAATTGAGCGAGCGCAGGTCGAGCGAGGTCCGCTCGTGTATCAGCCAGCTGTGGTAGAGCTTCTCCGGATGGCGGCCGTAACGGATGTTGTAGCCGGTGGCTCCGGTGACGGCGTCCCACTCGATCCTGGCGGTGCGCCCGTCTGTCCGGCTGGCCTTGGCGCGGACAGAGCGCGGAGCCGCGCCGTCACCGATCCCGAAGACCCGTACACCGCTGACCGCGAAGACACCGTCGAACGGCATACGGCCACTGGTGATCCGGACGAATCGGGCGCGAAGGGGGGAATCGAGCACGATGAACGCGTGTGGAGCATCGGTGTCCGCTCCCCGGGAGTCGCGCAGGACAGTCCACTGCTGCCCGTCCTGAGAGATCTCCACCACCGTCTCCGCCGGCTGGTGGCTGGGAAGGATGCCGCGCCAGATGTGGTCGTTCCAGTCTGCGCCTTCGCAGCCCAGGGGGACCACGTCGCCCAGTCCGTGATCCGCCAGGTTGACCTGCACCGCGTGTACGGTCTTGCACGCGCCGAGGTCGACGGTCAGGGATTCGCCAGGCTCGCGGCCGGCCGCCGCCCACCAGGTGCGGATGTCCTCGTCGACCGCCGACGCCGGGGTGTGGCCAGGGGCTGAGGACGAGGCTGTCGCATGCGCCTTGTAGGACAGCAGCATCCAGGCCGGCGGCGTCCACGGGTCGAAGGGGCCGTCGGGGACGGTGAAGGGGTAGTCGGCGAAGTTCTGGTTGCAGAACAGCACGCCGTCCTGGTCGAATCCGGCAGGGAAGATCCCGATACGCCGCTCGAAGTCGTCGTTCACCGAGATGCGCATGGTCGCCGCGTGCCACCAGTTTCCGTGACGGTCCTGGAAGGTGCTCCCATGGCCTGCCCCGGTGATGAAACCGCCGGGTGTCGACGAGAACGGGCTGTCGAGCGAGTACTCGAACGGGCCCAGAGGAGATGAGGCCGTGTAATACCCGTCGGCGTAGGTGTTGAGTTGCGTGCCGGGGGCCGCGTACTGCAGATAGTAGGTTCCGTCGTGCTTGGTCATCCACGCGCCCTCGATATACGGGTTGCCGTCGAGCCGGGCGAGGAGTTCCTCCTGACCGGGGGGCGTCGGTGTGGCGCCGTAGTCCTCGCCGACCTGTTCCCAGCCGTGGGCCGCGGCGTCGGCCCGGATCAGCGGTACTGGTTGGCCGACAGCCTCGAGGGTGTCCGAGAGGCGCACCCCGTAGAGGGGGGTGTGGTTGTCACAGCCCCAGTAGAGGTAGACGGCGCCGTCGTCGTCCTGGAACAGGTTCGGGTCCCAGAAGGGGAAGGTGCCTGGCGTGACCTCGACGAAGTCGTCGGCCAACGGGTCCACGCTGCGGAAGAAGGGGCAGTTGTCCTTTCTCCTGGACGCGCTGATGTACAGGGCTCCATCGACCTCCCGGACATCCGGAGCGTAGTCCAGGGCGGGCAGCTTGGAGGTCGCGCGGTACTCCCACCGCAGTAGATCCTCCGAGTGCCAGAACCCGGCCGACATCGACGCGAACATATAGAAGTGGCCTTGGTACAGCACGATGGAGGGGTCCGCGGCCTCCCGGTGGACGGAGCGCCGCGGCTCACTGCTCTTCGTGCGGTCGGCGCTGCTGGAGGTGCGGATGTCCTGGTAGCGGTAAGCGAGGTCGAGGGGATTGCAGATCACACGTCGGGCGGAGTGCATCAGTCGGTCTCCGGGGTCGGTGGGCAGAGAATGGTGAATCCGGCCCGGCGTGGGTGACGTCGGTTCGGGCCTGCTTGTACGGCCTGGTGGCCGCGCGGGGCCCGGAAGACAGCGCGCGCCGGGTCGGGCCCGCCCTTCATCCGCCGGCGAGCAGGTCCAGGAGCCGGTCGCGCTGTACGCACTGTTCCAGCGCGAAGGAGTCGGCCAGGGCGAGGACGTCGTCGTCGCCGAGGCCCCGGAAGAGTTCGGCGTACTCCTGGACCAGCGGCTGGCCCAGCAGGATGTGCCGCAGGAGGACGTCCAGCCACTGACGGGTGCTGAACGGCTTGCCGGAGAAGCCCGGGAACTCGGTGGTGATGAGTTGTTCGAGCGGCTTGGCCAGCTCGCGGATCTCGCCGTCCGGGGAACTCCAGGCCTCCGCGCCCAGGCGGTGCTTCTTCGCCATGAACCCGGCGAAGTGCCGGTGGTAGGCGCTGCCGGGCGCGATGTGGACGAGTCCTTGCAGGCCGACGTCCTTGTAGGTCCAGATGGACCAGCTCGCCTCATGTCGTCGGTATATCTCCAGCTGGTCGGCGAGCAGTCGGGCACTCTGCTCGTCGCGCGCCGGGTCTCCGGTGTACACCGGCCCGAACTCACCGACCCAGACCGGGGTGTTGGTCTTGCGCATATAGGCCGTGCGGCGCAGGAAAGCCTCTTCGACCTGTTCCTTGTCGATCCAGGTGCCGTCTGTGTCTCCGGGGTAGCCGCCGCTGCGGGCGAAGCCGGCGCGGGCGTAGTCGTGGCAGGTGTAGACGGCGTTCTCGATGGGCTCGCCGAAGACGGCGAAGTCGGTTGAGTAGTGGTTGCCGTCGAGGAAGAGGATGTGGCGCGGGTCGACCGCGCGGATCGCGCCCGCGAGGCGGTCGTAGAAGGCGGGCAGCACCTGTCCGGAGTCGTCGGCGGGCTCGTTGACCGGGTTGTAGCCCGCCACCCACGGGTTGTCCTTGTAGCGGTCGGCGATGACCTCCCACAGGCGCACCACCCGGTCCTGGAAGTGCGGGTGGGCCCAGAAGAGGGCAAGGTGCGTGGGGTTGTCGGAGTGCCACTGGTGGTTCTGGTAGCCGGGCAGGGAGTGCAGGTCGATGATCGTGTAGATGCCGTGCCGCGCGCACAGGTCCACCACACGGTCGAGATGGGCGAAGCCCTCCTCCCGGATCTCGAAGGGGCGGGCGTCGTCCTCGAAGTGGCGGTAGTTCACCGGCAGGCGGAGGCAGTTGACGCCTTTGCCTGCGAGCAGCGCGGCGTCGGCCTCGTCGAAGAAGACGGTCAGGAACCGGTCGAAGAAGAGTTCGTAGCGACGTTCCCCGAGCACCTCCCGCATTGCGGACCGCGTCGCGGCCTCGTTGCCCGGAAACCCGGTGATGAAGTTCTCCATGTTCATCCAGCCGCCGAGCCCCGCGCCACGGAGTCGTACCGGGGTGCCGTCGGAGGTCTCGATCCGGGTGCCGGAGACTCCGAGCAGCGGGTTCGCGACTGTGCCGGAGGAACGCGTGAAAGGGGGTGGGGTGGCCATACGGGCGGGGCCCTTCGCGGTTGAGGACGGGCGGAGTTCGTGGCGATCATGGCGATCGGCGGATGCGGCGACGTGTGTACAGCAGGACGGAGAGGGCACGAAGTCGTCTTCTCAGGCTGAGGCGGCTTCGTCGTCGGCGGTGACGAGGATGCGTACGTCCCAGGCGCCCAGGTGCAGTGCCGTGCCGGCGGGGACGGCCGTGCCGTCCAGCACGTTGCACAGCGCCACGGGTACGGTGACGTGAGCGGGGTCCCAGCTCCAGTTGTGCACGACGTGGACACGGCGTCCGTCCGCGGACGTACCGGTGGCGGCGGTGACCGAGGGCGGGAGGTCCCGCCAGCCGCTGCGCGGGGTGGGCGCCAGCCACTTGGCCAGCGCCCGGGCGAGATCGTCGCCGGGAACCGTGCCGACGCAGGTGACCCGGCCCGCGCCGTGGCGGCGGGTCGTGACGGCGGGCCAGCGGCCGAAGTGCGGGTGGTCGTATGTGGCGAGGACCTCGGCGTCCAGGACGGTGAGTCCGTCGATCCAGCGGGTGGCCGTGGCCCGTTCCGGCACCTGCAGGGGGCTGCCCGGCGCCGCGAGCAGCGGGATGTCGGAGGTCAGGTTGCTGAATTCCTCGTAGCTCGCGCCGGCGGCCGCGACGAGCCGCCCGGGTGCCGGCTCCTGGCGGGCCCGGGCCTCGTGGTCGGCGTAGCCGGTTCGTGGTCCGAGTACCAGGTGTCCGCCCGCGTGCGCGTACGCGGCCAGCCAGTCCAGCGTGGTGTCGGCGGCCAGGTACAGGGCCGGGACGACCAGGACGGGGTGGCGGCGTGCTGATTCCTCGGGGCTCGGGCCGGTGCGTTCACCGCTCGGGTCGTGGAGCTGGCGGGCGTGCACGATGCGGACCTGGCGGCCCTCCTGGAAGGCACCCCGGTAGAAAGGGTCGAAGATGCCGTGATACGCGTTCGGGTCGGGCCCGCCGTCGCTGCCCAGTGGCGGGTACTTCTGCATCAGCCACTTGCTCGGCGTCGAGTAGACCATGGTGAGGTCCGCGTCCGGTTCGAGGCCGGCGACCAGGGGGCCCGCGGTCTCGAACTCGGCTCCCAGGCGGGCCAGTTCGTCGTAGATCCGACCGGCTCTGCCGCTGTGCGGGAGGATGCCGCCCACGTAGGTCTCGGTGCCGAAGTGCAGGGTGTGCCAGTGCCAGTACTCGATCATCCGGGCCCCGCGCGTGACCAGCGCCCACGCGGCCTGGCGCCACTGGCCGTCGTAGGCGGGACGGTTGTCCCAGGCGGGGCCGATGGTGCCGGCGTTGGTCTCGGTGACCAGGAACGGGGCCTGGCGGGAGGCGTACATCCAGTCCCCGAGCTGGGAGACCGCCCAGGCCCGCGCGCTGTACGACAGGGCGTCCTGCATCCCGTAGTAGGGGTTGCCCGCGGCGATGTCCAGTGCCTCGTTCAGCTCGTGGTCCTCCACCCCGGGGCGGGGATACGAGAGGCACGTGGTGACGAACTGCTCGGGCAGGGCGTACTCGCGTACGATACCGGCCTGCCAGGCGACGAACTCGGTGGTCAGGGCGGCCTGGAACTCCCGCCAGGCGACGTCGTACTGCGGCTGGCTGTTGCCGTCCGGCGTCCACAGGTCGGCCCACGTGGTCAGTCGGTGCGACCAGTAGACCAGGCCCCACTCGCGGTTGAGGGTCTCCACGTCGCCGTACCTGTGGCGCAGGTGGTCGGTGAAGCGCTGGAAGACGCCGTGGTTGTGGAAGAGCTCCAGGCCGGGCTCGTTGTCCACCTGGAAGCCGATCACGGCCGGGTGGCGGGCGTAGCGGGCGAGGATCCGGCGGATCACCCGTTCGGCGTGGAAGCGGAATGCGGGGTGGGTGTAGTCGACCTCCTGGCGGGCGCCCCAGGGGATGCGCTCGCCTGTCCGCCGCTCACCCGCGATTTCCGGGTACTGTCGCGCCAGCCACGGCGGAACCGCGTAGGTCGGGGTGCCCAGGATGACGGAGATGCCGCGTTCGTGGGCGCCGTCGAGGACCGGCTGGAGCCAGTCGAGGTCGAAGGCGTCGTTCTCCGGTTCCCAGGTCGACCATACGGACTCACCGACCCGGATGACGGTGAAGTGCGCTTCGGCCATCAGGTCGAGGTCGCTCTTGAGCTGCTCCTCGGCCGATTCGGTGCCGTAGGGAGGCCGGTACTCGTGGTAGTACGCGGCGCCGAAAAGGACGCGGGCGGGCAGGACCGCCATGGAACAAACCTCCTGGGGACAGGCAGGGTTGACGATGCATGACTGCTTGAGGGCCCCTTCGCAGGCAGGCGGGCCCCGACTGGACAGGCGATCGGCAGTGGCGAGCCGGTCGGCGGGGAGCCGGGGTCACTTGAGTGCTCCCGCCGACAGTCCGCTGATGATGTGGCGCTGCGCGATCGCGTAGAAGACGACGATCGGGAGCACGGCGATGAGGGAGGCGGCGAGCAGGATCTGCTGTTGCGGGGACTCCGCCGAGACGAAGTTGGTGAGCCCGCGTTGCACCGGCATCAGCGAGCTGTCGTTGAACAGCACCAGGCCCATGAGGTACTCGTTCCACACCTGCATGGCCTGGATGACGGCCACCGCGACCAGGCCGGGCTTGGCGAGGGGGAGGATGATCCGCCAGAAGGTGCCGAGCAGAGAGGCGCCGTCGATGGCGGCGGCCTCCTCCAGTTCCCTGGGCTGACCGGCGAAGAACCCGCGCATGATCAGGATGGAGATCGGCAGCCCGCCGGCGATGAGGACGAGGATGTAGCCGATGCGGGTGTTGGCCAGGCCCAGCGTGATCATCAGCTTGTACTGGGCGATGAACGAGGCCGGCAGCGGGATGATCATGATGATGAGAATGGCGGCCACGACGACGCCCCGGCCGGGGAACTCGATGCGTGCCAGCGCGTACCCGGCCAGGCTCGAGATGATCAGGATGCCGAGGACCGCGGCCGTCGTGTAGAGGAGGCTGTTGGGCAGGTACTGGCTGAAACCGCCCTCGTTCCACGCGGTTGCGAAGTTGCCCCACTCGAAGGGGTGCGGGACGGGGTCGGTTCCCTTGTACAGCTGCTTGGCGCTCTGCAGGGATCCGCTCAGCATCCACAGCACCGGCAACAGCGCTTCCAGCGCCCCTGCGATCAGCAGGGCGTACAGCGCGACTCGCGGGCCGCGCTGTCGGATCCGGCGTTGTCGAGTGCCCCGCGTCGGCGCCGTTGCCGTCTTTGCCCTCGGTGCCGCATCGAGAAGCGTGTTCACCCTCAATTGCCCTTCTGCGCGGGGGAGTCCGTGCTTCCGCCGAGCCTGCGGGAGACCCACAGCTGGACGCAGGCGAGGACGACCAGGCACACCCCGAAGATGACCGACATCGCGGCGGCGGGGCCGTACTCGTTGTACTGGAAGGCCTGTTGGTAGATGTGCAGGGTGGGGACCTCGGTGTGACCGGCGGGGCCGCCGTTGGTCAGCACCTGCACCGTGCCGAAGATCTGCAGGCCGCTCAGCAGGGTCAGCACGCTGACGATGCCGGTGACATGGGACATCCCGGGCCAGGTGATGTGGCGGAACTGGGCCCAGCCCCGTGCCCCGTCCAGCGACGCGGCTTCGTACAGCTCCTTGGGCACGTCCTGTCGGCCGGCGAGAAAGAGGATGAATCCGAATCCCCAGTGGTACCAGGTGAACACGACGGCCACTGCGATCAGGGCCGTCTTGGGATCACCCAGCCAGTTGTGCTGGAGACCGCCGAGGCCGAGGGTCTTCAGCGTCTGATTGACGATTCCGATGTTCGGGTCGAGGAACCACGAGAACATCACGCCCACCACCACCGTGGAGAACACCCCGGGCAGGTAGTAGACGGTGCGGAAGAACGCCGATCCGCGGCGGGCGCGGTGCACGGCCAGGGCCATGACCATCGACACCGCGTTGGCGACGACCAGCCCTACGGCGCCGAAGACGACGGCGTTCTTCATCGAGTCCCAGAACCCGGTGTCGTGCATCACCTGGCGGTAGTTGGCGAGGCCGACGAACGGCGTGTCCAGGCTCACCCCGTCCCAGGACTGGAAGCTCAGCAGGATGCCCTGAACGAAAGGGACCACCGTGAACACGGCGATCACGGCCAGAGCCGGCGCCAGGAAGAGACAGGCGGCCAGCACCCGAGTGCGGCGCCTCATTACGCGCTCCGCTGCGCCGCGTCGAGGTCACCGAGAACCTGGTCCACCGTGCGCTCCTTGAGCACGATGGCCTGAGCTCCCTTCTGCAGGGCGGTGATGACCTGCTGCCGCATCTGGTTCTGGACGAGCTGGACATCGGAGATCTTCGCGGCGATACCGGCCAGCTGCTGCGGGATGTGCTTATCGGACACCGCGCGCGCGGAGGGTATGAGCGGCACTTTCTGGGCGAAGGCCGTCTGCTGGGCCGGCTCGGTCAGCCACTGGACGAACTTCAGCGCCTTGGCCGCGTTCTTGCTTCTGGGGTTGATCGCGGCGCCCTTGGCGGCACCGGCGACCAGCCGCGGATCCTGCGTGCCGTCGTCGGCCTTGGGGAGCGGGAAGGAGCGGAAGTCCGTGAAGTCCGGGGCGGTCGCTCGGGCCACACCGACGGCCGAGGTGCCGTCGAAGACGGCCGCGACGCCCTGGGTGTTGAAGAAGGCTTTCTCGACGGTGGGGTTGTCGTTGTTCCCGGAGGGAAGCGAGCCTGTGGCGATGACGCCGGCGTCCCGCAGGTCGACCAGGATCTGCAGGCTCTTGCGCCAGCTGTCGCTCTTCCAGCTGGACTTGCCGATGAAGGTGGCGTTCAGCTCATCGTCGGTGAGGTAGTTGGACGCGTACCCCTGGACCAGCTGGTTCACCAGGCTGGTCGCGAACCAGAAGGGGCCCTTCCCGGACTTCTTGATCTTCACGAGTTGGTCGATGAACTCGCTCATGCCGGCCGGCGGCTGGTCCGGGTCCAGGCCGGCGGCCTTGAACATCGCGGAGTTGACGAAGATGCCCAGCGCGGGGGCCTCCCAGTGGGCGCTGTAGATGCCCGGCTTCACTCCCTGCGGGTTGTCCGCCGTGAAGGTCGACGTCTTGAGCGTGGTGGGCCGGAAGGTGTCGCCCCAGCCGGACTTCATCCGGTCGGTGAGGTCCATGGCCCAACCGGCCTTGTAGTACGGCGCCATGGAGAAGGAGTCGACCGCCGAGTAGATGTCCGGCATGTCGCGGGACTGGGAGCTCGACTGGAGCTTGGTCAGGAAGTCGGTGGGGCCGACGTCGTCGATCCTGATCTTCACGCCGGTCTGCTTCGTGTACTGCTTGGCCAGCGCTGCCAAGGCCGCGGCCTGGCCGCGGGACTGGTTCATGAACACGATCTCCGAGTCGCCCGATCCGGCCGACTGGCCGGAACCGCAGGCCGCCAGCGAGGTGGTGGCGATGCCGGTACCGATCGCTCCCAGGAGGAAGCCGCGCCGGGACAGAAAGGTGGGGCCGGTCGGCGAAGCTGCCGCCGCAATGTGGTCTCGCCTCATTGCGAGTCCTCCTCGATGGGTCGCTGACTGAGGTGTCGGGGTGCCAGGTGATCCGTTCCGACGCGGAGCGTGGTTGCTCGGTGGGTCGGCCGGGCGAAAGAGAACGGCGGCGCTACTGGCTCGCGCAGCGCGGTTCGAAAAATAAATGCGCAATTGATCGAAACTGTTTTCCTGGATCGCTTGCTGACGGTGAACGCTAGGGAGGGTGATGACCTTCGTCAACCCTTCGGGCGCGACTTTTTCTCCCAGCTCAGGGCGCCTGCTGGCCAGTTGATGTTACGAAAAAAGTTTCGGTGTTAATGTGCTACCCACGAGGAATACTCAGCCCGAATCGTCATCAGGGGGAACCATGGCATCCGTTTCCAACCGAGTGACACTGGCGCAGATCGCCCGGCAGGCCGGCGTCTCGGTGGCCACCGTCTCCAAGGTCATCAACGGGCGCCCCGACGTGGCCCAGCAGACCCGCGACCTGGTCATGGACCTGATGCGCCAGCACAACTACGGCGGCAACCGCGACGATCTGCGCGCGCACCCCACCGTGGAACTGTTCTTCGGCTTCGAGCGGCTCAGCATCTACCACACCGAGCTCATCCAGAGCGTGGTGGACGCCGGGGCCCGTGAGGGCGTCGCAGTGGTGGTCAGCAGACGTGGCGACCTCGACCCGGCGGCCGACCCTGCCGCCTGGGCCCGCGGCCTGGCCGCTGCCGGTCGCCGCGCGGTCATCACGGTGACGGCGAACACCTTGTCGCCCCCGATCATCGAAGCCCTGAACCGGGTTCGGCTGCCGGTGGTGTTGCTCGACCCGGAGTCGTTGCCCGACGGCTCGATCGTCAGCGTCGGTGCGACCAACTTCGCCGGCGGTCACACCGCCGCCACACATCTGCTCTCCCTCGGTCATCGCCGGATCGCCTTTCTCGGCGGCACCGAGCACGCCTGGTCCAACCAGGCCCGACTGCACGGGTTTCGCAGTGCGATGGAGGCGGCCGGCGCGCCGGTACCGGGCGAACTGATCCGTCACGCCGGCACCTTCCACGCGGCGGAGGGCGTCGAGCACGGCGGACGGCTGCTGGCCATGGATCCCGCGCCGACCGCGGTGTTCGCCGCCTCGGACGAACTGGCCGCCGGGCTCATCGAAGCGGCTCGGCGGCGAGGCCTGCGCGTACCCGACGACCTCAGCGTCGTCGGCTTCGACAACACCCCGCTGGCCCAGGTGATCTCACCCGCGCTGACCACGATCCACGGCCCTGTCCCCGAGATGGGGGCCGTCGCGTTGCGCACCGCTCTGCGTCTGGCCGCCGCGGAGGACATCGACTCCCACCACGTCGAACTGGCCACGAGACTGGTGGTCCGGGACTCGACGCGACAGGTGCGCGCGACGACCGATGTGGGTGAAGGCGATTAGTCGGCCCACGGGGATGGAGACGATGGCCACGCTTGCTCCGTACGATCTCACCATCGACTTCGGCGGCGACCGGTTCCCGGTCTCCGGAAGCCGTCCGCGGCTGTCGTGGAAGCCACCGACGGGCACCACGGCCTGGACCGGCCACGAGCTGGAGATCCACGTCGACGGCCGACCCGCCCAAACCGCCACCAACAGCGGTCAGTTGTACGTCGACTGGCCGTCCAATCCCCTGCACAGCGGCGAGCGCGTACGGTGGCGGGTGCGTACCCGTGCCGACATTCAGGTCTCCGAGTGGAGCGCCTGGAACGACTTCGAGGCCGGGCTGCTCGACGAGGACTGGACGGCGCACTGGATCACTCCGGCGGACGATCCGCAGGCCGCCCATCGCCCGCCCGGCACCCGTCCCGCGCACGTTCTGCGTGCCACCTTCACCACCACCGAGACGGTCCGCGCGCGCCTCTACTCGACGGCTCTCGGTGTGTACGAGGCGTTCGTCAACGGCGAGCGCGCGGGAACCGCCGAACTCGCGCCGGGCTCGACGTCGTACGACCGTACTCTGTACGCCCAGGCCGCCGACGTCACCGCGTCCGTCCGCCCCGGCGCCAACACCATCGAGGTCGTGCTGTCCGACGGCTGGTACCGCGGCCGGGTCGGCGCCTTCCGCAAGCCGGCCGGCTGGGGTGAACTGCTGGCCGTGCGGCTGGAGTTGCATCTGGAGCACGCCGACGGGACGCGTCAGGTCGTACGCTCCGACGAGCGCTGGACCTCCGCCCCGAGCCGCATCACCCGGGCCGATCTGATGGACGGCCAGGTCACCGACTTCACCCTCCCGTACGGGCCCCGGCGGCCGGTACTCGTGGACGCCGTCACCGCGCCCCCGATCGACTGGTCCCCGGCCCCGCCCGTGCGCCGCATCGAGGACCGCCCAGCCGTCTCGCTCACCCGACTGCCGGACGGCGCCTGGGTCGCCGACTTCGGCCAGAACGCCTCCGGCTGGATCGTCCTCACCGACCTCGGCCCGGCCGGTACCCGCACGGTGATCGACCACGGCGAACACCTCGACCCCGTCACCGGCGACCTGACCACCTCCCACCTCGACATCCAGCGACCGGGCGATCCGGTGACCGTCTTCGTCCAGCACGACGAAGTCGTCTCCTCCGGCGCCGCGGGCGAGGCCTTCGAGCCCCGTCACACCGTGCACGGTTTCCGTTACGCCCGCCTGGAGCGCGGCGAGGTGCCGCTGGACTCGTCGAGCCTTGCCATGCGGGTGGTCCACACCGACCTGCGCCCGACCGGCACCTTCGCCTGCTCCCACCAGGACCTCAACCGTCTGCACGAGGTCGCACGCTGGAGCTTCAGAGGCAACGCCGTCGACGTGCCCACCGACTGTCCCACCCGCGAGCGCATCGGCTGGACCGGCGACTACCAGGTCTTTCTCCCGAGCGCCACGCGTCTCTACGACGTGTCCGGGTTCAGCCGCAAGTGGCTGCGTTCGGTCCGCGACGACCAACTGGACGACGGGCGTATCGCCAATTTCTCCCCGGACGGACGGCGCATCAAGCTCCGCGGCGATCAGCGGCTGGACATGATGACGGGCTCCGCCGGCTGGGGCGACGCCATCGTGCTGGTGCCGTGGGAGCTGTACGAGACATACGGAGACCGCCGGGTGCTCGACGAGAACTGGGACGCGATGGTCCGCTGGCTCGAGTGGGCGCTGGCCACCGCCCGCACCGCCCGCCACCCTTCCCGGGTGGCCCGCTCGGCCGAGCCTCTGCCGCACGAGGAGTTCATCTGGGACGGCTCCTTCCACTGGGGTGAGTGGTGCGAGCCCAAGCCCCGCGCCGCGGACGGCTCGCTCATCGAACCGGCGGACGACGAGCCCGAGGCCTGGATGAAGACCGACAAGGGCGAGGTCGGTACCGCGTTCCTGTACCGCTCGACCAGCACCCTCGCCAGGATCGCCCGGGTCCTGGACCGCGAGACCGACGCCGTCCGCTACACCCGGCTGGCGGAGCGGATCATGGAAGCCTGGCGGACGGAGTTCCTCGACGACAGTGGCCGTACCACCGTCGACACCCAGGCGAGTTACGTCCGCGCCCTCGCCTACGGCCTGGCGCCCGACCAGCTGCGCGACGCCGTGGCCGCGCGACTGGCCGCGCTCATCGAGGCGGCCGGCACACATCTGGGCACCGGATTCCTCTCCACCGCACACCTGCTGCCCGTCCTCACCGACACCGGTCACGCCGACCTCGCCTACCGGGTGCTCCTCCAGCGCACCTCACCGTCGTGGCTCGGCATGCTGGACCGCGGTGCCACCACGGTCTGGGAGGACTGGGACGGCGTGGACGAGAGTGGCGTCGCCCGCGACTCCCTCAACCACTACAGCAAGGGCGCCGTCATCAGCTTCCTGCACACCCACACCCTCGGACTGCGGCAGGCCGAGAACTCGGTGGCCTGGGAGCGGTTCGTCGTCGCGCCCGTACCCCACGCGTCGGTCGACTGGGCGCGCGGCACCTTCGACAGCCCGCGCGGCACCATCGCGGTGGAATGGCGCACCGAGGGCGACGAACTCCACGTCAGCGTCGATGTCCCGCCCACTTCCACCGCCACCGTCATCCTTCCTGACGGTGTTGAGACGGAGTTGGGGCCGGGGCGGACCACGATACGACGACGCGTCGGCGTGCGGTGAACGTGGAGGGACCGGCGTCGGGCGTGCTGCCGGCCCGGCAAGGCGGCCTTGAGCGTGGCGGCGGCCACCGGTCGCGGTGATCCGGAGGTGCCGGCGGGAGCACCGACCCGCAGGTCCTGCCCCGCGCCGTCGTCCACGGCGCCACGCTGATCCTCTTCCCGGTTCTTCGGTTCCCGACGGACGACGGCTCGTGGATCGTAGACACACCTACGGTTGTACGACGGGACGTGACAGGTGTTGCCGCGCTTCGCGCCGCCGGCGCTGCTCGGCCGGGTCCGCGACCGGCGCTGCGAGCAACAGCTTTTGGGTGTAGGGGTGTTCGGGGCTCGCGGTGACCGCGCCAGCCGGTCCGGTCTCGACGATGTCACCCCGGTGGATCACGCTCACGCGGTGGCTGACGTGCCGGATGACCGCGAGGTCGTGAGAGATGAACAGGTAGGCGACGCCGGTGCGGCGCTGGATGCCGACGAGCAGGTCGAGCACACGGGCCTGGGTGGTGAGGTCGAGTGCGGAGACGGGTTCGTCGCACACGATGAGGCGCGGGGCGGGTGCCAGTGCGCGGGCGATCGCGATGCGCTGCCGCTGACCACCGCTGAACTCCCGTGGCAGCCGCTGCGACGCGTCCTTCGGCAACCCCACCTGGTCGAGCAGTTCGGCGACTCGTTGCCGGGCCTCGGCTGCCGTGCTGCCGTGGACGACCAGTGGCTCGCCGAGGATGTCACCGATGGTGAGAGCCGGGTTGAGGGAGGAGTACGGGTCCTGGAAGACGACCTGGATGTCGCGGGCGAGGGCGCGGCGTTTCTTGCGTCCGGCGTGGGTGATGTCGTGGCCCCGGAAGCGGACGGTGCCGCCGCTGGGCGTGGCGAGGCCGAGCACGGACCGGCCGATGGTCGTTTTGCCGGAGCCGGACTCGCCGACGATGCCGAGGGTCTCGCCCTGGTCCACGGTGAGTGACACTCCGTGCAGAACCTCGTTGGGGCGGGCCCGGAAGCCGCGTCCGGGGTAGGTGATGCGCAGGTCGCTGACCTCCAGCAGGGTGGTCATCGGGTCTCCGTTTCGAGAACGTCCGCAGCGGGGGCCGGAGGGTCGGTGCGCAGGACCGTCTCGTCGAGGATCGAGTCCAGGAGCCCCCGCGTGTACGGGTGCCGGGGCGCGGCGAACAGTTCCTCCGTCACGCCGGTCTCGACGACCGTGCCCTCTCGCATGACGGCAACGCGGCCGCAGATGTCCGCGACCACGCCGAAGTTGTGCGTCACGAGGAGTACGGCCATGTCGAGGTCCTTCTGCAGGTCGCGCAGCAGGTCGAGGATCTCCGCCTGGACGGTGACGTCGAGGGCGGTGGTCGGTTCGTCGGCGATGAGCAGCAGGGGACGGCTGGCGACGGCGCCCGCGATGAGGACGCGCTGTGCCATCCCGCCGGAGATCTGGTGCGGGTAGGAGCGGAAGGTGCGCTCGGGGTCGGGGATGCCGACCCTGGCGAGGAGGGCGACGACCCGCTCGCGTGCGTCCGCCGTGGACATGGGCGTCGCCGCGCGCACGCCCTCGACGAGCTGGGCGCCCACCGTGCAGGACGGGTCCAGGTTGGACATGGGTTCCTGGGGGACGTAGGCGACGGACGTCCCCCGTACCGCCCGCAGTTCGCGCTCGCTCAGGCCGAGCAACTCCCGGCCGTCGAGCCGGATCGAACCGCGGGTGACGACGGCCTCCGCCGGCAGTACGCCCAGCGCGGCGAACGCGGTCTGTGTCTTGCCGGAGCCGGACTCGCCGACCAGGCCGAGGGTCTCCCCGGCCGCCACGGTGAGCGTGACACCGCTGACGACCTCCTTGAGCTCGCCGGTGGGCGTGGGGTAGGCGATCGCCAGGTCGTCGATGGTGAGGAGGGCGGACGTGGTGTCCTCGGGGGCGCGGGGCGGCCGGTACGCGGTGGCGGTGACGATCCGGGCCGGTTTCGGACGCCCGCCCTCCAGGGCGTCCCGCAGCGCGTTCCCGAGGAGGACGAGGGAGGCCGTGATGAGGCCGAGCGTGATGCTGGGCCACAGGAACTGCAGGGGCTCCTCGTACAGGTTGGTGAAGCCTTCGGAGATCATCGCGCCGAAGCTGGGTACCGTGGTGGAGCCGACGCCGAGGAAGGCGAGCCCCGACTGGACGGCGATGGACGACCCGGCGAGGAACGCCGTGGCGATGATCACCGGCCCGCGCACCACGGTGAGTACGTGCCGGCGCAGGATGCGCCGGTCGGGGAGGCCCGAGACGCGGGCGGCGTCCACGTACAGCTCGTTCTTCACGCCGAGGACGAGATTGCGGACGAGCCGGTAGATGCCCGGGGAGAGCAGCACACCGAAGACGACCATGGTGGCCCGGTAGTCGCCCTTGGTCACCGGCATCAGGATGATGAGCAGGAGCAGCCCGGGGAACGTCATGATCAGGCTGAACAGCCACTCGGTGACTCCGCGCACGCGCCGCCCGAAGTACCCCCCGATCAGCCCGGACGTGATCCCGATCGTGAGGGCGACGCTCGCGCCGATGAGCGCCGACACCGTGCTGGTGTCGATGGAGTACAGGAGTCCGGCGAAGATGTCACGGCCGCTCTTGTCCCCGCCGAGCAGGTAACCGTGTTCACCGGGGCCGGCGTTGACGGCGTCCAGGTTCGCCTGGTTGGCACCGTGCTCGGTGAGGACGGGGGCGAGCAGGCCGAGCAGGACGATGACGACGAGCAGGCTCGCGCTGCCGACGGCCTGGGGGTCGCCGAGCAGGCGCCGCAGGGTCGACCGGCGGCGCGTGTTCGTATTCGCGGTGGTCAACTGGTCGTCCTCGCCTTCGGGTTGAGCCAGCCGTTGAGGAGATCGACGACGAGGTTGACGACCACGACGAGGAGCACACCGAAGAGGCTGATGCCCATGATGATCGGCACGTCGCCCTGCAGGGAGGCGTTGAACGCGTACTGGCCGAAGCCCGGCAGCGCGAAGATCTGCTCGATGATCAGGGCCCCGCCCAGCATCTGGATGAACTCCAGGGACAGCACGGTGAGGGCCGGTCCGGCGGCGTTGCGCAGGGCGTGCCGCAGGACGATGGAGCGGGTCGGGATGCCCCGGGTGCGCAGGGTGCGCACGTAGTCCTTGCGCAGCTCGCCGATCATGGCGCCGCGGATCTGCGAGGTGAGACTGGCGACCCCGCCCATCATCAGGGCGACCACGGGGATGGCGATGGAACTCGCCCAGCGGGTCGGGCTCTCGCTGAAGTCCGTGTAGCCGGTGGCCGGGAAGACATGCAGCTTGATGGCGAACACGTAGACCAGCGCGATGGCGACCAGCAGGCTGGGGACGAGGTAGCCGGTCATCGCGGCGCCCTGCGCGAACCGGTCGACGGCGCCGCCGCGCGCGGCGGCGGCAACGCCGAGCGCCACGCTGATGAGCGAGGTGGCGAGCAGCGCGACGACGACGATCGACAGGGTGACGCCGAGCCGGGCGGTGATGGCGGAGCGGACCGGCTCGCTGGTGAAGTAGGAGGTGCCGAGGTCGCCCCGGACGGCGTGCGCGAGCCAGTCGGCGTACTGGACGGCCACCGGCCGGTCGAGGCCCATCAGAGCCTTCTGGGCGGTGATCTGCCGGTGGGTGGCGCCGTTGCCGAGGACACTGCTCGCGACGTCGTCGAAGGTCGTGCTGAGCAGCAGGAACGTGATCATGGTCACCAGGACCGCGAGCACGAGGCCCGCGGTCAGGCGACGCAGCACATAGAGCGTCATGGGTGTCCGCTCACCCTCCGGACTGCGCGGAGCCGGCCACGCCGAACTGCCGGATGGTGGCCATCGTGGCGGAGCCGTCGCCGAGGTAGGTGATGCCCTTCTTGGTGGCCCAGTCGGTGCCGATGTAGAAGACGGGTGTCAGCCAGGCGTTCTCCACGCCGAACTCGTTGATCTCCCGGTAGATCCCGGCCGACTTCGCCGGGTCGAGCTCCTGGGCGGCCTGCCCGAGCAGCTTGGTCAGCTTCGGGTCGGTGGAGTGGAACACGTTGCGGAAGCCGGTCGGGCTGTAGAAGCTCCTGGTCATGCCCGGGTCGGAGCTGAGGCCGTCGACGATCAGGTACATCGGGTACTTGCCCGACGAGACGGCGGTGGTGGACTGCTGTGCGGGCACCGGCTCCCAGGTCACCTTGATGCCGATGTCACCGAGCGCCTGGGTGAAGATCGGCTCGAAGCTCTTGGTGAAGACGAGGCTCGGCATGGTGACGGAGAAGCCCTTCGGGTAGCCGGCCTCGGCGAGGAGCTTCTTCGCCCCGGCGACGTCGAAGGGATACATCTTGTCGAGCGCCGCGTCGTAGGCCCCGCCCTTGGGGTTGAACAGTTGGTCGGTGGCCTTGCCGGAGCCCTGCAGTATCTGCTGGACGATCTTCTGCCGGTCGAAGGCCATGTTGATGGCCTTGCGGACGCGCAGGTCGCCCAGTGGCTTCAGCTTGCTGCCCGTGCGGTCGCCGAGGACGAGGTAGGCGCCCGCGGTCGCTTCCACATGGGTGATCCGGAACCCGGCCGCCTTGATCGCGGACACCTGCGAGGGGTCGATGGTGCCTGAGTTGGTCTGGCCCGCCTTGAGGGCGTTCGCCGATGCGGTGGGGTCGGTGATCACGCGGATCTTGACCGTCTTGAAGGGGTACGCCTTCTTGTTCCAGTAGTCGTTCCGGCGGTTGAGGACGTAGACGGAGCCGTTGACCGTCGACTTCGTGTCGAGGGTGTACGGGCCGGAGCCGACCGGGTTCAGGGCGGTGGACTTGTTCGCCATCGTCTTCGGGTCGCCGATCACGCCGGGGGCCGTCGACAGCGAGAGGAGCAGTGAGGCGTCGGGCTGCTTGAGCCTGATGACCACCGTGGAGGCGTCGGGGGCTTCGACGGAGGAGACGGCGGCCAGCGACAGCTGGCTCTGGCCGGGTGTCGAGTGGATCCGGTCCAGGGTGGCCTTCACCGCGTTCGCGTCCACCGGGTCGCCCGAGCTGAACTTCATGCCCTGACGGATCTTCAGCGTCAGCGTGCGGCCGTCCTTCGAGTACGACCAGCTCTGCGCCGCGCCGGGGTGGAGCTCGCCCTTGTTGTCCTGGAGGAGCAGCGTGTCGAAGATCGAGTCCCAGACGTAGGTCTGCTGGCCCTCGATGAGCTGGGCGGGGTCGAACGAGTTGGGGGTGCCGAGGATGGACAGCGCGAGGGTCTGGTCGGCGCCGGAGTTCGAGGTCGCGGCCGGGGTGCTGTCGCACGCCGCCGTGGCCGTCGCCAGCAGGGCTATGGCCACCGCGGCGGTCAGGGCCTGCGAGTGCGGCCGTGGCCTGGGCCGGGAGTGCGAGAAGCGGATGCGCATGGGTGGATTCCTTCGTCCTGGAACCTGGAGAGCCGAGGCGGTCGTCGGTGCGTCGGTAGGTCGGTGCGGTCAGGCACGGGTGCACGCATGGGTCGATGCAGGTGTGGGGTCGTGCGGCGGAGCCCTGGGCGGTGCAGGCGTGTGGTGGTGAGCGGGGCCATCGCAGCGGTCGCGGTTCCGTCGCTGTGCCTCGCCATCCGAACAGTTACCACGTGGTCGAATTTCACTCGGAAGGTAAGCCTCGCCGCGATGCGCGGGAAGAGTGGAGGTCGCGTTCGTAATCAGAGCGTTATCTGGCGTGAAATCGCCGCGTCCCGCCCCTTGCGTTCGCGGTGATCGCGGCTCAGACTCCGGGCAGGCTTGAAATTTTAAGCCTTGGAAGGTTTTCGGCATCGTGATGACGGGGCTCGAGAGGAGGAAGCGCACTGTGGCTCAACCCAGGGCCCGCGGCCCGTACACCAAGACCCCGGCCAGGCGGGCGGAGATCGTCCGGGCGGCGCGTGCGAGCTTCGCGGAACACGGGTTCACGAAGGCTTCGCTGCGGGACATCGCCGAGCGGGCCGGGATCACCCATGCCGGGCTGCTGCATCACTTCCGCAACAAGGACGACCTGCTCGCCGCCGTACTCGCCGAGCGCGACACCGAGGAGCGGCGGTACGCCGAGTCGAAGGTCCCGGACATGGACCACCTCGCGCCGTACCTCGGCGACATGCTGCGCCACCATCAGAAAGCCCCCGAGCTGATGCGGCTGTGGATCGAGCTCGCGGTTGCCGCCTCACGTCCCGGGCATCCCGCGCACGGATACTTCGCCCATCGCTACGCCTGGGGGAACGACCGGTTCACACGAGGTATGCGCGGCAAGGAACGGCGCGGAGAACTCCACGAGGCGCTCGCCCCCGAACACGCCGCCACCCTGCTGCAGGCCGTGCTCAACGGCCTGCAGTTGCAATGGCTGCTCGACCAGGACCTCGACATCGTCGGCCCGGTCCGGGCCTTCATGAGTATGACTTTCCCGCAGGTCGCACAATCAGAGGACGAAGAATGAGACCTGGCACCCTCGCCGTCCAGCTGTACAGCGTGATCGAGGCTCTGCAGACCGACCGCCGCGGCACTCTCGCCCGCCTCGCCGCGCTCGGCTTCCGCCACGTCGAGCCGTTCGCGCTCGGTCTGTGGAACACACCTCCCGGCGAACTGGCGGCCTCCGCCCATGCGTTGCGCGCGGACCTGGACGCGGCCGGCCTCGGTGTCAGCTCCGTGCACGTCGCCGTCTCGGCCGACAGCCAGGCGTCGGTGATCGAGACCTGCCGGATCCTGGGCACGGACACCGCCTTCGTGCCGGTTCCCTGGCTCGTCGACGGCTTCGACGAGCGGTCCCTGGAGAGCGTTGACGGAGTACGCGCCTTCGCCGACCGTCTCAACGAGGCGGCGCGGGAGCTGGTCGGCGCGGGTATCCGGCTCGGGTACCACAACCACCACTTCGAGTGGGCCCGGCTGCCGGGCGGCGCCCCCGCCTTCGACCTGTTGTGGGATCTGCTCGACGCCGAGGTCCTTGCCGAGGTCGACGTCTACTGGGCCGCCGTGGCCGGCCAGGACCCGGCCGAGGTCGTCGAACGCCTCGGCGAACGCGTCGTGGCCGTCCACCTCAAGGACGGGCCGGCCATACGGGAAGCACCGCAGACACCCATCGGTACCGGAGACATCGACATCCCGGGTGCGTTGCGCGCGGGAGCCCACCTGCGGTGGCACATCACGGAGATCGACCAGACGGAAGCCGACCGCTTCGAACTGCTCGCGGCCAACCGGCAAGCCCTCCTGGCGGGCGGCCTGACCATCCCCTGACGCTCCCGAGCCGCCGGCGTCCCGCGGCAGGGAACCGCGCGGTCCGACGGAAACGCGTCGGGGGAGCGGGACCGGTTCGGGCCGTGCCGGGTGTACGGCGTCTGCCGCGATGACGGGCCGCGCCGACGAGGTCACCGCGCCACAGCCGGTCCGCTACCGCCCCGCCCGCGCGCCCTCTGGACCGACGTCCCGGACGGCCGCGGGCTGCGGGCGGACCAGCCGGACCGCGCAGTCGTGGAAGACGCCTGCCCCGCTGCGCCAGGAGATTCGACCACTGAGCGCCCGTACCGAACGAGCAGACGGAGAAACGATCACATGCGATCGGCTACTCCCCGCGACCGCACCGTCGAGCGGCTTGTCCAGCCGGAGTCGGTGTGGACTCCGAGCCCGGGACCTGCGGGTCCTCACCGAGAACTACGAGGCCATGCGTCGCCGGGGTCCGCTGGGTCCGCGAGCGTGCCGAGAGTGACCTCACGGAGAAGTGCCGCGGTCTTCCCGAGAACGACCCCGTGGGGTCAGGGGCCACGAACTCGGCGATGAGCGTATCTCGGTGGAGACAGAGGTCGGCGTACCCGGCAACACCCGAGGAGTGCGAGTCCTTCGCCTGCCGGGGCCGGGAGGACCCGCACCTCCGACCCGGCAGCCATCCGATCCCCGTTCCTTCGTCATGACCGGAGACACCATGCCCCACCCCGTGCCCACCACCTTCGAAGAGGCACTCGCAGCCGTTGATCCCGCCTTCATGGCACCCTTCTTCGACGTTCCCGATGCCGACCTGGATCCCGTGCTCGCCCTGCGGATGGCGCGGGAGACCGGCAGCGCGAAGACGGAGGTCCGGGCCGGCGTGCGTGCCGAGCGCCGAGCGGTACCGGGTCACCCCCAGCTCACCGCGATGGTGTACGAGCCCGACGGCCGCGAGCGGCCCGGCGGGGCGCTTCTCTGGCTGTTCGGCGGCGGCCTCATCATCGGATCCGCCGAGCACTCCAACGACATCGCGTCCGCCTTCGCCGTTGACCTTGGCGCGCTCGTCGTCGTGCCGGACTACCGGCTCGCACCCGAGCACCCCTGTCCCGCGGCCCCGGACGACTGTTTCGCGGCACTCCAGTGGATGCTCACTCACGCCGACGAACTCGGAATCGACCCGGAACGGATCGTCGTCGGAGGCGAGAGCGCGGGTGGCGGGCTCGCCGCGACAGTCGCCCAGCGGGCCCACGACACCGGGGTCGGGCTGCGCCTGCAGGTGCTGGTCGCACCCATGCTGGACGACCGGACCGTCGTACGGGCGGAGGCGGAAGGCCGAGTCAGCGTCGCGTGGACGGTTCCCGCGAACAGGTTCGCGTGGACCAGCTATCTGGGACATGCTCCGGGCGAACCGGAGGAACGCCCCTATGCCGTGCCGGGCCGGCGCGCGGACCTCGGCGGACTCGCGCCGGCGTGGATCAGCGTCGGAGAGATCGACCTTTTCCATCAGGAGAGCGTCGACTACGCGCGGCGCCTCGACGAGGCCGGTGTGAAATGTGAGCTGACGACCGTACCCGGCGCCCATCACGCGTTCGAGTTGGTCGCGCCCGAGCATCCTGTCGTCAGAGCACTGCGGCGGGCCCGGCTGGAGGCGATGCGCGAGGCTCTCCGTCCGCGGGACTGAGCCGAACGACCGTGTTGCCCCGTGCTTCCGTCACTCCCAGGTGCGCCCGCTCCATCGGGAGCGACGGGAAGACCCCCTCATCGAGATCCTGACGGGTGGCGCCGTTCCCGGGCCGCCCCGGGGCGTCGCCGCGATCAGGTCGAAGGTGTGGATGGCCCCGAGCAAGGTGACGACGACGGTGAAGGTGAAGGCGGAGCGGTGACAGCGGGCGAGGCCGTCCCGCGCGTCCGGGTCGGCCGTCGTCTCATTGGTGTGTCATGTCTTGGGCAGCCAGGGGGCCAGGGCGCTGTCGACCTCGCCGGCCACGGTGTCCTTGTCGATCGGTTCGCCGAGCACGGAGCGCCGGAAGAACAGGGGGCCGACGATGCGGGCCATGAGCTGGTGGGCGTGTGACTGGACGCCGGGGCGGAGTTCGCCGCGGCGGGCGGCAGCGCTGAGGGCGTCCCTGAAATGCTGGTCGACGCGGCCGAACACGTCCTCGCGGATACGCCGTGCCTTCTCGTCGCGTTCGGCTCGTTCGAAGACGGCGGCCATGATGGACGCGGAGGACGGCTGGTTGAGCCAGCTGGTCTGCTTCTGCAACTGGTCCGTCAGCTGGTCGCGGACTGGGCTGTCGTCGAAGGTGAGCAGGGGGCGGACACTGTCGGCGAGCGCGTCCATGAGCAGGCTGTGCCGGTCGGGCCAGTGGCGGTAGACGGTGGCGCGGCCGATTCCGGCGCGGCGGGCGACGGTGGCGTGGGTGACGTTTTCGGGGCCGCCTTCGACGAGGAGTTCGGTGGCGGCGGTCAGGGCGGCGGCGCGGCTGCGCAGGGCGCGGGGGTCGTCGTTGGTCCGGGGCATCGGGACACCTCTCTCGCACAATCTATGAGACGGATTGACTCACACTCTTCTTCGATACATACTGTCTCACAGATGGCCGGGTGATCACCCTGCCACCGTCAGCCGCAGGTCCGCCAGGGGGCCTGCCGCATGGTCCGAGGAGACGGCTCATGCCCATGAACGAGAACGTCATCACTCTCCACTTCACCGACCGTGCCGCCGCGTTCAGGGCGCTGAACGGCCTGAAAGACCTCAGCGCCGAGAACGCGCAGGTCCGTTCCACCGTACTGATCGAGTGCCTGGAGGGCGGCTCGGCGCGCGTCACCGGGGACACGGACGGCGCGGTGGAGCCGTACACGGCGGCCGTGGCCCGCGTCGCACGGATCCCGCTCGAAGGCGCGGTCATCCTCGTCGAGGTCCGGGAAGAGGGCACCGACACCATCGACATGCTGGCCCTGTGGTACGGCGCGGTCCTGGAGCGCTTCCCGGCCGGCTCCGTGTGCGGGGGGCTGCGTGTGGTGGAAGGCGGCGTCGCGGACGCCAGGGGGGAGGGGGCGGCCCGGTCCGAGGACGAGCCACCGGAAACCGCGTGGGAGTTCTCGGCCGCGGTCGCGACACTCCGGCGGACGACCGCCGCATAGCCGGGCCACAGGGCCGGCGGGCGCGGCGCGGTTCCCTGCCGCCCGTGACGCGGGCTCACCTTCACGGCTTTCATCCGGCGGCGCCCTCGGGTGCCGCCGAGTTTCCGGGTCACGGCAGCGGCCCGCCGCCCTCCTGGTGGCCGTCGCGGACGGGGATGTGTGACCCGCGACGGATCCGCGAGGCAGGCATGTGACGACCGCGCCTACGGCTGTGGCTGCGACGTGGACGCGCACCAGGTGAGCGGCGCCTGCGGTCGGTGCCGTCGGTGAACCGGCCTTCGTGCACCGTTCCGGTGGGGCGGGCGAGGGCGGGGGCGGCGCGGCGGCACCGGTCGACGCCTTGTGCGCGGCGCGCTGTCCTGGCGGGGAGTGGCCACCGGGGGTGGGTGGGTCCGGCTCCACGGCCCGGGGCGAGGCGGCGGAGGCGGGCGTGCGGTTCGACGGCTGACGGCGTGGACCACACGGGCGGTTCACGCGTGCGGCAACCAGGGTGCAAGCGCCGCGTCGACCAGGCTGACCACCAGGTCCTTCTCAAGCCGTTCACCGTGCAGGAAGCGGTGGAAGAGCAGCGGCCCAACAATGCGCGCGATGAGATCCTTGGCGTGCTCCTGGACGCCGGGGCGCAGTTCACCACGTGCGGCGCCGGCGGCCAGTGCCCGGGTGAAGTCTTCGTCGGCCGTGCCGAAGATCTCCTCGCGGATGCGCCGCGCGTCCTTGTCCCGCTCGGCACGCTGGATGACCGTGGCGATGACCGACACGGCACTCGGCTGGTTGAGTCGATCGGCCATCTGCACCAGTTGGGCGACCAGCTGGTCGCGGACGGGGCCGTCGTCGAAGGCCAGCATGGGCCGGACGTCGTTGGCGAGTGCGTCGATGAGAAGGGCCTGCTGCTCGGGCCAGTGGCGGTAGACGGTGGCGCGGCCGATTCCGGCGCGGCGGGCGACGGTGGCGTGGGTGACGTTTTCGGGGCCGCCTTCGACGAGGAGTTCGGTGGCGGCGGTCAGGGCGGCGGCGCGGCTGCGCAGGGCGCGGGGGTCGTCGTTGGTCCGGGGCATCGGAACACCTCTTTCGCGGCTCTTGTGAGACGTATTGATTCATAATCAATCTTCGATACATATCGTCTCACAGGTGGCGGTGAAAAGTCCCGCCGAGGCCCGACCCGTATCTGTTCAGTGGTCCGTGCGGGCGCGTGGGGCGGCCGTCGACCGAGAGCGGGCCCACGTCCGTGAACGGTGACGCGGTCGTCCTGCCTCTCG
Source organism: Streptomyces sp. NPDC058457 (assembly GCF_042720695.1). Lineage (NCBI taxonomy): Bacteria > Bacillati > Actinomycetota > Actinomycetes > Kitasatosporales > Streptomycetaceae > Streptomyces > Streptomyces sp. NPDC058457. Next base: position 19,033 of record NZ_JBHXLU010000066.1, on the reverse strand, counting down.
ATGGCCGTGGTGCCGCCTTGGCGGAACGCCTCGAAGGCGGTATGTCGCGTGTCACCGCGGCACGCGCGCCGTCCTCGCGTGCCGTGGAGCATGGCCCGTGGCCTGCGCGCCGAGTGGACAAACCATGGAGGTGCTTTCGGGCGGGTCCGGGAGCCCGCGATGTGGAGCAGGGTGGGACCGCGGCGCCCTCGTGCGCTGGGCGAGGCGGGGCCGGGTGGGAACAGCATGGCGAGAGCCTTCGTATGCGGAACGCGCGCGACCGTATTCGCGGCGACGGCCGGACTCGCACTGACCGTCGCCTTTCTGCCCGGTGCCGCGGACGCGGCCCTCGGAGGCCTGACGGACCCCTTCGGCACCGGCACCCCAATGCCCCGGACGCCGCCTGCCTCCTCGCAGGAGACGCTCGTCCTGCGCGACGCCCGGCTGAGCCGGGCCGAACAGCGGCCCGGCGTACGGAACCTGCGCGAACAACTCGGCGTCCAGGGCGTGCCCGAACTCGATCCGAACATGGCATCCGCCCGTCAAGTGGACGCGCTCGACGGATACCTGACGCCGTGCAGTGACGCCGACCCGGCCGACGTCGGCCGGCGGCATGTGCGAGCCCGCCCCGACGTCATCGGCCTCACCGCCGGCGAGGTCGAGGACCTGACGCCGGGCAAGCAGTGCACCGATGTCGCCAGCGCATGCCACCTCTCCTCCGTGCAGTCGTCGACGGTCCCGGTGTTCGGTGACGGCGTCAAGGAGAACGTGTCGTGCGACGGCTGGCTGATCAGGGTGCTCGGGGCACCGGCGCGGAGCCTGCCCTCGGGGCTGGCGGCCGCACGGGGCTCCGGAAGGCAGGCCAAGCGCGCCGCCGTAGGGGCTGTCCGGGCAGCGAGGGCGCGTGCACTGCCGGCTACGCCCAAGGCGACTACGGCAGGGTTGGCGACGGACCCGAGCCGCGTGCCGACGGCGAGATCTGGGGCCTGCGCACCGTGCTCGGCAGCAGGCTCACCCGGTCGCTGGTGACCCGCGCGACGGAACTGTCGCCCGCGAACCCGGTCTTCCTCGACGAGCGAGCCGCCGCCGCTGCCGGTTGTCGGTCGCAGGGAAGAACGATCCGGGCAGTCCGGTGGTCGGCCGATCCGGGTGCCTGCTGGTGAGGCGCGGAGCATTGCCACATCGGCGCCTCTCTCGTCTCGCGCGATGCCGGTCGGCACGGGGAGTACTGGATGCCGATGGCGTCGTGGAGTGAGTTCTCGATGTCGCCGCGAAGCGCGCTCGGACTGTTCGTCGCCCTGTACCGCCCCAGGCCTGTCGCCCCGGCCTGTTCTCGTCCAACTCGCGCTCTCCGCCCGGGAAGTGACGGCAGTACTCGCCACCCTCAACTTGTGAGACAGATTGACTCACAACCTCTCTTCGATACATACTGTCTCACAGATGGTTCGTGAGGTCCGGCGAGGCCCGGTACCGCGGCCGTCCACCACTGAACGCGGCCCCGCGAGGGGTCTGTCGACCGAAGGAGAGTCCATGTCCGTGCATGAGAACGCCCTCACCTTGCGTTTCGCCGAGCGCGCAACGGCCTACCAGGCCCTCAGTGACCTGAAGTACCTCAGCCCCGTCACGACGCGGGTCCGCGCCGCCGTCCTGATCGAACGCCTCGAAGACGGCGCCGTGCGCGTCCCCGAAGGGATGGAGACCACGGCCGGGCGCGGCGCCGCGGTCGGCGGGCTGGTCGGCTCGCTGGTCGGCATCCTCGCCGGTCCCCTCGGCGTCCTCATGGGCTGGGGCGTCGGCGCACTGATCGGCGGAGGCCACGACTACCGGCGGGCCGAGCATGTCAGTACCGCCGTCGACGCCTTCGTCCGCCATGTCCCGCCCGGCGGCACGATCATCCTGGCCGAGGTCGAGGAGAGCGACACCCAGGCACTGGACCTGCTGGCCATGCGCTACGACGCCGTACTGGAGCGCCGCCCCCTCGACAGCGTGCGCGCCGAACTCAAGGCCATGGAGGAAGCCGCCGAACAGATCCGCAAGGACGAGGCGAAGGCCGGGCGCGAGAACAAGCGCACCGAGATCGCGCAGAAACTCGGCCGACGCCCCGGCCGGCGCGAGGAGGGCGACGACACCACGCCTCAGGGGACGCTCGCGGTGTGAGCACCGGGAGCACTGCGGACGCGGGGCGCGGACCGCACCGCGGTTCACCCTCCCCAAGTGCCCGGTCGGTCGGAGTGGGCCACCCCACACCTGCCTCGGCCGACCCGCCCGGCCCGACACCCGCCGAGACCGCCCCGTCCGGCTCCGGCCGCCCCGTCCGGCGTCGGAAGAGAGCACCGGCGCCCGTGCCCTCGCCCCCTGTCGCCCTGTCCGAGGCGCGGCGCCCGTCGGCGGGCCCCGGCCGTGCGCCGGACTGCCGCTGGGCATGACCGACACCCACGACGTCCCAACCACTCGCATATGGGATACAGGCCCATATAAAGACAGTAAGGAGGAACCCGAGTTGAGCATCTCCACACAGCAACACGGCTGCAGCGCAACGGACTTCGCCTTCCCGTACCTTGACGAGCCCGAGCCGTGCCGGCCGTGGTTCCGGCCGGACCCCGTCCCTTCCGTGCACGGCCTGCGGACCGACGGCATGACCATGAGCGGCGACCGCGTGGGCGGGTGTGCCCGATGACGAAGCGCTTCATGACGACAGGCCTGTCGCGCAGGTCGGTGCTGGCCGCAGCCCTCGGCGGTGTCGCCGTCCCGGCCCTGGCCACCCGCCCCGCCACCGCCGCCGTGGGCCCCCCGGAGTCGTACGTGCCGGTCGCCGTAGGTGCCGGCGGCGGTCCGGCCGGGTCGGACCGCGTTCATGTCCTCAAGGTGGGCCCTGACACCGCGCACATCGTATTGGTGCTGGTTCCGGGCATGTTCGGGGCCGCGAACGACTTCCGGCTGCTCGCCCGGGACCTGGTCGCGCAGTTGCCCGGCGTGCAGGTCTGGGCGTTCGACCGGCGCGAGGAGAACCTGGCCGACCGCACCGGATTCACCACCACCGACCCGGCCGCCTACTACCTGGACGGCCACTACCGCTCACTCGATCCCGCCACCTCAGGCTTCGCGGGCCACTGGGGCCTGGCCCGCACCCTCTGCGACTTGCGCGCGGTCGTGCTGGCCGCGGCCGGCGGAGGCCGGCGCCGGGTCGTGCTCGGCGGCCACTCCTGGGGCGCCACCACGGCGATGGCGTATGCCGCCTGGGACTTCGACGGCAGCCCCGGATACGACCAACTGTCCGCCCTGGTCCTCATAGATGGCGGGGTGAGGGGCGCGTTCGCCGGGAACGGGGAGCCGGTGGAGAACTCGCCGGAGCAGGTGAGGGAACGGCTGGCCGCCATCGAGGGCGGTGCCGTCTTCGACCTGACCCTGAGCGCCGTCGGGCTCGGCAGCCGGGCCGAGAGCACACAGATCTGGTACCAGCTCGCCGGCTGGTACGCCTACCGCGAGCCCGATGGACCTTCCGTCCTGCAGCCACGGATGCCGGACGCCCTGCGGCCCCCGGTCCCCGTCACGAACGCCGCGCTGCTGGGCGTCCTGGTGGACAGCGGCTTCGGGTGGCCGAACGACATCAGCGTCCACTCCGGACACCTCGCGGTCGGTGGGGACGTCCGCGGCTGGGTCGACACCGGCATCACCCCCATCAGCCGGGTCGCCACGGCGTATGCGGGCGGCCCCGAGCCGGCGGTGTGGGAGTGGTACTGGCCGGCCCGGCTCTCCGTCGACCTCGACGTCACCGACGCCTACACGGACACCGACCTGACCCGATCCCTGGGCCTGCGGCTGTCCCACTCCGCCGGCCTCGACGTCCCCCTCTTCGTCTTCCAGACCAGCTATGCGCAGGGGACGATCGAGTCGGCCGCCCGCGACGTCGTCGCGAACTCCCGTATCCCGTACGCGGCTTACGAGACGGACAACGGGATGAACCACCTCGACCCGCTGTTCGCCGCGCCGGAACGCAACACCCTCACCACCTCACTCCCCTCCTTCATCACCGGACTGCACTGAACTGGGTGCAGGCATCGGCGGAGCCCCGGTTCGGGGCACCGCCGATGTCGGCGATGGTCAGTCCGGAGTGGCGGAGGGCCGGTACCCGGCGTTTTACGCGAGGGAGTGTCTCGTTCCGGTGGCGGGGCGGTAGTGCTGTGCGGCGCGAGCGCGGAGTCCCCTGCCGAGAGGGCGAGACCTCAGGCTGATCGTGACTCGATATGCGCCACGAGCATGACCGGCATGGCCGAGCCGACGGCGTCCCGCCCATGACCACAGCGGCACTTTTCCGCGAAGGAGGGCCTTGTGCTCGTCGACCGGAACGGCCCACTCGTTGCGGGACCCGCCGAGGACCGCGTCCAGGCGGCACGCGCGAGCGGTGACGTCGGCCTGTGGAGGGATCTCGCTGCTCCCCTCGTGGCCGAGCACCGACTCCAGGGTACCGGCGTCACGCAGTCCATTCGCTCGGGCGGATCCGTTCCTGATGGGCACGGTGCACGTGAAGGATCGGCCTTCGGCCGAACGTACGAGACTGTGTTTCTCGCGTCAGACGCGCGTACGACTCGGTGCCCGGGCGCAGTACGGCCGGGCACCGAGGGGGCACACGCGTCTGGCGTGTGCGGATCCCGGGGTGGGCGCGACGATCACCCCGGGACGTGCTGTGGCGGAGGCCGACCCGGTCAGGCCTTGGTCGGCACTTCGGCCGGGCCGGCGGGGGGCTGGTCGAGGACCTGTACCTGTTCTGCCGGGGGCTGGGGTTTTCCGGAACGCAGGACCTTGTTCACGTGCGCGGTGTCGAGGGCGTTCTCCCAACGAGCGACGACGAGGGTGGCCACGCTGTTGCCGGCGAGGTTGGTCAGAGCGCGGCATTCGGACATGAACTTGTCGATGCCGAAGATGAGCATGATGCCGGCCGCGGGGATGGGGCCGGCGGTGGAGAGGGTGGCAGCGAGTGCGATGAAGCCGGCTCCGGTGATGCCGCCCGAGCCCTTGGAAGTGAGGATCATGACGGCGAGCAGTCCGAGCTGCTGGCCGAGTCCGAGGGGGGTGTCGGTGGCCTGCGCGATGTAGACGGCGGCCAGGGACAGGTAGATGGAGCTGCCGTCGAGGTTGAAGGAGTAGCCGGTCGGGACGGTCAGTCCGACGATGTCCCTCCGGATGCCGAGACCCTCGAGCTTCGATGGAAGAGATCCGCGCCCAGATCCCGCTCCAGCGCCCGCACAGCCTGCGACAACGACGGCTGGGAGACATAGAGCGCCGCTGCGGCACGGTTGAACCCCCCGTGATCGACGATCGCCAGGAAGTATTCCAAGTGCCTGATGTCCACACGTACCCCTACTGATTGGCGGCCTCGAACGGGTTTTCCAGCGCCAGGAGGTGAGCCGGGAGCTCCGGGCCGTGAAGAGGCCACCATCGAAGCGCCGATCTCGCCGCGCGACCGTCACCGACGACTGAGGCGACCGTCAGCCGTGGGCAGTCGCGTTCCGGAGGGCTCCGCAGAGCCGTCCCCGCCCGGCCCGCCTCGGCTCGGCACGGTGACCCGGACGTTGCGTTCGGCCAGGCTGTGCATCTGCTCCGCCACCTCGCGAACTCCTACGGTGAGGTCCTGCAGCTGTCCGAGATACCTCTGGATGAAAGCATGCTGAAGCCGCTGGCCAGGCGGAAGGCGAAATGGTGAAGGACGAAGGGATGAGCGCCGAGCTCGAAGAGCGCGCGCGGGTCGGCGGTCGCCAGCGCCGTGCGCGCGTCCTCGGCCGGGTGCGTGCCTTCGTCCTCCCAGTGCAGTAACCGATTCGGCGGCGATGATGACAGCAACGCCGTCCGCCACCGTCACCGTGATCGTTCCGGATCCCGAGACCACGGCGACGGCGCTGACCGGACGATGACAACGGTGGTGGGTGTGGGCACGGCTTGGCTCGCCTCCGCCCTGCGGGGCTGGGGGACCCCGTGCTCGTGCGGCCGGCTAGCGGGTGATCTTCTGCTTCAGCTGCGCGACGCCGCCCTTGATCTTCTGCTCGGTCTCGGTGCGCTTGCGGTCGCGCCGGTCCTTGGCCTCGTCCTTCCGGATCCGGTCGGCGGCTTCCTCCATGGCCTTGAGTTCGGTGCGCACCGAGTCGGAGGGGTGACGCTCGAGGACCGCGTCGTAGCGCATGGCCAGGAGGTCGAGGGGCTGGGGGTCGGTCTCCCGGATCTCGGCGAGGATGGCGGTGCCGCCGGGCGGCATGTGCGAGGTGAGGAGGGTGACGGTGCCCGTGGCCTCCTCGGCCCGCTTGTAGTCGTAGCCGCTGCCGATCACCGCGCCGATGCCCCAGCCCGTCAATATGCCGAGGGGCCCGCCGAGGATGCCGACCAGCGATCCGACCAGCCCGCCGACGGCCGTGTTGCGTCCGGCCTCGGTCTCCAGACCCTCCGGGACGCGGACCGTGCCGTCCTCCAGGCGTTCGATCAGGACGGCCCCGCGGACCTCGAGCGTGGCGGACGTGAGGTGCTTGAGGTCGCTGAGGGCCTGGTAGGCGGTGGCGCGGTCGGCGAAGCGGAGGACGACGGCGTTCTCGTTCGTGGGCATGTTCTGTCTCCTTGGGGTTGGTGCACTGCATCTGTGAGACAGTATGTATCGAAGAGGAGTTGTGAGTCAACATGTCTCAGAAACTTGTGGGTCAACCTGTCTCGCGGCTCGAGGGGGAAAGGCGTCCCATGTTCCGTGTCGGCGTCGATCCCCGCGCTCGTCAGTCATTGCGCCGTCGCCCTCGCGGTCGCGAGCGGAACTTCAGAGTCTTCTCCCGGACACGTCGGCCGCCCCTGCCCGCACACTCTTCGACGGGTTGCGGCCGACGCGCGCGCGGGCGACTGCAGTCGCCGCCGGGTCGATGCCGCAGGTGTGCGCGGAGCAGGAGCGTGCGGCGGGTTACGCATCCCGGAGGCGTCAGTTCTCGCGGCTGTCCAGGGGAGAGGCGGCGGCGAGGAAGTGCATGGCCATCACCTGAGGTGAGAGGTGACGAGGGGCAGCGCTGTGTGGACTCCGTCGCACGAATCCCGGCCGTCTCGCGCCACCGGGGAGTTGGGACCGGCGGTCGTCCGCGGTGGCCGCCCGGATCAGGGGGCGGTCCATGGCGCAGGCACGGGCTCGCCCGGGGTGACGCCGGCTTCGCCGAACGCGTCGACCGCCACCCAGTATTCGGTGCCCGCGTTCAGGGAGCGCAGGTCGAGAGAGGTGCGTTCGTGCACGAGCCAGCTGTGGTACAGCTTCTGGGGATGGCGGCCGTAGCGGACGTTGTAGCCGATGGCGCCGGGTGCGGCGTCCCACTCGACACTCGCGGTGCGGTCGTCCGTGCGGAGGGCCCGGGCGCGCACAGCAGCCGGTGCCTCGCCTTCGCCCGTCCCGAAGACGCGGACACCGCTGACGGCGAAGGTGCCGTCGAACGGCAGTCGGCCGCTGGTCACCCTGACGAACCGGGTCTCCTGCGGCGCGTCGAGAACGAGGAAGGCGTGCGGAGTGTCGGCGCCCGTGCCGCGGGAGTCCCGGACGACGCTCCACTCCCTGCCGTTCTCCGAGATCTCGACGAGGATCTCCGCTGGTTGATGGCTCGGGAAGATACCCCGCCAGGAATGGCCGATGTCCACTCCGTCCGGAGCGTGAGGAGCGGTGTCCGCCAGCTCGTGGTCCGCCAGGTTGATCTGCACGGCGTGGACGGTCTTCGGCGCGCCGAGGTCGACGGTGAGGGATTCGCCCGGTTCGCGGCCGGCGGCCGCCCACCACGTGCGGATGTTCTCGTCGACGGCGGACGCGGGGCCGTGGCCGGGAGCGGCGGACGAGGCGGCGACATCCGCCTTGTAGGAGAGCAGCATCCAGGTGGGGGGCGTCCAGGGGGCGAACGGTCCGTCCGGGACGGCCATCGGGTAGTCGGCGAAGTTCTGGTTGCAGAACAACACGCCCTCGTCGTCGAAGCCGGCGGGGAAGATTCCCACACGGCGCTCGAAGACGTCGTTCACCGAGATGCGCATGGTCGCCGCGTGCCACCAGTTTCCGTGCCGGTCCTGGAACGTGCTGCCGTGTCCCGCCCCGGTGATGAACCCGCCCGGCTTGGACGAGAAAGGGCTGTCCAGCGAGTAGGTGAAGGGGCCCAGGGGCGCGGAGGCCGTGTAGTACCCGTCCGCGTAGGTGTTCAGCTCGGTGCCTGGTGCCGAGTACTGGAGATAGTAGGTACCGTCACGCTCGGTCATCCAGGCGCCCTCGACGAAGGGGGCGGTGCCGCTGAACTGGGCGATGAGTCTCTCCTGCTCGTTCCGGGGCGGGACGACGACGTAGTCCTCGCCCAACTGCTCCCAGCCGTGGGCGAGTACGTCGGAGCTGATCAGAGGCGACGGCTCGCCGATCGGGTTGAACGAGTCCGAGAGCCGGACTCCGTAGATCGGTGTCTTGTTGTCGCATCCCCAGTAGAGATACACCGCCTTGTCGGTGTCCTGGAACAGGTTCGGGTCCCAGAAGGGGAAGGTGCCAGGCGTGACCTCGACGAAGTCGTCGGACAGGGGGTCGACGCTTCGGAAGAAGGGGCAGTTGTCCTCCTTGCGGGAGGCGCTGATGTAGAGCGCTCCGTTCACCTCGCGGACGTCCGGCGCGTAGTCGAGGGCCGGCAGCTTGGACGTCGCGCGGTATTCCCACCGTAGAAGGTCCGTCGAGTGCCAGAATCCCGCGGACATCGAGGCGAACATGTAGTAGCGGCCCCGGTACAGCACGATCGAGGGGTCCGCTGCCTCCCGGTGCACGCTCCGCCGTGGCTCGCCGAGTTTGATGCCTCTGACGGTGCCGGAGAACCGGATGTCCTGATAGCGGTAGGGAATGTCGAGCGGGTTGCAGAAGATGCGTTCCGAAGCCGTCATTTGGGGTCTCCTAATTCGGAAGTGGGAAGTTGCAGGCCGGCGCTGTGAAGGGTTGGCCGGCCTGGCTGTGGTCCTCGGCCCGGAGCACGGTCTCGACGACCTGCGCACGGGTGTCGCCCTGGCCGTCCGGGACCTGCCGACGGGCCGGGAGGCCTGATCGGAACCGCGAGGGGCCGATGCCGGGCGGGCAGGACTCGGCCACGTGCCGGAGGGTGTCCTCGGCACCGAACGCCGGCGGAGCCGTGGCCACGGCAGGGAGGATTCGTCGCGGCCGGCTCAACGCCCTTCCCCCATCCGGCGAGTTGTGGTGAAGGTGCCCGCCTTCACGGTCTCGGCCGCGCCGTCGGGAAAGACGACGCGTGCGGTGGTGGCCGGTGGGACGTCGACGGTGACGGTGAGTTCGTCGCCGTCCGTCAGCCACTCGACGGCGATCGTGCCCTGCGGGGACTCGTGAGTGCCGCGGGCCCAGGGCACGGACGGGTGCGGTACGGGCGCGACCTCGAAGGACTCCCAGGCGGTCGACCCCGGTGTCTGCCGCAGCCCCAGGACGTGGGTGTGCAGGAAGCGGACGACCGCGCCCTTGCTGTAGTGGTTCAGTGATTCGTGTGCGGTGCCGGTGTCGTCGACGCCCTCCCAGTCCTCCCAGATGGTGGTGGCGCCGTGGTCGAGCATGTACAGCCAGGACGGCGCGGTGCGCTGCAGGAGCAGTTCGTAGGCGACGTCGGCGTGGCCGTGGTCGGCGAGGACCGGAAGCAGGTCGCCGGTCGAGAGGAAGCCGGTGGTGAGATGGGTGCCGGCGGCGCGGACCAGCTCGACCAGGCGCGCGGCGGCGGCCTCGCGCAGCGCGTCGGGGACGAGCCCGAGGGACAGGGCGCGCACGTAACCGGCCTGAGTGTCGCCGGAGGTGCGGCCGTCCGGGGAGAGGAACTCGGTGCGCCAGGCGTCGCGGACCCGTTCGGCGAGCACGGCGTAGTGGGCCGCGTCCTCGGCGCGGTCCAGCACCCGTGCGACACGGGCCAGGGTCGTCGTCGAGCGGTACAGGAAGGCCGTGCCGATCTCCCCCTTGTCGGCCATGAACCAGGCGACGGGATCGTCCTTGACCGGGTCGATGCGGGTGCCGTCGGCCGCCTTCGCCCTCGGCTCGGTCCATTCGCCCCAGTGGAAGGAGCCGTCCCACAGGTACCGCTCGTGCGGCAGCGGCTCGGCCGAGCGCTCGACGCGGGACTGGTGGCGGAGGGTGCGCGCGGTCGTGAGGGCCCACTCGACCCAGCGGACCATCGCCTCCCAGTTCTCGGCGAGGACCTCCCGGTCGCCGTAGGCCTCGTACAGCTCCCACGGGACCGCGACGATGGCGTCTCCCCAGCCGGCGGAGCCGGTCATCATCGCGAACTGGTCGTCGAGGTGGTGTTTGATGCGGCGGCCGTCGGGCGAGAAGTTGGCGATCCGGCCGTCGGGCAGCTGGTCGTCGCGCACGGAGCGCAGCCATTTGCGGCTGAAGCCCAGGACGTCGTAGAGGCGCATCGCAGTGGGGGCGAAGACCTGGTAGTCGCCGGTCCAGGCGAGGCGTTCGCGGGTCGGGCAGTCGGTGGGCACGTCGACGGCGTTGCCGCGGAAGCTCCACTCGGCGATCTCGTGGAGGCGGTCGAGATCGCCGTGACCGCACGCGAAGGTGCCGGTGCGGCGCAGGTCGGTGTGGACGACCCGCATGACGAGGCTCGCCGGGTCGAGCGGGGCGCCGTCGCGGCGGATCCGGGCGTACCGGAAACCGTGCACCGTGTGACGGGGCTCGAACGTCTCGCCACCGCCTGCGGAGACGGCCTCGTCGCGCTGGACGAAGGGGAGCGGGACCTGGCCGGGGCGTGCGGAGTCCAGGTGAGCGGTCGTCAGGTCGCCGTCGGGGCCGAGGTGCTCGCCGTGGTCGACGACCGTGCGAGTGCCGGCCGGACCGAGATCGTCCAGGGCGATCCGGCCGGAGGCGTTCTGGCCGAAGTCGGCGATCCACACGCCCTCTCCGAGCTGTGTCACGGACTGCGCCGGGCGTGACTCGACCACGCGCACCGGCGGCGCCGGCGACCAGTCGACCGCGGGCGCTTCCACCTGGTCGACGAGGACGGGCCGCCCCGCCCCGGGCCGCAGCCGGAAGTCGGTGGTCTGCCCGTCCATGAGGTCGGCCCTGGTGATGGCCGACTCCGCGCTCGTCCATGTCCCGTCGGTGCGTACGACCTGGCGTGCGCCGTCCTCGTAGTCGATGTGGAGTTCGGCCCGTGCGCCGGTCACCGTCCCCCAGCCGGCCGGGAGGCGGAAGGCACCCACCTGACCCCGGTACCAGCCGTCGGACAGCACGATCTCGAACCGGTTGCCGCCCGTCGTGACGGCTGCCGTGACGTCGGAGACCTGAGCGTAGAGCGTGCGGTCGTAGGAGGTGGACCCTGGTGACAGTGCGGCGGTGCCGGCCCGCTCGCCGTTGATGTACGCCTCGTACACTCCGAGCGCCGTCGCGTACAGCCGTGCCGAGCGCACCCCGGCTCGCGCCTCGAACGGGGTCGACAGGACGTACGCGGGCCGTCTGCCGTATCCGGGCTCGCCTGACTCGGCGGGACTGATCCAGCGTGCCTTCCAGTCGGCGGCCAGAAGTCCCGACTCGAAGGTGTGCCACGGCGACCACGGCGAGCCGTCGCCGCCGAGCGCCCGGACCCGCCAGGCCACACGTTGTCCGCTGGTCAGCGGTGTCCACGGCCAGTGGACGAACCGGTGCGCCCCGGCGGCGGTGGTCACAGCGGGCAGCGCCTCTCCGTCGACGGTGCACTCCACCTCGTAAGCCACCGGGTGTGCCGCGTCCGCCGACGGCTTCCACGACAGCCGGGGCGCTGGCCCCGACACCGGGAAGGTGTCACCGCCGCTGTCGATGACCAGGTCGTACGGTGCGTTGTGCATGCTGCGCCTTCTCGATACTCGGTGGGATGTGACGTTTTCGGGAAGCAGGCCCGGAAGCCGCGCTACCGGACCGCCTTGACCTTGAACTTGACGATGAGGCCGCCGGCCAGCGCCAGGGCAGCGCCGATCAGATAGAGCACGGTGTAGTTCTTCTCGCCGCCCTCGCTGCCACCCAGCGTGATGACGAGCGGGGCGATCAACGGGGCGACGGCGCTGGGGATCTTCTGCGCGAAGGCGACGACGGCGAGGTAGCGGCCTGCCTCGGCCAGGTCCGGGAGGACGGCGAACACGATCGCCTGGTCGACGGCGCTGAACATGGCGATGGCGAACTGCATCAGCACCGCGCCGACGACGAGTTGGGGCAGCGAGTGAGCCAACGCCTCGGTGACGGCACCGACGACGAACACCGTGGAGCCGATCAGAGTGAACAGCTTGCGCCGACCGAGCTTGTCGGACAGGAAGCCGCCCCCGATGGCGCCGCCCGCCGCGGCCACCACGCCGATGGTCCCGATGACCGCCACGATCCCGGCGACGTCCTTGACGGCCATGTCGAGCCGCTGGGCGTAGAAGAAGGTACCGAAGGCCGTGTTGAAGTACAGGCCCATGAAGAAGACGAAGCGGCCGAGCCAGTTCCAGCCGAAGTCCGGGTACCTGCGCGGGTTGAAGCCGTAGCTGGCGACCATGCTCCGTACGGTCACGCCGCCGGTGCGCACGAGTGTGCGGGAGTCGCCCTCGGGCTTGAACACCGGGAACAGCAGCACCAGGGCAGCACCCAGGACGCCCGGGACCAGGAACACCAGGAACGTGCTGGAGGCCACCCCGTACGCGAGGCCGATGCCGATCACCGGGGCGATCTGGGTCACGACGCCGGTCAGCGCCGAGACCCGGCCACGCTGCTCTTCGGGCACCCGGTCCGCCTGGACGTTCTGGATGGCCTGCCCGGCCGTGGACCAGCCGACCATGCCGACGGCCCAGGCCAGGCCCAGCAGGCGGACCGACGGAGCGAGGGCGACCCCGACGAGCGCGACGGTGCCCAGCAGCGTGCCGCCGATCATGAAGGGGGTCCGGCGGCCGAGCCGGGACCGGGTCCGGTCGCTCCAGAGGCCGATCAGGGGGCTGAGGACCAGGTAGCCGAACTGGGCGGAGCCGGTGACGTAGCCGAGCTGTTCCTCGTGCCCGGGAGCAAGGGCGGAGATGCGTACCGCGAGCGAGTAGGAGAGCGGGACCATCAGGGCCAGGGAGCCGCCGAAGCTGGCGATCATCAACCAGACAAGGTAGTCCCGGCCGACCCTCTGCAGCGGCCGTGCCTCGATCTCGGGTGCGGCCGGCTCCTCGGAGGGGTCCTGCGGTGACGCCTCCGGAGGGGGAACCACCACGCTGACGTCCCGGTCGTCGTGAGGCATGAGGACTCCTTTGTCACATGATGGCAAGAGCCGGCCGCGACCGCCGGTGTCGGGGACGGCCGTGGCCGGGCTGGGCCAGGGGACGAGCGGCCATGGCGTTCCGAACCGACGGACCGGACCGGTCGGACCGGCAGGCGGGCAGAGGGAAGTGCGGACGGTCAGGGGAGGCAGGTACGTGGGGCGGAGCCCGCCTGGTGCGGGGATCGGGATACCGGCGGTCTCGGGGCCGGGATCCGTTTGTCGTCGCGGCAGGGGGAGCGGTGGTCCGGCCGCAGCCCGGCAAGGTGCGGTCGTGCCCGACGTGGTGGGGTCGGCCGTCGACGACTCCGCTGCCGTACCGCCGGAGGTCCTGCGGTACGGCAGCGGAGTCACGGCGCCCGGCTCCCGTGGTGCCCGCTGTCGGCGACCCCGTACTGTCGGCTCGGAGGACGATGAGGGACGACCGGACGGGCGACGGACGCGGAGCGGCTGTGCCCCGCGCCACCGGATGCCGGGCCGAGAGCGGCCCGGCACCCGGCACCCGCCGCCTCGGCGGTGTCAGGTTGCGCCCGGCGGCGGAGGCATGGGCCGGCCTTTCCCGGTTGCGGCGAGGCGCGACCGGAGCGTGGCGCGACGCCGCAGGTGTCAGTCGGACGCGGTCCGGCCGGGCTTACGGCCGCCCAGCGCGTGCCAGCGTCGGCGTAGGGCGAACGCGGCCGACTTGGGCTTGCGGTCGCGGGTGAAGACGCCCTTCTTGTTGCCGTCGACGCGGTGGATGCCGGCGGACGTCTGGAAGTCGGCGAAGTTCCAGACGTGTTCGCCGACGAACTCGGGGATGCCGTCGAAGACCCGGTGGTACATGGCGAGGAAGTCGCTCTGGTACTCCTCGCTCCAGGGGGTGTCCCAGACGGAGTGCAGGCCGGGCTGGGTGTCGGCACCGTACTCGGACATCATGACGGGCTTGCCGAAGCGCTGGACCCAGCCGCGCAGGTCCTGTTCCAGGTACCCCTCGGCGGTCGCGAGGTCGCCGGTGAAGAGGTACCAGCCGTAGTAGCGGTTGATGCTCAGGACGTCGAACAGGTCGCCGATCCGGTCGTTCTGCGGCGTCGCGAACATGACGGCGGAGTAGGTGAGGGGCCGGGTCGGGTCGAGCTTGCGGGCCAGTTCGACCAGCGGCTCGAAGTACTCGCGCGCACCGTCCTCGTTGGAGGCCGGCTCGTTGGCGAGGCACCACATCACCACGCTCGGGTGGTTCTTGTCCCGCTCGATCAACTCCCGCAGGTGCTGGGCGTGGACGTCCCGTGTGGTCCCGCCGAAGTTCTCCGGGGCGAAGGTGGGGGTCGGCGGAATGCCGGTGAGCCCGCCCTGGACTCCCAGGTTGAGGCCGACGGCCGCGGTCTCGTCGATGACGACGATGCCCTGACGATCGGCGAAGTCCAGCACCTCCTCGGCGTAGGGGTAGTGGGACGTGCGGAAGGAGTTGGCCCCCGTCCAGTCCATGAGCTGGAAGTCGTGGACGAGGTAGGCGTCGTCGTGGCCCTTGCCCCGGACGGGGGTGTCCTCGTGCTTGCCGAAGCCGGTGAAGTAGAAGGGCTCGCCGTTGATGAGGAACTCGGTGCCCCGCACCTCGACGGTACGGACTCCGAAGGCCTGGGTGTAGCTGTCCACGGTCTCGCCGTCCACGGCCGGCTCCACGACGAGGTCGTAGAGGTGGGCCGCGCCCGGCTGCCAGAGCGTGACGTCCTCGATGCGCAGGATGCCCTCGGTGCCGTGTCCCTCCGCGACGGTCCGGCCGGCCTGGTCGACCGCGCGCACCCGCACGGTGACCGTGTCGGCGTGCTCGCCGGCGACCTCTACGCGGTAGGCGACGGTACCGGCCGCGCCGTCCCGTCCGGTGACGACGGTGACGTCCTCGACGAAGGTCTTCGGCGTGTTGTAGAGGCGCACGGATCGGGCGATGCCCGCGTAGTTGTAGAAGTCGTGCAGGTACGACTGGCGTTCGCGGCCGTCGGGACCGGCCGTGACGGTGCCGGGCGGGATGGTCACGTTCGTCAGCCGGTTGTCGACGGCGACCGTCAGCCGGAGCTCCGTGCCGGGCTCGGCGATACCGGTCAGGTCCGCCTCGAACGGCGTGTAGCCGCCGGTGTGCTCGGCCACGAGCCGGTCGTCCGCATAGACCTGCGCGGCGTGGGTGACGGACCCGAAGCGCAGCACGACCCGTTCGTCGGTCCAGCCGCGTGGGACGCGTACGTCGCGCTGGTACCACACGACGCCGACGTGGTCACGGATCTCCGCGTCCACGAACAGGTCGTTGTAGCTGGCGGGGACGGGGACTTCGAGCGGTGTGGCGAGCCGTGACGTCCAGGGGGTGGCGCCGGCCCGGGTGTCGAGGGCGAACCGCCAGAGGCCGTCGAGACCGACGATGTCACGGGTGGGGCTGGTACGGGGCGAGAGCATGGGGATTCCTACCGGGTGTTCGGGGCGGTCGGGGCGGCGTGCGTCAGGCCGTTTCACCGGCGTCCGCGAGGAGCGTGCTGCCCGTCATGAACGCCGAGAGGTCGCTGGCACAGAACAGCACCACCCGGGCGATGTCGTCCGGCACGCCGATTCGGCCCAGCGGACCGGGCTGCATCACGGACATGATTGCTTCGGAGTCCACGCCGGCCGCCGCGGCCGCCGCCAGGTTCCCCTCGGTCGGCACGAACGTCGGCGCGACACCCAGTACGCGGATGCCGAACGGAGCGAATTCCAGGGCGAGTTGACGGGTGAGGCCACGTGCCGCGTGCTTGGAGCCGACGTATGCGGCCAGCCCGGGGGCCGTCCCGCGGAACCCGGCCGTGGAGACGACGTTGACGATGACGCCCCCGTGCCCGGCCTCGCTCATCCGGCGTGCGGCCTCCCGGGAACCGAGGAAGACGCCGCGGGTGTTGACGGCGAACACCTCGTCGAAGGCCTTGTCGGACATCTCCAGCGCGGCGACGCTGGGGACGATCCCGGGGTTGTTCACCAAGATGTCGACTCCGCCCAGCTCCCGGACAGCGAGGTCGGCGACGGCGGCGACGCTGTCGGAGTCGGTGACGTCCAGATGGGCGGCCAGGGCGCGGCCCCGGCCACGGGCGCCGAGTTCCTCGGCGGCGGCGGTGGCGAGTTCGTCCTGGATGTCCGCCACGAGCACGTCCGCTCCGGCTTCGGCCAGCCGCTCGGCGACGGCCCGGCCGAGCCCCTGGCCCGCTCCGGTCACGACGGCGCGCCGCCCGGTCAGCGAGACGAGTTCTGTCAGGGACTTGGCCGAGACATCGGGTACGGATACCTGCACGGTGTGTCCTCCGCGTGTGGGGGTGTGGTCAGATCCGGCCGCGGCGGGCGGTCTCGCCCAGCCATGCGAGAGAGGGCTTGGGCCGGCGCTCGAACGTCTCGCGGTCGACCGCGACCAGACCGAACGTCGGTGCCCAGTGGCCCCACTCGTAGTTGTCGAGCAGGCTCCAGTGCAGATAGCCGCGGACGTCCACCCCGTCGGCGATCGCCTTGCCGAGGTACTCCAGGGCCTCGCTCGTGTAGGCGATGCGGCGAGTGTCGTCGCCGATGGCGATGCCGTTCTCGGTGATCAGGATCGGCAGGCCGTCGGTGATCTCGGCGGTGTGCCGTACCGCGATGCTCAGCGCGTCGGGCCGGTAGGCAGTCCCGACGAGGGTGTTGTCAGGGTGCGGCGGGTAGGGCTCGATGCCGTCCGGGCCGACCCACTGGCTGGAGTAGGACTGCACGCCCACGAAGTCGTCGCCGCGCGACCCCTCCAGGTAGAGGTCCTCCCAGACGTGCTCCAGCTCGCGCTTCTTCTCCTCCGCGCCGGGGCGGGCCACGAAGGCGCGGTTGGCGACCGTCCAGCCGACCTTGGCGCCGGTGCGCTCGTGCAGCACCTTGCGCGCGGCGTGGTGCACCTCGACGAGCCGCTCGCCGATCGCCGTGTCGGGGGCGGGCAGCTGCGGGCGGGGGCCCTCGTTGTCGAGAGTGGGGCTCTGCCACTCCCCGCCGGCCTGCGCGTTCTGGAACGCCCGCGCCATGCCGACCATGATGGCCAGCATGTTCGGCTCGTTCATGGTGACGACCCACTCGACGCCTTCGAGGATCGGGGCGACCGTCTCCACGTAGGTCCGGAACCGGTCCACCGCGCGGTCGCCGAGCCAGCCGCCCTCCTCGGCGAACCAGAGCGGGCTGGTGAAGTGATGCAGGGTCACGACCGGTGTCAGACCGAGCTCGAAGGCCGTGTCGATCATGCGCCGGTAGTGGGCGAGTTCGGCGCGTGAGACCAGGCCGGGGAGCGGCTCGATCCGTGCCCACTCGATGCCGAAGCGGTAGGCGTTGAGTCCGGCGTCCGCGAGCAGTTGCATGTCCTCGCGGTAGCGGTGGTAGCTGTCGCAGGCGTCGCCGCTGCGCTCCATGCCCGGGATGCGCCCCTCGTTCGCCCAGAAGTCGCTGTTGAGGTTGTTGCCCTCGATCTGGTGCGGTGCGGTGGACGCGCCCCAGAGGAAACCGGGAGCGAGTTCGGTCATCGTCGACTGCCTTCCTGAGTGCCGATGGTGACGGGCCCCACGGCGCGCCGACCAACTGTTACCATGTGGTTGGTTTTCGCTGGAAGGTAATCCGAGATCGAGGACTGGGGAAGGCTGCCGGGGTGTTTCGTAACCTGAGCGTTACATTCGGGCGGTCGCCGACGGGGTCCGGAGCGGTGTCGCCCCGGCCTCCGGGTAGGGGTCCTCGCATCGAGAAGAACGCAACTCCGCATGGTTGAAACTCCATTCGCGTCATGCCAGAGTTGCCTTCTCCTCAGAGAGATCAAAGTTCTCCACCGCGAGGCGGTGCAGGCGTCGGCATGACGCACGACGGCACCCCGCACGCCTTTTCCGGCTGTACCTGAAGCCGCATCACGTTTGCCAAGGCTGACCGCGCGCCCGCCGTCGGAGCCGTCCGCCGGACCCGGATCGCGCCCACACCCCCAGAACTGGAGAGAACCCTTGATACGCAGACGAGCCATGCTGTTTGCCGTGCCGCTGTTGCTGGCGGTCGGGTGCGCTGCGCCCGCCGCGACCCATACGGCCACCAACTCGCAGGGAGCCCCCGCGAAGGCGATCGCCGCGCGGGCCGTCCATTCGACAGGCAACGCCGCGTCGACGACAGGTTCGGCTTCGGACGACGCGCCCGCACCGACCGGAACCATCGTCATGGTCAAGCTCTACGTCGGCACCCTCGATGCCGCTGAGCAGTTCTACGGCAACGTGTTCGGTGCGAGGTTCGCCGTCGCGCAGGGCGACAACGTGCACATTGTGGTGTTTCCCAGCGGCGGGCCGGGACTCGTGCTGATCAAGAAGGGTCCCCACGACAAGAAGAAGCACGGGGCGTTCATCATCCAGGTTCCGGACAAGGACGTCGCGGAGGCGCGGGCGGTCGCGAACGGCGCGAGGATCCAGGCCGAGTTCGAGGCCCCGGACGGTTCGCGGTCCGTCGACGTCCTCGATCCGTGGGGCAACCAGGTCGAGATCCTGCAGAGGGGCTGAGTCCGGCACCCGGCGTTCCGCGCCGCGTGCGCCAAGGAGCGCTCCGTCGGGTGGCACGGCCATCCTGGCCTCGTCGGCCCGGATGGCCGTGCGCCGCTGCGCGGCTGCCGGACGGTGCGCGGCGGCGTGAACGCTCGAAAACGCGCCGACGAGGAACTGCACCCCGCCACGTCCGCGTCACGGACGCGCGCCGGGACGACACCGCCGGCATCGTCGGCGACATCCTCTCCTTGCGGGCCCTGGAGCGTCGGCGCGGCGGGCGTCGGTGCCGGCGGACCGGGCTGAACC
>NZ_JBHXLU010000065.1:24903-67024 GCF_042720695.1 Streptomyces sp. NPDC058457 | reverse complement strand
AGGACTGGCTGCGCCGGGCGGTCCGCGCCGAGTCCCGCCGCACCCGCCGTACCGCCCGCCGGGAACGCCCCTATGCCATCGACCCCGCCGACCCCCCCCCCCCCCCCCCCCCCAAAACCGGAGGCCCCACCCCCCCCCCCCCCCGCGCCACGCCCCCCCCGTCGGCCCGGCCCGCCCCGCCCGGCCGCCCGTCACCCCGGTGACCGACCGGCCCGCCCGGATCCCGCTGTCCCCGGCCCAGCGCCGGCTGCTGCTGGTGGAGCAGATCACCGGCAGCGGTGTCGCCTACAATTTCCCGCTGGTCTTCCGGTTGCGCGGCGACCTCGACACCGAGGCCCTGCGCGCCGCCCTTCGGGACGTGGCCGCCCGGCACGAGGCGCTGCGCACCGTGTTCCCGGCCCACGACGGCGAGCCGTACCAGCGGATCGTCCCCGCCGAGGGCACGCACCCGGCCCTCACCGTCGCCGAAGCCACCGAGGCCGAACTGCCCGCGCTGATCGAGGCGGCCCAGCGCCGCCCCTTCGACCTCACGACCGAACTCCCGATGCGCTGCGAGGTGTTCCGGCTTGCCGACGGCGATCACGTGGTGGCCGTCGTCCTGCACCACATCACCACCGACGAGTGGTCCGACCGGCCGTTCCTCGCCGACCTCGACACCGCCTACGCGGCCCGCCGCGCGGGTGCGGCCCCGGAGTGGGCGCCGCTGCCCGTGCAGTACGCCGACTACACCCTGTGGCAGCGGGAGCTGCTCGCGACCAGTGGTGAGACCCAACTCGCCTACTGGCGGGACGCCTTGCGCGGTCTGCCCGACGAACTGACCCTGCCCGCCGACCGGCCGCGTCCCGCCGGGCCGACCGGACGCGGCGGCAAGGTCCGCCTGGAGCTGCCCGCCGCCACCGGCCTCGCCCTGCGCGACCTCACGGCGGCCACCGGCACCAGCATGTTCATGCTGTTCCAGGCAGCCACCGCCGCCTTGCTGCAGCGGCTCGGCGCGGGCGACGACATCCCCCTCGGCGCGCCCATCGCGGGCCGCACCGACGAGGCGCTCGGCGACCTGGTGGGGTTCTTCGTCAACACCCTGGTACTGCGCACCGACCTGTCCGGCGACGGGCTGACGTTCCGTGAACTCCTCGGCCGGGTCCGGGAGTCGTCGCTGTCCGCCTTCGAGTACCAGGACCTGCCCTTCGACCGGGTGGTGGAGGCCCTCAACCCGCCCCGGGTGCCCGGCCGCAACCCGCTCTTCCAGGTCATGCTCGGCTACCACCACCGGCCCGACGGCGACCCCGACGTGCTGGGCCTGCCCACCGAGTGGTCCGACGTGGACACCGGCATGGCCAAGTTCGACCTGCACTTCACCTACGTCGACGAGTCCGACCGCGTGGTCCTGCTCCTTGAGTACGCCACCGACCTCTTCGACCACCGCACGGCCGAAGCCCTGGCCGACCGCGCCGTCCGGCTCCTCGCGCACGCCGCCGCCGAACCGGACGCCCTGCTCGGGGACCTGGCCGTCCTGCACGAGGACGAGCGGACCCGCCTCCTCTCCGCCTGGAACGACACCGCCCGACCCGTCCCGGCTCTGACGCTCCCCGAGCTGTTCCGCGCCCAGGCGGCCCGCACCCCAGACGCCACCGCCCTCGTCTTCGAGGAGCAGCGGCTCACCTACGCCGAGCTGGACGCCCGGGTCGAGCACACGGCCCGGGTCCTGGCCGGGCTCGGCGCGGGCCCGGAGCGGACCGTCGCCGTCGCCCTGCCGCGCTCGGTCGACCTCGTCGTCACCCTCCTCGCCACGCACCGCGCCGGTGCCGCCTACCTGCCGCTGGACCCGGACTACCCGGCGGACCGGCTCGCCCTCATGGTCGAGGACGCCCGCCCGGTGTGCGTGATCCGCGACGCCCTGCCCACCGGCCCGGAGGGCGAGCTGCCGACGTCGTACGACCCCCGGCACCCGGCGTACGTCATCTACACCTCGGGCTCCACGGGCCGTCCCAAGGGCGTGGTCGTCCCGCACCGGGGTATCGCCAACCGTCTGCTGTGGATGCAGGACACCTACCGGCTCGACGCCGACGACCGCGTCCTGCAGAAGACGCCGTCCAGCTTCGACGTGTCGGTGTGGGAGTTCTTCTGGCCGCTGATCACCGGCGCCACCCTGGTCGTCGCCCGGCCCGAGGGCCACCGCGACCCCGCCTACCTGGCCGCGCTGATCCGCGAACAGAACGTCACCACCGTCCACTTCGTGCCGTCCATGCTCCAGCTCTTCCTGGAGGAGCCGACGGCCGCCGACTGCACCGGTCTGCGCCAGGTGATGTGCAGCGGCGAGGCCCTGCCCGTCCCGCTGGCCGCCCGGTTCCATCACGTCCTGCCGGACGCCCGCCTGCACAACCTGTACGGCCCGACCGAGGCGTCCGTCGACGTCACCGCGACCGAGATCGGCCCCGGTGCGACGAGCGTTCCCATCGGCCGCCCCGTCTGGAACACCCGCCTGTACGTCCTCGACGCCGGTCTGCGTCCGGTGCCGCCCGGCGTCCCGGGCGAGCTGTACCTGGCGGGCGTGCAACTGGCGCGCGGCTATCTGGAGCGGCCCGGTCTGACCGCCGAGCGGTTCGTCGCCGACCCGTACGGTCCGGCGGGGGCCCGCATGTACCGCACCGGTGACCTGGCCCGCTGGACGGCGGACGGCACGGTCGAGTACCTCGGCCGCACCGACGACCAGGTCAAACTGCGCGGCTTCCGGATCGAGCTCGGCGAGATCGAGGCCGTGCTCGCCGCCCACCCGGCCGTAGCGCACGCCACGGTCATCGTGCACGGCCAGACGCTCGTCGCCTATGTCGTCCCGGCCGCGCGACCGGTGGTGGACGCGACCGCCCTGCGCGCCCACGCCGCCGCCGTACTCCCCGCCCACATGGTCCCGGCCGCCTACGTCACCCTCGACGCGCTGCCGCTCACCCCGAACGGCAAGCTCGACCGCAAGGCCCTGCCCGCCCCCGAGTTCACTGCGGGCTCGGTCGACGGCACCGCGCCGCGCACCCCGCGCGAGGAGATCCTCGCCGCTCTGTTCGCCGACGTCCTGGGCCGCGAACGGGTCGGTGCCGACGACGACTTCTTCGCACTGGGCGGCCACTCGCTGCTCGCCATGCGCCTGGTAAGCCGCGCCCGCACCGCACTCGGCGCCGACCTGACGGTCCGCTCCGTCTTCGAGGCGCCCACGGTGGCCCGGCTCGCCGCCCTCACCGCCACGCCCGGCGGCGAGGCCCGGCCCGCGCTCACCACCCCGCGCCCGCGCCCCGAACTGCTGCCGCTGTCCTCCGCGCAGCGCAGGCTGTGGCTGCTCGCGCAGGTCGACAGCGCGAGCACGGCGTACAACATCCCCTCGGCCTGGCGGCTGACCGGCCCCCTCGACCGCGACGCCCTCCAGGCCGCCCTCGACGACCTGGCCGCCCGCCACACCCCCCTGCGCACCGTCTTCCCGGCGGTCGACGGGATCCCGCACCAGCAGATCCTGGAGGACGTCCATGTCCCCCTGCAGACAGCGCCGTTCGAGGAGCTGACGGAACGGGCCGGGCACGTCTTCGACCTGGAGCGCGAACTCCCCATCCGCACCACCCTGTTCGAGACCGGCCCCGGCGAGCATGTGCTGCTCCTCCTGCTCCACCACATCGCCACCGACGAGTGGTCCGACCGCCCGCTGCTCGCCGACCTCGCCACCGCCTACGCGGCGCGCACCGCCGGACGCACCCCCGACCGGGCTCCGCTGCCCGCGAGTTACGCGGACTACACGCTCTGGCAGCGCGACCTGCTGGCCGCGACCGAGACGGAGCTGCTCGCCCACTGGACCGACACCCTCCGCGGGCTGCCCGCCGAGCTGAACCTGCCCGTCGACCGGCCGCGCCCCGCCGAGCCCACCGGGCGCGGCGGCACCACCGGCTTCACCCTCCCGCCCGCCCTGGCCGACGCCCTGCGCGGCCTGGCCCGCGCCCACGGCGTCAGCATGTTCATGGTGGCCCAGGCCGCGGTGGCCGCCCTGCTGCACCGGCTCGGCGCGGGCGACGACATCCCGCTCGGCGCCCCGGTGTCCGGGCGGACCGACGAGGCCCTCGAAGACCTGGTCGGGTTCTTCGTCAACTCCCTGGTCCTGCGCACCGACCTGACCGGCGACCCCACCTTCGCCGAGCTGCTCGCCCGGGTCCGGGACACCGACCTGGCCGCCTACGAGCACCAGGACCTGCCCTTCGAACGGCTGGTGGAGGCCCTCAATCCCGAACGCTCCCTGGCCCGGCACCCGTTGTTCCAGGTGATGGTCGTCCACCTCGCGGGGCAGGGCGAGGGACCCGTGCTGCCCGGTCTCACGGCCCGCCGCGAGACCGTCGGGCAGGACAGCGCCAAGTTCGACCTCGGCTTCGACTTCGTCGAGCAGGGCGAGCGCATCGACGGCTGGATCGAGTACAGCGCCGACCTCTTCGACGAGCGGACCGCCGAACTCCTCGCCCGCCGCCTGGAGTCCCTGCTGGCCCAGGTCGCCGCCGACCCCGGCCGCCGCGTCGGCACCCTCGACGTGCTGCACGAGGACGAGCGCGCCCGCGTCCTCACCGCCTGGAACGACACCGCCAGGACCGTCCCGGACCTCACGCTCCCCGAGCTGTTCCGCGCCCAGGCGGCCCGCACGCCCGCCGCCACGGCCGTCGTCTTCGAGGACACCTCGCTCACCTACGCCGAACTCGACCGGCGCGTCGAGCGGCTCGCCCACACCCTGGCCGCGCACGGCGCCCGCGCCGAGACGACCGTCGCCGTCGCCCTGCCGCGCTCCGTCGCCCTCGTGGTGACCCTGCTCGCCGTGCACCGCGCGGGCGCCGCCTACCTGCCCCTCGACCCCGGCTACCCGGCCGAGCGGCTGGCATACACGCTCACCGACGCCCGCCCGGCCTGCCTGGTCACGGGGGAGGGCGTGGCCGTTCCGGACACCGGCGCGCCCCGCCTCACGGTGGCCGCCGACGGCACCCCGGACCACCCGGCCGACGCCCCGCTGCCCACCTCCGACGACCCCCGCCACCCCGCGTACGTCATCTACACCTCGGGCTCCACGGGCCGTCCCAAGGGCGTGGTCGTCCCGCACCGGGGTATCGCCAACCGTCTGCTGTGGATGCAGGACACCTACCGGCTCGACGCCGACGACCGCGTGCTGCAGAAGACGCCGTCCAGCTTCGACGTGTCGGTGTGGGAGTTCTTCTGGCCGCTGATCACCGGCGCCACGCTGGTCGTCGCCCGGCCCGAGGGCCACCAGGACCCGGCCTACCTGGCCGACCTGATCCGGCGTGAGCGCATCACCACGGCCCACTTCGTGCCGTCGATGCTGCGCGCCTTCCTCGACGAGCCGGCTGCCGCCGACTGCACCGGTCTCCGTCAGGTGATGTGCAGCGGCGAGGCCCTGCCCGTCCCGCTGGCCGCCCGGTTCCATCACGTCCTGCCGGACAGCCGCCTGCACAACCTGTACGGCCCGACCGAGGCGTCCGTCGACGTCACCGCGACCGAGATCGGCCCGGATGCGACGGGCGTTCCCATCGGCCGCCCGGTGTGGAACACCCGCACCTACGTCCTCGACGCCGGTCTGTGTCCGGTGCCGCCCGGTGTCGCGGGGGAGCTGTACCTGGCGGGCGTGCAGCTGGCGCGCGGTTATCTCGGTCGCCCCGGTCTGACCGCCGAGCGGTTCGTCGCCGACCCGTACGGTCCGGCGGGGGCCCGCATGTACCGCACCGGCGACCTGGCCCGCTGGACGGCCGACGGCGAGCTGGAGTACCTCGGCCGCACCGACGACCAGGTCAAACTGCGCGGCTTCCGGATCGAGCTCGGCGAGATCGAGGCCGTGCTAGCCGCCCACCCGGCCGTCGCGCACGCCACCGTCGTGGTTCGAGACGACCGGCTCGTGGCGTACGTCGTCCCGGTCCCCGACGCTCCGGTCCCCGACGTCCCCGTCCCCGACGCCGCCGTCCCGGCCTCCGGTGTTCCAGGGCGCGCGACGGCCGACCCCGCCGTCCTGCGCGCCCACGCTGCGGCCGCCCTCCCCGACTACATGGTCCCGGCCGCAGTGGTCATCCTCGACGCCCTCCCGCTCACCCCGAACGGCAAGCTCGACCGCCGTGCCCTGCCCGCCCCGGACTTCGCCGCAGAGGTGACCGACACCCGGCCGCGGACCCCGCTGGAGGAGACCCTGGGCGCCCTCGTCGCCGAGGTGCTCGGCCTCGAACGGGTCGGTGTCGAGGACGACTTCTTCGCTCTCGGCGGGGACAGCATCGTCGCCATGCAACTGGTCGCCCGGGCCCGCGCCGCCGGGCTGGCGTTCAGCCCGCGCGACGTGTTCCGGCACAAGTCGGTGGCGGGGCTGGCCGCGGTGGCGACCACGGCCCTGGCCGAGCGGGACGACACCGCCGTCCTGCTCGACCTCACCGACGCCGAACGCGCCGAGGTCGCCGCCCTGCCCGCCGGCACCGACGTGCTGCCCCTCTCCCCGCTCCAGGCCGGACTGCTCTTCCACGCGGCCCTGGACTCCGGCGACGACGGCCCGGACGTCTACACCGTCCAGCTCTCCTACGACCTCGAAGGCCCCGTCGACGCCGACCGGCTGCGGGCCGCCGCGCAGGACCTGCTCGACGCCCACGAGAACCTGCGCAGCGGCTTCCGGTACCTGTCCTCCGGGCGCCCGGTGGCCGTCGTGCCGCGCACCGCCGTGCTGCCCTGGCGGCAGCTCGACCTCACCGGCGGGACCGCCGACTCCGGCGACGAGGCGGCCTGGACCCGGCTGCTCGGACAGGAGCGGCGCCGCTTCGACCCCGAACACCCGCCGCTGCTACGCCTGTTGCTGGCCCGCACCGGCCCGGACCGGCACCGCCTCGTGCTCTCGCACCAGCACCTGCTCCTCGACGGCTGGTCGCTGCCGCTGCTCACCGCCGAGCTGTGGGCGCGTTACGAGGGCCGTACCCCGCCCCCGCCCGCCCCTTACCGCGCCCACCTGCGGCTGCTGGCCGCCCAGGACCCGGCCGCCGCCTCCGCAGCCTGGACCGAGGCGCTCACCGGCCTCGCCGAACCCACCCGGCTCGCGCCCGCCGACCCCGACCGGGCCGCCGCCGTCCCGCACACCCACACCGTGGAGCTGGACGCCGGCCGCACCGCGGAGCTGGAGGCGTTCGCCCGGCGCTCGGGCGTCACCGTCAACACCCTGGTGCAGGCGGCCTGGGGCGTGCTCCTCGGCAGGCTCACCGGACGCGACGACGTGGTGTTCGGCGCCACCGTCGCGGGCCGCTCGCCCGAACTCGCCGGATCCGAGGCGATGATCGGCCTGTTCATCAACACGATCCCGGTCCGGGTGCGGATCCGCCCCGAGGAGAGCACGGCGGCCCTCCTTGAGCGGCTCCAGGACGAGCAGTCCCGGCTCATCGCCCACCAGCACCTCGGCCTCGCCGACATCCAGCGCGCCGCCGGACTCGGCGAACTCTTCGACACGCTCATGGTGTTCGAGTCGTACCCGGTGGCGGAGCCCGACCAGGACACGGGTGACGCGCCGCGCGCCACGGTCAGCGAGCACGCGGACTCCACCCACTACCCGCTGGCCTGGGCGGTCGAGCCCGCCGAACGGCTGCGGGTGACCGCCGAGTTCCGCCCCGACCTGTTCGAGGCGGCCACCGTACGGCGGATCACGGACGCCCTGACCGGCCTGCTGACCGGCATGGCCGCCGACCCGGAGCGTCCCGTCGGCCGACTGGACCTGCTCGGCTCCGCCGACCGGTACACCGTCCTGGAGACCTGGAACGAGACCGCCCTCCCGGCCGCCGAACGCCTCGGCACGATACCGGCGCTGTTCGCCGCCCAGGCCGCCGCCACCCCGGACGCGGTCGCCGTCACCGACGGCCGTACCACCTGGACCTTCGCCGAACTCGACGTCCGCAGCACCGAGTTGGCGCGCATCCTGGCCGGGCACGGCGCCGGGCCCGAGCGGATCCTGGCCCTCGCCCTGCCCAGGACCGCCGACCACATCGCCGCGATCCTCGCCGTCATGAAGGCGGGCGCCGCCTATCTGCCCCTCGACCCCGACCTGCCCGCGGCCCGCCTCACCGGCATGCTCGCCGACGCCCGCCCGGTGCTCGTCCTGGCCACCGCCGAGACCGCTGCGGGCCTGCCCGCCACCGACACCCCCGTCCTCCTCCTCGACGCCCCGGAAGACGGCCTCCCGGACGGCCTCCCGGAAGGCCTTCCGCAGGCCGAACCCACCGCCCCCGGCCCCGACCACCCCGCCTACGTCATCTACACCTCCGGCTCCACCGGCCGCCCCAAGGGCGTCGTCGTCACCCAGCGCGGAGTCGCCAACCTCTTCCACAGCCACCGCCACGACCTGCACGACCTCGCCAAGGAGCGCACCGGGCGGCGCCACCTGCGGGTCGGGCACGCCTGGTCGTTCTCCTTCGACGCCTCCTGGCAGCCGCAGCTCTGGCTCCTCGACGGCCACGCCCTGCACATCGCCGACGACGACACCCGCCGCGACCCCGACCTCCTCGCCGCCTTCATCCGCGACCGGGGCATCGACTTCATCGAGGTCACCCCGTCCCTGCTCGCGCGGATGGCCGACAGCGGCCTGATCGGGCCCGGCGGCGACTGCCCGCTCGCGATGGTCGGCTTCGGCGGCGAGGCCGTACCCGAGTCGCTGTGGAACCGGCTCGCCGCGCTTCCCGACACCGAGGCGGTCAACCTGTACGGCCCCACCGAGGCCACCGTCGACGCCCTCGTCGGCCGGGTGGGCGACAGCGCCCGCCCGGTCGTCGGCCGCCCCGTCCACCACTCCCGCGCCTACGTCCTCGACACCGCCCTGCGCCCGGTCCCGCCCGGCGTCACCGGCGAGCTGTACCTGTCCGGACCGGGCCTGGCCCGCGGCTACCTCGGCCGGCCCGACCTCACCGCCGAACGCTTCGTCGCCGACCCCTTCGGGCTGCCGGGTGCCCGGATGTACCGCACCGGCGACCTGGCCCGCTGGACCGAGGACGGTCTCCTGGAGTTCGCCGGACGCACCGACGACCAGGTGAAGATCCGCGGCTACCGGGTCGAACTCGCTGAGATCGAGGCCGCGTTGGACACCCACCCGGCGGTCGCGCGGAGCGTCGTCGTGACCCGCGAACACCGGCCCGGAGTACGGCAGTTGATCGCCTACGTGGTCTCGGACGGCGCTGACGGCACTGACGGCACTGACGGCGCGGAGTTGCGTGCGCACGCCGCCGCCCGACTGCCCGACTACATGGTCCCGGCCGCCGTGGTCGTCCTGGAGCGGCTGCCGCTGCTCTCCAACGGCAAGCTCGACCGGGCCGCCCTGCCCGCCCCGGACTTCACCGCGGCGGGCGGCGGCCGGGCCCCGGAGAACGACACCGAGCGCGCCCTGCGTGACCTGTTCGCGGACGCCCTCGGCCTGCCCGCCGAGGCGATCGGCACGGACGACGACTTCTTCGCCTTCGGCGGGGACAGCATCGTCGCGATGCAACTCGTCGCCCGCGCCCGCTCCGGCGGCCTGCGGGTCACCCCCCGTCAGATCCTCCAGCACCGCACGGTCGCCGCCCTGGCCGCCGTCGCCGTCCCGCTGGGTGCGGGCGACCGGCGGGCCGCGCACGACGACGGCACCGGCACCGTCCCGCTCACCCCGATCATGCGCGCCCTGCTCGACCGCGGCGGCCCCGTCGCCGCCTACCACCAGGCGGCCCTGCTGCGCACCCCGGCGGACCTCACCGAACCCGGCCTGCTGGCCGTGCTCGGGGCGCTCGCCGCACGGCACGACATGCTCCGGGCCCGGCTCGTCCGCACCCCGGAGGCCGCGCTGTCGGTGCCGGCGGCGGCCGACACCGACGTACGGACCTGGCTCGCCCGGGTCGACATACGCGAGGCCGTAACGTCCGACGCCCTCACGTCCGACGTCCTCACGTCCGAGACGGTCCCCTCCGAGGCCGCCCCGGACGAGGCCGCGCTGCGGGACGCCGTCGCCCGCCACGCGCCGACGGCCCTGGCGGAGCTCGACCCCGAGGCCGGCGCGATGGTGCGGGCGGTCTGGTTCGACGCCGGACCGGGCCACCCCGGGCGGTTGCTGCTCCTCGTCCACCACCTGGTGGTCGACGGCGTCTCCTGGCGCGTGCTGCTGCCCGACCTGGCCACCGCCTGGGCGGCCGTCCGCGACGGCCGTATCCCCGAACTGGCGCCGGTGGAGCTGTCGTTCGCCCGCTGGTCGCGGCTGCTCGGCGCCCGGTCGTGCGAACCGGCCGTCGAGGACCAGCTGCCCTGGTGGACCTCCGCCCTCGCCGCGGGCGCCGGCCTGCCCCTGGCCCGTCCGCTCGACCCGGCCCGGGACACGGTCGCCACCACCCGCTACCTGTCCCTCTCCCTGCCGGCCGCCGTCACCGGCCCCCTGCTCAGCCGGGTCCCCGCCGCCTTCGGGGCGAGCGTCAACGACGTCCTGCTCACCGCGTTCGCCCTGGCCGTCGGCGACTGGCGGGCCCGGACCCTGGGCGCGGCGAGCACCGGAGGCCCGGTCCTGGTCGACCTGGAGGGCCACGGCCGCGAGGAGGAACTCGCGGGCGACGCCGACCTGTCCCGCACGGTCGGCTGGTTCACCAGCGTCGTACCGGTACGGCTCGACCCCGGTGAGTCCGGCCCGGAGGCCCTGAGCGGCGGACCCGCCCTTGACGCGGCCGTGGCCCGGATCCGCGACCACCTCACCGCCCTGCCGGCGGCCGGCGTCGGCCACGGCCTGCTGCGCCGGCTCAACCCCGTGACCGGTCCGCTCCTTGCCGAACTCGCCGAACCGCAGATCGAGTTCAACTACATGGGCCGCTTCGACCGCCCCGCGGCCGCCGACTGGTCCTACGCCGCCGAGGAGGACGCCGCCGACCTCGACGCCGACGCCGGCATGCCGATGTCCCACGCGCTCACCCTCAACGCCCTCACCGAGGACCGCCCCGAGGGACCGGAACTCAGCGCCCACTGGGCGTACGCGGCCGGGCTCCTCACCGAGGACGCGGTACGGGAGCTGGCCGAGACCTGGTTCCGGGCGCTGGAGGCGGTGGTGCGCCGCGCCGACGAACTGACGTGACCCCACAACGCTGTGCCGACCTCATCAGACCGGAAAGGCAAGGAACCGCAGACATGAGCAACCCGTTCGAGAACCCCGAGGGTGTCTACTCCGTCCTCGTCAACGACGAGGGCCAGTACAGCCTGTGGCCCGACTTCGTGGACGTACCGGCCGGCTGGACCGTCGTCCACGGCCCGGCGGCCCGCCAGGAGTGCCTGGACCACATCGAGACGCACTGGACGGACATGCGGCCCAAGAGCCTGGTCGACGGCTCCTGACAGACGCAAAGAGAAAAGGGGGGTGGCCCGGTGCCGAACCGGACCACCCCCTCCTCCTTCGCACGCTCACGACGCCGGCTGCGCCACCTTCGTCGCCGTCCTGCCGTCCACCGCCGCCGCCAGCTGCGGCACCAGGCGGTCCAGGACGTAGGGGATGCTCAGCACGGTCGACAGGGACACCGCGTTGCCGTAGTCGCTGGTCTCCTTGATGTAGACCTCACGGCCCTGCTTCACCACGCTCAGATCGCCGTAGACCGGGTCAC
Source organism: Streptomyces sp. NPDC058457 (assembly GCF_042720695.1). Classification (NCBI taxonomy): domain Bacteria; kingdom Bacillati; phylum Actinomycetota; class Actinomycetes; order Kitasatosporales; family Streptomycetaceae; genus Streptomyces; species Streptomyces sp. NPDC058457. The sequence goes on along the minus strand of NZ_JBHXLU010000065.1, from coordinate 55,400 downwards.
TGTGCAGCTTGGTGACCGACGTGGTGGTGTCCGGAGCGATCCACACGGCCACGTCCTGGTCGAGCAGGTCGTAGCGCTCCTTGCTGATCTGGGCGCCGAACTGGTCCCCGATCACCTTGTCGAGGTCCTTGGGCAGCGCGAAGCCGAGGTCGGACAGGAGCCGGGAGCGCGGGTCCTGGCTGCCGTAGACGAACACGCCCTGGTACGGGGTCGCCATGACCGCCGTGGCCTTGGCGAACGCGGGGTTGGCCTTCTCGGCCGCCGAGAACTTGTCCTCGACGCCCGCGACCAGCGTCCTGGCCTCGTCCGCCTTGCCGAGCGCCTGCCCGATCTCCTCGGTCTGCTGCTGCCACGGCACGCCGTAGTCGTTGTACTGCTTCGGCTGCGCCACGACCGGCGCGAACTTCGACAGGCTCTCGTACTGGGCCTTGGTCAGCCCCGAGTACACGGCGAGGATCAGGTCCGGCTTGAGCGCGGCGATCTTCTCCACCTGGGGGCCGGTGCCGGTGTCCTTGAGCACGGTGGGCGCGGGCGAACTACCCAGCTTGTCCTGGGCCCACGGGCCGATCGCGCCCTTGTAACCGCCCAGCCACTCGGTCGTGCCGACCGGGACCTTGCCGAGGGCCAGGACCGCGTCCTGGTCGGTGAGGCCGACCGTCACGATCCGCTCGGGTTCGGACTTGATGGTCGTACTGCCGAACTTGTGGGCGATCGTCACGGGGAACGCGCCGGCGGACGCGGACGAGGACGAGTCCTTCGCCGCGGACGAGCCGGAGCCGTCGTCGGAGTCGGTGGTGCCGCAGGCGACCGCCGTCGCCGTGAGCAGGAGTACGGAGGCGAGCAGGCCGGTGAGCCTGGACACTCTGGTGGCGCGGGGCATCGGCTGATCCTTCTGGTCTTGGCCGTTCTCGGCTGTTCTCGGCGATGGGTCCGGCGGGGGGCGGCTTGGATCGAGGGGGGTCAGCGGGGGGCGTCGGCGGTGGCGGGTTCGTCGGGGGAGCGGTGGTCCGACCAGGCCTGCCACAGGGCGGCGTACCGGCCCCGGGCGGCGAGGAGTTCGCCGTGGCTGCCCTCCTCCACCACCCGGCCGTCGCTCAGCACGACCACCCGGTCGGCCGCGGCGGCCTGGCTGAGGCGGTGCGCCACGACCAGCGCGGTACGGCCCCGCAGCGCCTGCTCGGCGGCCTCGTCGAGCAGCCGGGCACCGGAGCTGCCCGCCTCGGCGGTCGCCTCGTCGAGCACGACCACCGGCGGATCGGCCAGCAGCAGCCGGGCCAGGGCGAGTTGCTGGGCCTGGTCGGCGGTGAGCCGGTGCCCGCCGTCGCCGACGACCGTGTCCAGCGCCTCCGGCAGCGCCTCGGCCCAGCCGAGGGCGCCCACCGTGGCCAGCGCGTCCCGCAGCTCCTCGGCGCTCGCGCCCGGGCGGGCGAGGCGCAGGTCGTCGGCGAGCGGGCCGGCGAAGACGTGCACCTCCTGGGTGACGAGCCCCACCAGACGGCCGGAGCCGTCCGGTTCGGCGCCGCCGACGTCTATGCGACCGGCCCCGGGGCGATGCAGTCCCGCCACCAGCCGCGCCAGAGTCGTCTTGCCCGCGCCCGTGGTGCCGACCAGCGCGACCCGCTCCTTGGGCCGTACCTCCAGGTCGACGCCGTGCAGCACCGGACGGCCGGGCACATAGGCGTGCGAGACCCCGGTGAGCGTCACGGCCGGATCACCCGCCACACCGGTCGTACGACCGTCTGTACGACTGCCTGTACGGCCGTCCGTGCGCTCGTCGGCCGCGGGCGCCGGCTCGTCGACGACCCCGACCAGGCGGGCCAGCCCCGCCGTCGCCGACTGCGCGTCGTCGAGGAGCACCAGCGCGGTGTTGACCGGCCCGAAGAGGCTGTGGAAGTAGAGCGCGGCGGCCGTCGCCGTACCGACCGAGGCGGAGCCGGACCGGACCAGCAGGAACCCGGTGACCAGCACGGCGGCGAGGCCCACGTACTCGGCGACGTGCAGCCTGCTGTAGAAGCGCAGCACCAGCCGCACCCCGCGCATCGTCAGCTCCACCGCCGCCCGCGAGCGCTCGGTGACCCGGCGGGTGTGGTCGTCCTGCAGCCGGTACGCCCGTACCGTCCGCGCCCCGCCGATGGTGTCCAGCAACTGCTGCTGCTGGGCCCCGGTGGCGATCCGCTCCCTCGCGTACAGGGGCACGGCGTTGCGCACGTACCAGCGGGCGGTGTGCGCCTGCACGGGCACCGCGAGCAGCGCGGCCAGCAGGAACCGCCAGTCCAGCAGGGCGAGGGCGGCCAGGGTCAGCACGATCGAAAGGCCGGAGCGGGCGAGTTCGGGCAGGGCGGTGCGGACCGCGTCGGCGACCCGGGAGACGTCCCGGGTGACCCGGGCGTTGAGGTCACCGGAGCCGGCCCGCTCCAGCCGCTCCAGCGGCAGCGACAGGGCGCGTTCCACGAACAGTTCGCGCAGCCGGGCGAGCGCGGTCTCGCCGAGCCGGGACACCAGGGACATGCCCAGCGCGGTGGTGAGGCCCTGCACCACGGCGACCCCGGCGAGCGCGAGGACGGGCCAGGTGAGCGCGTCGGGGGAGCGGTGCCCGGTGACCACGTCCACGATGTGCCCGAGCAGCGGCTGGGTGAGCAGTCCGACAGCCGTGGCGACCGTCAGGGTGCCGAAGCCGGCGGCCGCCAGCTTCCGGTCGGGGCGCAGGAGTTCGCGTACGGCCGCGCGGGTGCGGGCGGGTGTGGCGGTGGGCAGCAGGTCGCTTTCGGCGCTGTCGGGGCCCGCGTTGCTGCCCGGGCTCGCTGTGCTGTCGGGCCCTGCGATGACGTCCGTCATGCCAGTACCGCCGTCCGGTAGGTCTCATGGGTCCGGGCGAGCTCCGCGTGGGTGCCCTCGGCGCCGACCCGGCCGCAGTCCAGCAGCACCACCCGGTCGGTGACGGACAGCAGCGCCGGGCTGTTGGTCACCACCACCGTCGTACGGCCCTGCCTGAACTCCCTGAGCCCCTCGGCGATCCGGGCCTCGGTGACCGCGTCCACGGCGGTCGTCGGATCGTGCACGACCAGGACGGGGGGTCCGGCCCGCAGGGCCCGCGCCAGCAGGACCCGCTGCCGCTGCCCGCCGGACAGGGAGCGCCCGCCCTCGCCCACCCCGGTGGCCGCGCCCTGCGGCAGCGAGCGGACCACCTCGTCGGCGTCGGCGGCGGCCAGCGCGCGTGCCGTCAGTGCGTCGTCGGCCGCGTCCGCGGGGACCACGTTCTCCGCGAGGGATCCGTCGAAGAGCGCGGCGTCGTGCGCGGCGACCAGCACCGCGGCCCGCAGCCGGGCCGGGTCCAGCCGGGTCAGCGGCACGCCGTCCAGCTCGACCGAGCCCGCCTCCGGGTCGGCCTCCCGGCCCAGACAGCTCAACAGGGCCTCGGCGCAGGCCGGATCCGTCACCGCGATCCCGGTCAGCCGCCCGGCCGGCACGTCGAGGTCCACACCGTCCAGGCCGCCGAGTCGTACCCCGCGCAGCCGCAACTCCCCGCGCACCGCGTCCGGAACCGGTTCGTCCCCGCCCGTCACGGCGGACCCGGCGGAGAGCACCTGGGCGATCCGGGCGGCGGAGGCACGGCCCTGCGCCAGTTCGGCGTTGACCCAGGCGAACGTCTCCAACGGCCCGAGGAGGAACAGCGCCAGGCCGACGGCGGAGACCAACTGGCCGAGCGTGAGGGAGCCGTCGAGGGCCAGCCGGCCGCCCACCCAGGCGATCAGCGCGATGAACCCGCCGGTGAGCGCCAGCACGAGCCCGGTCTGCCACGACTCGGCCCGCGCCGCCCGCAGGGTGGCCGCGAGGGAGACCTGGCTGGTACGGCGGTAACGCTCGACCGCGGCCCGCTGCGCGCCGAGCCCCTTCAGCACCCGCAGCCCGGCCACCAGATCGGCCGCGACCCCGGCGGCGCCCGCGGCCCGGTCCTGCTCGGCCTCGCTGCGCCGCTCCAGGGGCTTGCTGAGCAGATGCCCGAGCCACAGCAGCACGGGAGTGCCCAGCAGCACGATCAGACCGAGCGGCACGGAGGTCAGCAGCAGCGCCACGGCGCTCACCGTGATGCCGGCGACCGCCCAGATCCCGCTCATCAGCGCCATGTTGACCGCTCCGACGCGCTTGGCGTCCTCGGTGGCGACGTTGGCCAGCTCACCGGAGAGCCGGTCCGCCTCGGCCCCGCCCCGCGGATCGAGCACCCGGCGCACGACCGCCAGCCGGAGCTCGTGGGCGGCCTCCTCGGCGCCGCGCTCCCCGGCCCGCGCGCCCAGCCGGAAACTCCACGACAGGCACACGTACAGGACGGCCAGCACGGCCAGCCACAGCACCAGACGCCCGGCGTCCCGCCCGGCCACGGCCTGGTCGACGACGACACCGATGAGCACCGGGACCAGAGCCTCTCCGAGCTGGTGCACACAGCCGAGCGCCGCGCCGAGAGCGACCCGCCGCCTCTGTCCTTTGACCGAGCTCGCCAGGACGTCCCGCCCCGACAGTTCCCCTGATCCCACCGGCCACCCTCCGGAAGCGGTCAACTTAGGCAAGGCTACTCTAAGTAAATGTGGTGACGTCAATCCCCGTATCCCCACCACGCCTTGCCGTCACCGGCCCCCGCGGGCCTTACTCGCGGCGCCTACGATGGGGCGCATGGGGTCGGTGACCAGACATGAACAGGGCGAGCCGGCGCGGGAGACGGCCGTGTCGCCCGCCGACGCGGCGCCCTCGCTCGACCCGGTCTCGGCCTCCTGGGTGCGGGGCCTGTCGTCGAGCGGGGCCGCCTACGAGCAGACCTGCACCCGGCTGCACGGCGAGCTGGTGCGGATCGCCGGACGGGAACTGGCCAGGCGGCGTTCCCGGTACGGCTTCGAAGGACCCGAGGTCGACGACCTCGCCCACCAGGCCGCCGCGGACGCCCTCCTCGCCATCACCAGGAAGGTCGGCGACTTCCGCGGGGAGAGCCGATTCACCACCTGGGCCTACCGGTTCGTCGTCCTGGAGGTCTCGGCGAAGATCGGCCGCCACTTCTGGCGGACCGGGCGGGTGGAACTCGACGGCGAGGACTGGGACCGGCTGCCCGACCGGCTCGGCGCCGACCCCGCGGACTCGTCCGAGGCACGCGCCCTGGCCGCCGCCGTGCGCGCGGCGGCGGACCAGGTACTGACACACCATCAACGCAGGGTCTTCGTGTCCCTGGTCCTCGACGCGGTACCGCTGGACGCGCTGGTCCTGGAACTCGGGACCAGCCGGAACGCCGTCTACAAGGCGATGTTCGACGCCCGGCGCAGGCTGCGCGACCATCTGGTGGCGCAGGGCTATCTGGACGCGATCCCCGGGAGGCGGTCATGACGGAGCCGGACCGGCTCTCCGTGCGGGCGTCGCTGGAGCGGTTCCTGACCACGGACCCCAGGGACGTGGGCTGCGACGAGGCGCTGCGCGTGCTCCATGTGTACGTGGAACTCAAGGCCGCGGGAGACGATCCCGAGCGGCACTGGCCGGGGGTCTCGGCGCACCTGCTCTCCTGCGGCCCCTGCGACGAGGACTACCACGGGCTGCTCGCCGCCGTGCTCGGGACCTGAACCCGGCCCCGGCACGCCGGCGAGCGGCCTGCCGTCAGGAGGCGGCGATGCCCTCGCCGCCGACGGCGTCGGGGACGACGACCGAACCCACTCGGGTCAGCGAGCCGTCGCCGTTCACACGGAACTCGTCGACGCCGCCCTCCTTGCCGGTCTGTACGTACAGGAAGCGGCCGTCCGAGGAGACGTCGGCGTCCACCGTGCCGCCGCCGGTCGCGGTGGTGCCCGCCGCGGTGAGCGCGCCGTCCGCGCCGACCCGCAGGCCGGAGAGCGTGCCGCTGCCCGCGTTGGAGGCGTAGACGTGCGCGCCGTCCCGGGCGATCCAGCAGGTCGCCGCCTGACCGGTCGCCACCTCCGAGACCCTGGTCAGCCGCAGGTCCGCACCGATCCGGAAGGTGGCCACCGAGTTGGTGCCCGCCTCGGTCACCACCAGCCGCCCCCGGGCGTCGAAGGTGAAGCCGAAGGGGACCGCGCCGGGGGTGGCGGTGACCACGGGCTGGGCCGCGATGCCGGACCGGTGCACCGGGAACACGTCTATGGTGTTGGCGCCGGCCTTCGTGGTCACCACCAGCGCGCGGCCGTCCGGGGTGAAGGCGAGCTGCCCGGGGGTGTGCGTGAACTGGGGCGTCGCGGCCGGGTCCAGGCCGAGGGCGCGGTGCCAGGAGGCCACCTTCACCAGCGAGCCGTGCACGCTCCGGAAGCCCTGTACGGAGCCGCCGCCGAGCGCGTTGAGCACGTACACCAGGTCACCGTGGACGGCCACGCTCACCGGGAAGTCGCCCCCGGACGAGATGACCTGACGACGGATCAGCTTGTCGCCCCGGACCGAGAACACCGTGACCGTGTCGCTGCCGGCGTTCACGGCGTACAGCAGCCCCTGCGCCCTGTCGTACGTCAGCGACCCCTGCGAGGCGAGGTGGTCGACCGCCGAGCCGTCGAGGACGCCGCCCAGCCCGCCGGTCCGGTACACACCGCTCTGGTGCAGCGTGCCGTCCGCGGTACGGCTGTAGGCCACCACGGCGTTGCCCGTCACCCCGTCGGTCTGGACGAACACGGCCCGGTGGCTGCCGCCCGGGTACGCCGAGGCGGATCCGGCGCCCAGCGCGAGCGACGCCCCGGCGGCCACCAGCACGGCGACCGCCGCGGCGGCCTTCGACTTCATGCCCGTCGTCTTCGTGTCCATCGTCATGTTCCTGTGCTCCTGTCGACGCGGCGGCAACGGCCGCCGGCACTGATGCGGGACCTGCTTCGGCCTCACACCAGATCCGCGTCGCCGGCACCGCCGTCCTTTCCGCACCAGGCCCCCACGAAAGATCTCCGTAAGAACTCGGCGCCGGGACAGCGGGACGGCGGTTCAGCGGACGTCGACGTAGTCGGTGACCCTGGCGCTTCTCAGGTAGTGGTCACCGGTCTCGCGGCTGACGGCGAGGGCATAGGTGCCGTCCCGCTCGGCGCTCACCATGCCGACGAGGTGGCCGTGCTTGTCGGAGTCCAGCTCACAGACGTAGTGGTAGGTGCTGGAGCCGCGGGGCTTGAAGTAGAGGGTGGGGGAGCCGCCGTACAGCGGCTTCCACGTGGAGCCCTTCTTGTACTGGAGGGTGCCGCCGAAACTGATCGGCTGCCCCTTGCGGACCGGGTCGGGGGAGGCGTGGAAGCCGGTGATGCGGGTGGCGTAGCGGTAGAGGCGGACGGGCTTGGAGGTGCTGGTACCGAAGTCGGGGTTGCCGTCGAAGCGGGCCCGCCAGTAGGCGTCGGTGTCCGGTGCGGTGAGGGTGCGGGCGAACGTCTCCTGGAACAGGGGCTTGTTGTAGCGGATCGGGAGCGGCACGGTGGTGGCGTTCTTCCAGCCGGTCCTGCCGTCCTTGGAGTACTGGAGGGTGACGGTGGGCTTGGCGGGCCATTTCGCGCGCGGGTCTTCGTAGTAGACGTAGCCGGAGACCTTCAGGGACGAGTCGTCGTTGAGGAACGCACTCATGTCGGTGTGGGTGGTGTACGCGACGTGCAGGCTGAAGGGTTCGGTGGCGATCTGCTGGAAGGGCATGCCGTCGGCGCCTGCGAAGAGGTCGGCGCTCGGGGCGGGGCTGTTCGAGGAGACGCGCAGGGTGTAGGCGCCCCGGCTGTCGGTGGTGGTCCGGCCGGCCAGGACCGTGGAGTCCATCAGGGTGATCGCGGTGTTCGGCAGCGGCTGCCAGCCGGCGGTGGTCTGGATCTCGGCGTGGCCGGTGACGGTTCCGGTGGCCCCCTGCTTCAGGTTCAGGGCGTGCGTGCTCGCTGAGAAGCGGACCGGTGCCTGGATGGTGTGCAGGTCCTGGGGGTACGTCGGCAGGTCGATCGCCCCCGGGTGGCTGTCGGAGGCCTGGGGCATGGCGGACAGTGTGTCGAAGGGCATGGTGGGGACGAAGGCGGTGGTGAAGCGGCCGTCGGCGCCGGCGGTCGCGGTCGCGGTCGTCCGGCCGCGTACGGTGTGGACGCCGACGGGCGTGCCCGCGGCGGGAGCCGGGGTGCCGGGGTCGCGGGGATCCCGGGCGACGACGGTGCCGCTGACGGATACCTCCTGGTGGAGGTAGTCCGGCACGCTCGGGGTGGTGGTGAGACCGGAGACCGTGACGATGGTCCGGTACTGCAGGGGGTGCGGCGACAGGGCACCGGTGACGGTGGCGCCGGAGGCGTCCTGGAGATCGACGGTCACCCGGTAGTCGCCGAGCTCCGCCAGGTGGACCGGCGCCCGCCAGACTCCGGACCGGGCGTCCTCCCCCGAGTACTGGGTGAAGTCCTCGGTCGATCCGGCTTCGGCTGCCCCGTCCGGCGCGTCCGGCGGATAGAAGTGGGCCGTGATGCGGGTGAGCGGGCTGTCGGAGTGCGCCGTCACGAAGAGCAGGCCCGGCTCGTCCCAGCCGTCGGCGTCGGACAGCACCGGACCGCCGCCGGTCCCGTCCGCCCGGGCCGGGGAGAGCCCCGTGAACAGGGAGGCGGACAGCGCGGTCGCCGTGGCCGCCGCCAGGAAGGTGCTGCGTCTCATGGTGGTCCCCCCAGAGAATCCGGTCCCCTGCCACCGGGAGCGCAAGGACCCGAGAGAGGTTCCCCCCGGCGCTCCCGGGTCGGTCAAGTGATCGAGAACTCTAGCGGCGTGCTGTGACATGCCTGTGCACGGGTGTGCCGCCGCGGCCCACGACAGCCGTCACGGCCCGACGTGTCCCGCACCGTTCCCGCGACCGCGGCTTCGGGGTGCCGCACCATGATCAGAGGCCGTTCCCCTGGAACCCCGGCCCCGGGACGGGTGGGGACAGGGTTCCGGGAACACCGCCTACCCTTGACGCATGACCAGGAGCAGCGACCGGAGCCCCGTAGTGGACGTAGTGGACGTATCAGCACCCAAGACCTACGAAGTCCGTACCTACGGGTGCCAGATGAACGTCCACGACTCCGAGCGATTGTCCGGGCTGCTGGAGGAGGCCGGGTACGTGCGTGCCCCCGAGGGGTCGGACGGTGACGCGGATGTCGTCGTCTTCAACACGTGCGCGGTCCGGGAGAACGCCGACAACCGGCTGTACGGCAACCTCGGCCGGCTCGCGCCGAGGAAGGCCGAGCGGCCCGGGATGCAGATCGCGGTCGGCGGCTGCCTGGCGCAGAAGGACCGCGACACCATCGTGCGGAAGGCCCCCTGGGTCGACGTCGTCTTCGGCACGCACAACATCGGCAAGCTCCCGGTCCTGCTGGAGCGCGCCCGCGTCCAGGAAGAGGCGCAGGTCGAGATCGCCGAGTCGCTGGAGGCCTTCCCCTCCACCCTGCCGACCCGGCGCGAGAGCGCCTACGCGGCCTGGGTCTCGATCTCCGTCGGCTGCAACAACACCTGCACCTTCTGCATCGTCCCGGCCCTGCGCGGCAAGGAGAAGGACCGCCGCACCGGCGACATCCTCGCCGAGATCGAGGCCCTGGTCGCCGAGGGCGTCTCCGAGATCACGCTGCTCGGGCAGAACGTCAACGCGTACGGCTCCGACATCGGCGACCGCGAGGCCTTCAGCAAGCTGCTGCGGGCGTGCGGGAGCATCGAGGGCCTGGAGCGGGTGCGGTTCACGTCCCCGCACCCCCGTGACTTCACCGACGACGTGATCGCGGCCATGGCCGAGACCCCGAACGTGATGCCGCAGCTGCACATGCCGATGCAGTCCGGCTCGGACACCGTCCTGAAGGCGATGCGCCGCTCCTACCGGCAGGAGCGCTACCTCGGGATCATCGAGAAGGTACGGGCCGCGATCCCGCACGCCGCGATCACCACCGACATCATCGTGGGCTTCCCCGGCGAGACCGAGGAGGACTTCGAGCAGACGATGCACGCCGTGCGCGAGGCCCGCTTCACGCAGGCCTTCACCTTCCAGTACTCCAAGCGGCCCGGCACCCCCGCCGCGACCATGGAGGACCAGATCCCCAAGGAGGTCGTCCAGGCCCGCTACGAGCGTCTCGTCGCCCTCCAGGAGGAGATCTCCTGGGACGAGAACAAGAAGCAGGTCGGCCGCACCCTGGAGCTGATGGTCGCCGAGGGCGAGGGCCGCAAGGACGGCGCCACCCACCGCCTCTCCGGCCGCGCCCCCGACAACCGCCTGGTCCACTTCACCAAGCCGGACCAGGACGTCCGCCCCGGCGACGTCGTCACGGTCGAGATCACCTACGCCGCCCCGCACCACCTCCTCGCCGAGGGCCCGGTGCTCGGCGTACGGCGCACCCGCGCCGGCGACGCCTGGGAGAAGCGGAACGCGGCCGAGGCCGCCAAGCCCGCGGGGGTGCTGCTGGGGCTGCCGAAGATCGGGGTGCCGGAGCCGCTGCCGGTGGCGACCGGGGGCTGCACGGCGCACTGACGGACTGGCACAATACGGCCGGGAAAGGAGCATTACATGCCGTACAGTGTTGCGTTCACCGAACAGGCTGCCCGGGTGCGTGACAGTCTGAGCTCGGACCGTCGCGACCTGCTGGAGCGCGGCCTGGCGATACTGGTGACCGACCCGCGACACAAACTTTCCCACTCCGTCCTTGGCGACGAGTCCACGCGCGAGATCGCTCTGTCGCGCAACCTCTTCATCGAGTACGTGATCAGTGAGGGCAAGCTCGTGGTCCTTGTGCTCACGGTCATCGACCTGACGGATGTACTTCTGGAGGAGTGACGACCGGCGGCATTCCGGCGCACTACCCTGCGGATCATGCTCGTAGCCGCCGCAGTCTGCCCCTGCCCACCTCTCCTCGTCCCCGAGGTCGCCGCGGGCGCGGCCACCGAACTGGACGCCGCGCGTGCCGCCTGCGCCGACGCGCTCGGGGTGCTCGCCGCCGCCCGGCCCGACCTCCTGGTGGTGGTGGGGCCCGCCGAACAGCCGGGACGGGGTGTGTTCCCCCAGGGCAGCCCGGGCACGTTCCGGGGTTTCGGGGCGGAGGTCGACGTACGGCTGGGCAGCGGCGCGGCCGGTGAGCGGGAGCTGCCGCCCTCGCTCGCCGTCGCCGCCTGGCTGCTGGAGCGCACCGGCTGGGCCGACGCCCCCATCGAGGGGCTCGGCGTCGGCGAGCCCCTGGAGGCCGAGCGGTGCGTCCGGACCGGCCGGGAGATCGCCGGCCGGGCCGAGCGGGTGGCGATGCTGGTCATGGGCGACGCCAGCGCCTGCCGCACCCTCAAGGCGCCGGGCTACCTCGACGAGCGGGCGGCCCCCTTCGACGCCGAGGCCGCCCGGGCGCTCGGCGCGGCCGACATCGCGGCGATCAAGGCCCTCGACGCCGGCCTGGCCGCACAGCTCAAGGCCGCGGGCCGCGCCCCCTGGCAGGTCCTCGCCGGCGCGGCCGAGGACGCGGACCTCGCCGGGGCCCTGCTCTACGACGACGCACCGTACGGCGTCTGCTACCTGGTCGCGACCTGGTCCTGAGCGCCGGCCGTACCGTGCCGCCCGGTTCCGAGTGCCCGCCGAAACGGCGGACGGCCGGGAGTCGGGTGACTCTCGGCCGTCCGCCGATCCGCTCCGGGACCCGCCTGGCTCAGGAAGCCGACGGCGGCCCCTCCGGCCGGGTCGGGGTGGTGGCGTCGGGCGCCGCACCCGTACCGCCCACGGCGTCCGGGTGCACAAACCGGTCCATGGCGCCCTTGGCCCTGCCCGTACCCGTCTGGATCTTGTCGCTGTACTTGCCCTTTGTCTTCTCGTCGACGACCCGCGCGGCCTTGTCGATGCCGTGCTGGAGCTTGTCGACCTTGTCCTCGTGCTGCTGCGCGAAGTGAGAGGCCTTGTCCTTGGCCGGGGCGAGCTTGGCCTTCAAATTGTCCAAAAGACCCATGGTTACCTTCCCTATGGCTTCCTTCGCGGGCCGTTAAGTGCGGGCGCCCTCGCCGGCCTCGTTGTCGGCGGCCTCCTTGGCGGACTGCTGTTTGGGGATCTCGGTGCTCTCGGCGGCGGCAGCGACCGCGGCGCGCTCCGTCTCCGTGCTCGCGTCCGCGCTCCGGCCGTCGTCCTCGCCCGAGCCCTTCGCCGCCTCCTCGGCCGCCTCCTCCGCCGCGTTCTCCGGTCCGGGCCCATCCGGCTCGGCACCGGTCGGCACCTTGGCGTCCGGTTCTTCCGACGCCTTCGGCTTCTTCCCAAGGAACCGTGCAAAAACGCCCATATCCACTCCATACGTTACTCGTGCGAGCGAAATCCCGCGTGACCCCGGTGCGTCCGATTGCGCCGGACCGGTCGCCGCCTCTCGCCGGCGGTGGCGGGAACCTCGCAACGGGCAACGAAAGCGGACACACTCCGTCACGTAACTCGTTCGAGACCTGCCTCCGAGGTTTGCGAGACTGGTGCGGTGAGCAGCGCACCCCCCGCCCCCCGTGTCATCGCCGTCGTCGGCCCCACCGCGGCCGGAAAGTCCGACCTCGGCGTCTTCCTGGCCCAACGGCTCGGCGGGGAGGTCGTCAACGCCGACTCCATGCAGCTGTACCGGGGGATGGACATCGGCACCGCCAAGCTGACGCCCGAGGAGCGCGCCGGCGTCCCGCACCACCTGCTCGACATCTGGGACGTGACCGTCACCGCCTCCGTCGCCGAGTACCAGCGGCTCGCCCGCGCCCGTATCGACGCCCTGCTCACCGAGGGCCGCTGGCCGGTCCTGGTCGGCGGCAGCGGGCTGTACGTCCGCGGCGCCGTCGACAACCTGGAGTTCCCCGGCACCGACCCCGAGGTCCGGGCCCGCCTGGAGGACGAGCTCGCGCTGCGCGGCTCCGGCGCCCTGCACGCCCGGCTGTCCGCCGCCGACCCCGAGGCGGGCCGCGCGATCCTGCCCAGCAACGGCCGCCGTATCGTCCGCGCGCTGGAGGTGATCGAGATCACCGGGCGCCCCTTCACCGCCAACCTCCCCGGCCACGACTCGGTCTACGACACCGTCCAGATCGGCGTCGACGTGGCCCGCCCCGAGCTCGACGAGCGCATCGCGCTGCGCGTCGACCGGATGTGGGAGGCCGGCCTCGTGGACGAGGTGCGCACACTGGAGGCGCACGGGCTGCGCGAGGGACGCACGGCGTCGCGCGCGCTCGGCTACCAGCAGGTGCTGGCGGCGCTCGCCGGCGAGTGCACGGAAGCGGAAGCGCGGGCCGAGACCGTCCGTGCCACCAAGCGCTTCGCGCGCCGCCAGGATTCATGGTTCAGGCGCGATCCCCGGGTGCACTGGTTGAGTGGGGCCGCGGCGGACCGCGAGGAACTTCCGCGGCTGGCCCTGGCGTTGGTCGAACGACCGGTCACAGCCTGATCACGTCATTGCATCGGGATGCGCCACGGGTCATCGAGGCCTCCGGCGCCGTGCCATCATCGAGCTTCGATCGCAAGTGGAGTCCTAGGTTGGGAGGGCGCGTGGCGATGGAGGCCGGCCCTCGCGACACCGCACAAGACACCGAGCACGTCGCAGTCGGGGCCACTGAGGCAGTGGAGGCCGAGGACCGGCTGAGCTCCGACGGTCCGGACGACACGGTGGGCGGCGGCGTCACCGCCGACGGCCCCGAGCCGGAGGAGATGTTCGCGAGCGGCCCCGAGGTCGAGGTGGAGCTCCGCCCGCAGCGCCGCCTGCGCCTGTGGCAGCTGGCCCCCATCGTGGGCCTGGCCGCGGTCGGCTCCCTGATGTTCGCCTTCCCGCTGGCCTTCGACTTCGGCGACAGCGGCGCGGTGATCGCGATGCTGGGCCTGCTGATCTGCTCCTGCGCGGCGGGCTGGGGAATGATGGCGGCGAGGAAGGTCGGCTACACGTGGCCGGGCCTCCCGGCGAGGGGCTCGGGCCGTAGGCCCGACTGGCGCGTGGTGATCGGATACGTGGTCCTGGTCGCGATCGTGGCCGTGCTGGCGGTGTGGCGAGTAGCGCGCCTGCGCTGACGCAGGGCTGCACTGAAGTAGGGCTGCGCTGAAAACGCCCCTCACTGGAGCGCCCCGTCAGGGGCGCGGGGCTGTATTCGATATGCGGCTGTCGCCGCGTGGGCGCGACCAGCCCCCACCGGCCCGCAGCCAAAGCACCACGCACCCCTCCCTTACCCTCGAAGAATGAGCATCCCCTTCCTCAAGGGCCACGGCACCGAGAACGACTTCGTGATCGTCCCGGACCCCGACAACGTCCTGGACCTCACCCCGGCCGCCGTAGCCGCCCTCTGCGACCGCCGAGCGGGCATCGGCGCCGACGGCGTGCTGCACGTCGTACGGTCCGCCGCGCACCCCGAGGCCAAGGGGATGGCCGCCGACGCCGAGTGGTTCATGGACTACCGCAACGGCGACGGCTCGATCGCCGAGATGTGCGGCAACGGCGTCCGGGTCTTCGCCCGCTACCTCCAGCACGCCGGCCACGCCACGGAGGGCGACCTCGCCGTCGCCACCCGCGGCGGCGTGAAGACCGTGCACATCGCGAAGGACGGTGACGTCACCGTCGGCATGGGCAGCGCCCGCCTCCCCGAGGGCGACGTGACCGTGAGCGTCGGCGACCGCACCTGGCCCGCGCGGAACGTGAACATGGGCAACCCGCACGCCGTCGCCTTCGTGGCGGACCTCGCCGACGCCGGCGACCTCTACAGCCCGCCCCCCTTCAGCCCGCCGTCGGCCTACCCCGAAGGGGTCAACGTCGAGTTCGTCGTCGACCGCGGCCCCCGCCATGTGGCGATGCGCGTGCACGAGCGCGGCTCCGGCGAGACCCGCTCCTGCGGCACCGGCGCCTGCGCGGTCGCCGTGGCCGCCGCCCGCCGCGACGGCGCCGACCCCACGGTCACCGGCGCCCCGGTGACGTACACCGTGGACGTGCCCGGCGGACGGCTCGTCATCACCGAGCGGCCCGACGGCGAGATCGAGATGACCGGCCCCGCAGTGATTGTCGCCACGGGCGAGATCAGCACGGAGTGGCTGGAAAACGCCGTCCGTTGAGCTGACTGCACGTCGTAAAGCGTGGTCCGGGCGGTGGTCCAACGCCCGGATCCACGGCCCGTGTTGTCACGGTGGCGAGAAACGTCGGCCACCCCCCGAACAGGTGGCGCAAAATCGTAAACCTCGAAATCGTCGCTCGATGGGGTGATCCGTTTCACGCTGGGCGGGAGCCGGTCAATCGGGCCCGACGGGCTCGGTAGCATCAAGCACCGGCACGGACGGGGGAACGTCGCCAATCCCTGAGCCGCGTATGCCCTGGGGCCCCGTCCGCCGGTCCACGAGCCGGAGGTGTGCCCATGAGTGCGGAGGCCACGAACCCTGCGACGCCCGGTCCTGCAGCGCCCACAGCGGCGGTCCGCAGGAAGGCCCGCCCCCGGATCGACCTGCGTCGGCTCGGCCGGGCCGCGCTGCTCGGCAACGCCGCCCGCGGCAAGCTCCCCGATGCCATCGGCCATGTCGCCGAGGCGCACCGCGCCCACTACCCCGACGCCGACCTCGAACCCCTGCGCCACGCCTGGGTCCTGGCCGAGTCCTCGCACCGCGGCCAGATGCGCAAGAGCGGCGAGCCGTACATCACCCACCCCCTGGCGGTCACCCTGATCCTCGCCGAACTCGGCGCGGAGACCACGACCCTGACGGCGTCTCTGCTCCACGACACCGTCGAGGACACCGATGTGACGCTCGACCAGGTGCGGGAACAGTTCGGCGAGGAGGTCCGTTATCTGGTCGACGGAGTGACGAAGCTCGAGAAGGTCGACTACGGGGCCGCCGCCGAACCCGAGACGTTCCGCAAGATGCTCGTCGCCACCGGCAGCGACGTCCGGGTGATGTCGATCAAGCTCGCCGACCGTCTGCACAACATGCGCACCCTCGGCGTGATGCGCCGCGAGAAACAGGAACGCATCGCCAAGGTCACCCGTGACGTGCTCATCCCGCTCGCCGAGCGGCTCGGCGTGCAGGCGCTGAAGACCGAGCTGGAGGACCTGGTCTTCGCCATCCTGCACCCCGAGGAGTACGAGCACACCCGGGAGCTGATCGCCGGGAACGCGGCCCGCACCGGCGACCCGCTCGCCGAGATCGCCGACGAGGTCCGCGGAGTGCTGCGCGAGGCCGACATCCCGGCCGAAGTCCTCATCCGCCCCCGGCACTTCGTATCGGTCCACCGCGTCAGCCGCAAACGCGGCGAGCTGCGCGGCGCCGACTTCGGCCGGCTCCTCGTGCTGGTCAACGAGGACGCGGACTGTTACGCCGTCCTCGGCGAGCTGCACACCTGTCTGACCCCGGTGGTCTCGGAGTTCAAGGACTTCATCGCCGTACCGAAGTTCAACCTGTACCAGTCGCTCCACACGGCGGTCGCCCGCGCCGACGGACAGGTCGTCGAAGTCCTCATCCGCACCCACCAGATGCACAAGGTCGCCGAGGCCGGCGTGGTCGCCCTCGGCAACCCCTACGCCCCGGCCGCCGAGACCCCCGCCGCCGACGCCCCGGCCGCCGGCCCCGCGGCCACCGGTGCTCCGGCCAGCGGCACGCCCGCCGCCGACTCCCCGGAGGACGGCGAGCGCGCCGACCCCACCCGCCCCGGCTGGCTCTCCCGCCTCCTCGACTGGCAGAAGGCCGCTCCGGACACCGACACCTTCTGGTCCACCCTGCGCGAGGACCTCGCCCAGGACCGCGAGATCACCGTCTTCCGCCCCGACGGCGGCGCCCTCGGCCTCCCCGACGGCGCCACCTGCGTCGACGCCGCCTACGCCCAGTACGGCGAGGACGCCCACGCCTGCATCGGCGCCCGCGTCAACGGCCGCCTCGCGACCCTCAGCACGGTCCTCAAGGACGGCGACACCGTCCAGCTCCTGATGGGTCAGGATCCGGCCTCCGAGCCCTCCCGGGAATGGCTGGACCATGCCCACACCCCGGCGGCCCGGATCGCCATCCAGCGCTGGCTCGCCGCCCACCCGGACCGTGCCGAAGAGCCGCCGGCCCATGTCCCCAGCCGTCCCGTCGCCGACCCCCCGGCACCCGGCACCGGTGTCCCCGGCAGCGCCCCCCGGAACGCCAGCGCCGTGGTCGCCGACCGCCCCGGCGCGACCGTACGGCTCGCCGGCTGCTGCACCCCCGTACCGCCCGACGAGGTCACCGGCTTCGCCGTGCGCGGGGGAGCGGTCACCGTGCATCGCGTGGAGTGCGCCTCGGTGGCGCACATGAAGAGCTCCGGGCGCCCCGAGGTGGCCGTGAGCTGGGACGACAGCACGGCCTGCCGGGTCACCCTGGTCGCCGAATCGTTCGGGCGCCCCCATCTGCTCGCCGACCTCACCGAGGCGATGGCCCAGGAGGGCGCCGAGATCGTCTCGGCGACCGTGGAACCCCCCAGCCAGCAGCGCGTCCGCCACACGTACACCGTGGAGCTCCCCGACGCCGCCCACCTGCCCGCCCTGATGCGCGCGATGCGCAACGTGCCCGGTGTGTACGACGTCGGCCGAGCGCAACACCAGTGACCTACTCGTTCGAGTGGATCGGTCGCGCGTCGACGCCGTGAGGGTGGGGTGCGCTGGTAGCGGTGGTTCATGCCGCTCACCCTCCGCACCCGCCCGCTGCCGGAAGGCACCCGCCCGTTGCCGGAAGGCACCGGTCCGTCCCGGCGTGTCACCGGCCCGCTCCGGCACCGGCGGGCCGCCGCTCTCCTCGCCTCCGCCGTCTCCGTCGCCCTGCTCGGTGCGAGCGCCCCGCCGGTCCCGCTGGGCCTCGGCGACCGGCTCTTCCCGTACCTCGGCAACCCGGGGTACGACGTGGCGTCGTACGACCTCTCCTTCACCTATCCCGGCAGCAACGACAAGCCGCTCCAGGCCGTCACCACCGTCAACGCCGTCACCACCACCGGCCTGGACCGGCTCAACCTTGACTTCGCGCACGGCAAGGTCGAGTCCGTCGAGGTCGACGGGCGGCCCGCCGCCTTCGACAGCGCCGGTGAGGACCTGGTGGTCACGCCCGACAGGCCGCTGCGGCAGGGCGACTGGACGCGCATCACGGTGAAGCACACCAGCGACCCGGTGTCCGCCAAGGGCCAGGACGGCGGCTGGGTGCGCACCACCGACGGGCTCGCCATGGCCAACCAGGCCGACGCCGCCCACCTGGTCTTCCCGTGCAACGACCACCCGTCCGACAAGGCGATGTTCACCTTCCACGTCACCGCCCCGAACGGCTACACCGTCGTCGCCAACGGGCTGCCCACCGAGACGGCCCGGACCGGCCGCACGACCACCTGGACCTACCGCACCCGGCACCCCATGGCCACCGAGCTGGCCCAGGTCTCCATCGGCCGCTCCGCCGTACTGCACCGCGCGGGACCGCACGGACTGCCCGTCCGGGACGTCGTCCCGAGCGCCGACGCCAAGAAGCTCGAACCCTGGCTGGCCAGGACCCCGGACCAGATCGCCTGGCTGGAGAGCAAGGTCGGGACCTTCCCGTTCGAGACCTACGGCGTGCTCATGGCGCAGGCGTCCACCGGGTTCGAGCTGGAGACCCAGACGCTCTCCCTCTTCGAGAAGAACCTGTTCACCGAGCCCGCGTACCCCAAGTGGTACATCGAGTCGATCATGGTGCACGAGCTGTCCCACCAGTGGTTCGGCGACAGCGTCAGCCCGCACGTCTGGTCCGACGTCTGGCTGAACGAGGGCCACGCCACCTGGTACGAGGAGCTGTACGCGGAGGAGAAGGGCCACCAGCCCATGATCAACCGCATGAAGGCCGCGTACGGTGCCTCCGACCGCTGGCGCACCGCCGGCGGACCGCCCGCCCTGCCCAAGGCCCCCGAGCCCGGCCAGAAAATCAGCATCTTCCGCCCGAACATCTACGACGGCGCCGCCCTCGCCCTCTACGCCCTGCGCCAGGAGATCGGCAGGCCCGCCTTCGAGCGCCTGGAGCGGATCTGGGTCCAGCAGCACAAGGACGGCACGGCGACCACGGCCGACTTCGTCCACCTGGCCTCCGCGATCGCGAACCGCGACCTCACCGGCTTCTTCGACGCCTGGCTCTACGGCGAGAAGACCCCGCCGATGCCCGGCCACCCGGACTGGAAGCAGGTACCGGCCCCGAAGAAGCAGACCGGGAAGTGACGGCGCGGCGGCCCCCGGAATAACGCGGTGCCGGGACGGGGCGTACCGTGCGACCATCGTGGGGTCGGCACAGGCCGGCACAGGCCAGCACAGGCCGGCAAAAGTCGGCGCAGGTCGGCAGAGGTCGGCACGGTACGGGTCGCGGGGAATCTCCCGGGGTACTCGTACGTTGAGACATCTGAACGCCGGCTTCGGTATCCCCATCGACGTAAGGACCCAATGACCTCCTCTTCTTCCCCTTCCCAGGACACCAGGCGCCTCGCGCAGGACTACCCCGACGGTCTTCGGGCCGATGCCCTGATGGAAGAGGACGTCGCCTGGAGCCACGAGATCGACGGAGAGCGGGACGGCGACCAGTTCGACCGCTCCGAGCGCGCGGCCCTGCGCCGCGTTGCGGGCCTCTCCACCGAGCTCGAGGACGTCACCGAGGTCGAGTACCGACAGCTCCGCCTGGAGCGGGTCGTGCTGGTCGGGGTGTGGACCTCGGGCACCGTACAGGACGCGGACAACTCCCTCGCGGAGCTGGCCGCCCTCGCCGAGACGGCGGGCGCGCTCGTGCTCGACGGCGTCATCCAGCGCCGCGACAAGCCCGACGCGGCCACCTACATCGGCTCCGGCAAGGCTCTGGAGCTGCGTGACGTCGTCCTCGAGACCGGCGCCGACACCGTCATCTGCGACGGCGAGCTCAGCCCCGGCCAGCTGATCCAGCTGGAGGACGTCGTCAAGGTCAAGGTCATCGACCGGACCGCCCTGATCCTGGACATCTTCGCCCAGCACGCCAAGTCCCGGGAGGGCAAGGCGCAGGTCTCGCTCGCGCAGATGCAGTACATGCTGCCGAGGCTGCGCGGCTGGGGTCAGTCGCTGTCCCGTCAGATGGGCGGCGGCAAGGGCGGCGGCCTGGCCACCCGTGGTCCCGGTGAGACCAAGATCGAGACGGACCGGCGGCGGATCCGCGAGAAGATGGCGAAGATGCGCCGGGAGATCGCGGAGATGAAGACCGGCCGCGAGATCAAGCGCCAGGAGCGCCGCCGCAACAAGGTGCCGTCCGTCGCCATCGCGGGCTACACCAACGCCGGCAAGTCCTCCCTGCTCAACCGCCTCACGGGCGCCGGCGTCCTGGTCGAGAACGCGCTGTTCGCGACCCTGGACCCGACGGTCCGCCGCGCGGAGACCCCGAGCGGCCGCCTGTACACGCTGACCGACACCGTCGGCTTCGTCCGCCACCTGCCCCACCACCTGGTCGAGGCGTTCCGCTCCACCATGGAGGAGGTCGGCGACGCCGACCTGATCCTCCACGTGGTCGACGGCTCGCACCCGGTCCCGGAGGAGCAGCTGGCCGCCGTACGCGAGGTGATCAGGGACGTCGGCGCCACCGACGTACCCGAGATCGTCGTGATCAACAAGGCGGACGCGGCCGACCCGCTGGTCCTCCAGCGGCTGCTCCGCAACGAGAAGCGCTCCCTCGCGGTCTCGGCCCGCACCGGCCTGGGCATCGAGGAACTGCTCGCCCTGATCGACAACGAGCTGCCCCGCCCGTCGGTCGAGATCGAGGCCCTGGTCCCGTACACCCACGGCAAGCTCGTGGCCCGCGCCCACAACGAGGGCGAGGTCCTCTCGGAGGAACACACCGCCGAGGGCACCCTCCTCAAGGTCCGCGTCCACGAGGAACTGGCAGCAGATCTTGCACCGTATGTGCCGGCTCCGACTGCCTGACAGTTCGTAAGCGAATGGGCCGCCCCCTTTTTCAGGGGGCGGCCCATTCGCTTGCCTCGGGGCGCGGGGAACTGCGCGATCAACCACGACGACGGGTCAGTCGCCGACGCACCTGTTGAACCACGGTGACAAGGCGAATCCGACTTCCCCTCACTGGTCGGCGAACTCCTTGCTCACCGTCTCATACACACCCTTGGCCACATCACCGAACCGAGGCCCGGCCAGCCACCCCGAACTCACCGGCCCGATCGACGTGTTGGACACCAAGGCCGGCTTGCCGTCGGAGCCCGTCTCCACCCAGCCGCCACCCGACGCCCCACCGGTCATCGTGCACCCGATCCGGTACATCGTCGGCGCCGACGCGTCGACCGACAGCCGCCCCGGCCTGTCCGCGCACTGGTACAGCAGCGACCCGTCGTACGGCTTCGCCGCCGGATACCCGGTCGCGGTGATGCTCGACACCTTCGGCACCGCAGGCGCGTCGAAGTTCACCGGCAGCGCCGAACCGACCGTCTCCTCAAGGGACTTGCCGCCGTTGCCCTGCTCGGGCGTCACATGGATCACGGCGTAGTCGTACGACGCGCCGTCGCCCCCCGTCTCACCGCCCTGGTCGATCCACTGCTGCGAGGTCTGAGCCCCGTCACCCCACCAGACGCCGTACGGCGCGACCTCCGAACGGTTCGCCGCCGCCAGCTCCGAACCGGTCAGCCCCTTGTCGTTGTACGACGGCACGAACGCGATGTTGCGGTACCAGCCGCCGTTCTTGCCGGCGTGCACACAGTGCCCCGCCGTCCACACCAGGTTGGACTTGCCCGGGTGCGCGGGGTCCTCGACGACCGTCGCCGAGCAGACCATGGTGCCCTCGGGGGAGTCGAAGAAGACCTTCCCGGCCGTGGCCGCACTCGCGTGGTACGCCGGCCGCACCGCCTTCGCCTGAACAGCCTCCGGCGTCGGGTCGGTCACCCCCTGGTCACCGGAGAGGTCGTTGTCGTCGACGCCCTTGTCCTTGTCGGGGTCGTTGGCGTCCCGCATCCGGTTCGGGTCCCACAGGCCCTTGATGATGGGGTTGATGAAGTCGTTGGCCTCGCGCAGCCAGTCGTCCTTGTCCCAGTTCTTCCAGGCGCCGTTCTTCCACTTGTCGATGTCGATCCCGTGCTCTTTGAGCTTGTTCTTGATGTCGTCCGGGATCTTGATCTTGCCGTCACCGGTGTCGGCCGTGGCGGACGCGGACGCCGGGCCGCCCGCGTTGTCGTCGCTGGAGCCGTCGCAGGCGGTGGCGGTCAGCGCCAGCGCCGAGGCGAGGGCGACGGCCGCCAGCGCACGGGGCGCGCCCCTTCCACCTCGAAGGGCGAACGACGGCCGGATGGATCGCATGGTGGTGACTCCCCCTGTTGGCAAGGAACTTCAGCGCCACACACTATGCGCTCGCTGTGCGCCGCTTCCGATGGAAGGGCAACGGTTTCGCTACGGCCTCACCAGCGAGGCAACCCCAGTTCGTACGTGGGATCGACGCGTCGTAAGTAACCGGTGTCGTCGCGAGTGCGCATTCCCGACTGCCGGTGCTGCCGGTGCTGCCGGTGCTGCCGGTCGAGCGCCTCGTGATCGAGTTCGACGCCGAGCCGGGGGACCGGTGGGGCCCGGACCGCCCGGTCCGCCAACTCCACCCCTCCGGGCCGGATCACGTCGTCGGCGCACTTCCACAGGTAGTGGGTGTCGCAGGAGCGGTCCAGGTTCGGGATCGCCGCCGCGACCTGGGTCATGGCGGCCAGGCTGATACCCAGACGCGAGTTGGAGTGCATGGAAATGGCAAGCGCGGGGCCGAACGCCTCGCAGGCGGCTGCGAGTTCCCGTGTGCGACGCAGCCCGCCCCAGTCGTGGTGATCGGTCAGCAGTGCCCGGATCGCGTTCCGGCCGACCGTCGGCCGGAGATACTCCCAGGCGATCACGCGCATGTCGGTGGCGAGCTGGAGCCGTGACTCCTTCGCCACGGCCGCCATGCTCTCGACGGTGGCGGCCGGATCCTCCGGGCATTCGAGGACACCTTCGAGCTCCCGTGTCGCACATCCCGACGTCTCCACCGTCCAGGCCGTGTTCGGGTCGAGCCGGAGCGGAGCCGCAGCGGCTGCCCGGGGAACGCCTCCGCCAGTGCCCCGGACCCTGCCGCCGCACAGGCCGCTGACCGGGCGCCCGAGCAGCCTGCCCCGGGCGTCGGGACAGGCCACCTCCACCGCACTCGTGGTCCAGCCGCGTTCGTGTGAGGACATGGCCGAGGCGAGGTCGGCCGGTAGGCAGATCCGCGTCCGGCGGGTCGAACGACGGATGGGTCGGGAAGGGCAAGCTCCTGGCAATGATCTTGAGGCGACCCGTAACCCGCTGGACGGTCCGGGGTTGGTAGCGGTGGGGGGCCCGCTGCCTGCGCCCGGGGCCCGCCGATCAAGTCGCCTCTGGACAGCGGGGAGGACAGCGAGCCGTGGCCGTGACGGAGTCGGTGACCGGGGGGACGTTCGGGGGAGCGCGCGCGGCGCACGAGGGGATCCTGAGGCGTCAGTCGGCGCGCGAGTCGCGGGCACGTACCTACGCGCGCGCCCTGCCCATCGTGCCGGTGCGGGCCCGTGGCCTGACCATCGAGGGCGCCGACGGACGCCGTTACCTGGACTGCCTCTCCGGCGCCGGCACCCTCGCTCTCGGCCACAACCACCCCGTCGTGCTGGAAGCGATCCGCAAGGTCCTCGATTCCGGCGCCCCGCTCTCCGTCCTCGACCTGGCGACCCCCGTCAAGGACGCCTTCATCACCGAGCTGTTCCGCACCCTGCCGCCCGGCCTCGCCGACCGCGCCCGCGTCCAGTTCTGCGGGCCCGCCGGCACGGACGCCGTCGAGGCCGCCTTCAAGCTCGTCCGGGCGGCGACCGGCCGCACCGGCATCCTCGCCTTCACCGGCGCCTACCACGGGATGACCACCGGAGCCCTGGCCGCCTCCGGCGGGGCCGACGACGTCCGCGTCGCCCGGCTGCCCTACCCCCAGGACTACCGTTGCCCGTTCGGCGTCGGCGGCCCCCGCGGCGCCGAACTCGCCGCCCGCTGGACCGAGACCGTCCTCGACGACCCCAAGTCCGGCATCCCCCTCCCCGCCGGCATGATCCTCGAACCCGTCCAGGGCGAGGGCGGGGTGATCCCCGCACCGGACGACTGGCTCCGCCGGATGCGCCGGCTCACCGCCGACCGGTCCATCCCGCTGATCGCCGACGAGATCCAGACCGGGGTGGGCAGGACCGGCGCCTTCTGGGCCGTCGAGCACAGCGGCGTCGCCCCGGACGTCATGGTCCTGTCCAAGGCCATCGGCGGCAGCCTCCCTCTTGCCGTCGTCGTCTACCGCGACGACCTCGACGTCTGGGAACCCGGCGCCCACGCCGGCACCTTCCGCGGCAACCAGCTCGCCATGGCCGCCGGCACCGCCACCCTCGCCCACGTCCGCGAGAACGCCCTCGCCGAACGAGCGGGCCTCCTCGGCTCCCGGATGCTGACCCAACTGCGTGGGCTCCAGGACGACTTCGCATGCGTGGGGGATGTGCGGGGGCGGGGGCTGATGATCGGCGTGGAGCTGGTGGATCCGGAGGGGGAGGAGCTCACGGGGGGCGCGGAGGACCGTGCGAAGGAGACGAACGAGGCGAAGGGGGTCACGGGGGACGCGGAGGCCCGGGGCGCCGGCGGTGCGCTGAGAGCGCGAGGCGGTGCGCTGAGCGAGTGGGACGGTGAAGCCCGGCCCAGGCCCCGCCCTGCCGCTCCCGAACTGGCCTCGGCCGTGCAGCGCGCCTGCCTGGAACGGGGCCTGATCGTCGAACTCGGCGGCCGCCACGCCGGTGTCGTACGACTGCTGCCGCCACTGACCATCACCGACGAACAGGCGGCCGCCGTACTGGACCGCCTCGCCGACGCCGTGGCGGCCGTGGCCCGCGACCCCGCCGCCCACGGCGCCCGGCCCCGATGTCCCGAAGGCCGCAAGGAGCCGGCCGACTGACCGGCGCACCGGGAACGCCGCGACCGGTCGGTGCCCCCGACGCGAACCGGCCGACCGAACCGCCGGGAGGGAACTCGCTTCCCGGATCGTCCGGACCATCCACGCCACCCAGACCACCCACATCACCCAGGCCGCCCGGCCAGGACCCGCCCGCCGAATCGCCGACAGCAGGCCGGTCGACCGGCGCAGCCCGGACGAACCGGTCGGCCGACGATCCCCGAGCGGATCCACCGCCCCACCCACCGAAACCCACATCACCCACACCCCTCTCATCAGGACACTCACCACTCGACTCAGCACTCGACTCACCGCCCGACCAGCCCGGTTCGCCGGCACGACGCCGAGCACCGCACCGCCCGAGCCCCCGAGGAACCCTCCTTGAACGCCACCCCCACCCCCGACGACAACGGAGACCAGGGCCCACCGGGGCGCCCCGTTCCGCTCGCCGAGTCGGTCCCCCAGCAGCGAGGCCGCACCGCCCAGCCCGAGCGACCGCGCGACGACACGGGAGACCTCCTCGAACACCCCGACCCGCATATCGCCGCCCAGGCTGCTGCCGTGGAGAACCTGCTCCGCTGCTGGGTCCGCGAGACGAACCTGCCCGCGCCCGCCTCCGACACTCTCCGCATCCCGCTGCCCGCCAGCGGTACCGTGTTGATCACCCCGATCCGCCACTGGTCCCCGACCGGCTGGCACCGCTTCGACCCACCCCGCCTGGCCGGTGCTCCCGACACCGCCCCACCCGTCGACGCGGTCACCCTCGCTGCCCTGCTCACCCGCGAGACGACCGCGAGACCAGCGGGGACGGCCGACCGAGCCGAAGGCGGCTCCAGCCACGCCGGGGGCGGCGTCGGCCAAGCCGAGGGCAGCGTCGGCCACGTCAGCGGCACAGCCGCCCACGCCGGAGGCACGGTCGGCCACGCTGTCGGCGGCACCCCCAGCGCGTGGGCGACCCCCGACGGCGACGACCTCGTGACCAGGGTCGCCGACTCCCTGCGCCGCACGGCCACCTTCATCGCGGACCGGCGCGCCCACCCCGCCGACGGTCCCGACCGCTTCCTCGCCGCCGAGCAGGCACTCCTCCTCGGTCACCCGCTGCACCCGACCCCGAAGAGCCGCGAGGGCCTGACCGAGTCCGAAGCCCGGCTCTACTCACCGGAGCTGCGCGGCTCCTTCCCTCTGCACTGGATGGCGGTCGCCTCCTCCCTTCTCATCACCGACTCGGCCTGGACCGAGCGAGGCCGTCCCGTCCCCGCGCCGCACCTCATGGAACGCCTGTCCGGCACGGTCCTGCCCCTGCCCCACGGCTGCGCCGCCGCCCTGCCCCTGCACCCCTGGCAGGCCCGCGAGATCGGCCACCGCGAGGAGACCGCCGCGCTCCTGGACGCCGGACTCCTCCGCGACCTGGGCCCGCTCGGCGCCCCCTGGCACCCCACCTCCTCCGTACGAACCGTCCACCGCACCGGCGCCCCCGCCATGCTCAAGCTGTCGCTCGGCCTGCGTATCACCAACTCCCGGCGGGAGAACCTCCGTAAGGAACTCCACCGCGGCGCCGAGGTACACCGCTTGCTGCGCACCGGCCTCGCCAAGCAGTGGCAGGCCGCCCACCCTGGCTTCGACATCGTGCGCGACCCCGCCTGGCTGGCCGTCGACGGCCTGGACGGCCGACCCGTACCCGGACTCGATGTGGTGATCCGGCACAACCCGTTCGCCCCGACCGACGATGTGTCCTGCGTCGCCGGGCTGGTCACGCCCCTGCCCCTCGACATCCCGGCGGCGAAGGGCAGGCCCCGGCCGAACCGCTCCCGGCTGGCCCGGGTGGTCTCGCGGCTCGCCGAACGCACCGGCCGACCCGTCGGTGCCGTCAGCGCCGAGTGGTTCCTGCGCTACCTGGAGCAGGTCGTCCGCCCAGTGCTCTGGCTGGACAGCGAGGCCGGCATCGCCCTGGAGGCGCATCAGCAGAACACCCTGCTCCTGCTGGACGCCGACGGCTGGCCCGCCGGTGGCCGCTACCGCGACAACCAGGGCTACTACTTCCGCGAGTCCCGACGGGATGACCTCGACGCCCGGCTGCCCGGCATCGGCGAGCACAGCGACACCTTCGTCTCCGACGAGGTCACCGACGAACGCTTCGCCTACTACCTCGGCATCAACAACGTGCTCGGCCTGATCGGTGCGTTCGGCTCCCAGCGGCTCGCCGACGAGCGCCTGCTGCTCGCGGCCTTCCGCCGGTTCCTCGCCGACGTCGCTACCGGACCCAATCCGCTGCGCACCTCCCTGCCCGCCCGCCTGCTCGACTCACCCGTCCTGCGCTGCAAGGCCAACCTGCTGACCCGGCTGCACGGCCTCGACGAGCTCGTAGGCCCGGTCGACACCCAGTCCGTCTACGTCACCATCACCAACCCCCTCCACTCCGCACCCTCCTGACCCCACACCGACACGGTCACCGACTCCGTCACCGACGCTCCATCACCGCCCTTCTTCCACCGCGCTTCATTCACCGTCCTTCATTCACCGACCGAGGAACATGACCCACCTCGTCTCCTGAGAGGAGCGCACCATGCCTCCCACCGACGCGAGCGCCGACACAGGCCCCGTCCCGGTCCACCCAGGCCGTTCCGGACCCGCCGAGGACATCAGGGACTGCGAGGACACCCTGGACCTCCGCCTGCCCGACGAATTCCTCGCCCTCATCGACGGGAAGACGCCCGACGCCGACGAACGAGCCCCCGGGCTCACCCACGACCGAGTCGGCCCAGTCGATTCGCCCGGCGTCCTCGGCCCGCCCGGACCGCTCAGACTCCCAGGCCCGCCCGACGCGCTCGACCTGCTCGACCAGGTCGGCACCTGGGGCCCCATCCAGACCCCCGTCGGCGCCTTCCAGCTGCTGCCGGTCCACGTCGACCGCGACCTGCCGATCATCAGCGGCTGGATGAACGACCCCGCCGTGGCCGCGTTCTGGCAGTTGGCCGGCTCAGGAGCGCAGACGGAGGACCATCTGCGCGCCCAGCTCACGGGAGACGGACGCAGCGTGCCGTGTCTGGGCATGCTCGACGGCGTCCCGATGAGTTACTGGGAGATCTATCGAGCCGACCTGGACCCGCTCGCGCGCCACTATCCGGCCCGCCCGCACGACACCGGTCTCCACCTCCTCGTCGGCGATGTCGCCGACCGGGGACGGGGACTGGGGTCCGCCCTGCTCAGGGCCGTGGCCGATCTCGTACTCGATCAACGCCCCGCCTGTGCGCGAGTGGTCGCGGAACCTGATCTTCATAACACCCCCTCCGTGGCCGCCTTCCTCAACGCGGGCTTCCGCTACGCCGCCGAGGTCGATCTGTCGGGCAAACGGGCCGCCCTCATGATCCGGGACCGGTCCCTACGTCATCTGATGTAGCGCTGAGTGATTGTGTGTACACATGTAGTACGAAGCGGCGACCGATCAAGTTCCCGGCCGTCCGAAAGAAATCCGGGCGGCCCGGACGCCGGCCCGGCCTTCCCCCTTGGCCTGCTGTCCAGGAGCCCACGGCGTGATCCCGTCCCACGTGTCCGCCTTGATCGCCCGGTTGTCAGTGTCGGGTCGTAGGGTGGTCGCGCTATGACGAAGCCCTCACTCCCTGAACTCCTGCATGCCGCTGTCACAGCTGTCGGCGGCACGGAGCGCCCCGGCCAGGTGACCATGGCCGAATCGGTCGCCGAAGCGATCGACGACGGATCCCATCTGCTGGTCCAGGCCGGCACCGGCACCGGTAAGTCGCTCGGCTATCTGGTGCCCGCGCTCGCACACGGAGAGCGGGTCGTCGTGGCGACGGCGACCCTCGCCCTGCAGAGACAGCTCGTCGAGCGGGACCTGCCGCGCACCGTCGACGCCCTGCACCCGCTGCTGCGCCGCCGCCCGGAGTTCGCCATGCTCAAGGGCAGGTCGAACTACCTGTGCCTGCATCGGCTGCACGAGGGCATGCCGCAGGACGAGGAGGAGGGTCTCTTCGACCAGTTCGAGGCGGCCGCGCCCACCAGCAAGCTCGGCCAGGACCTGCTGCGACTGCGCGACTGGGCCGACGAGACCGAGAACGGCGACCGCGACGACCTCACGCCGGGCGTCTCCGACAAGGCGTGGGCTCAGGTCTCGGTCTCCTCCCGGGAGTGCCTCGGCGCGTCCAAGTGCGCCTACGGCGCCGAGTGCTTCGCCGAGATGGCCCGAGAGCGCGCGAAGCTCGCCGAGGTGGTCGTCACCAATCACGCCCTGCTCGCGATCGACTCCATCGAGGGTGCCCCGGTGCTCCCGCAGCACGAGGTGCTGATCGTGGACGAGGCGCATGAACTGGTCTCCCGGGTCACCGGCGTGGCCACCGGCGAACTCACCCCGGGCCAGGTCAACCGCGCGGTTCGGCGCGCCGCCAAACTGATCGACGAAAAGGCCGCTGACCAGCTCCAGACCGCCGCCGAGGGCTTCGAACGGCTGATGGAGCTGGCTCTGCCGGGGCGTCTCGAGGAGATTCCGGAGGATCTCGGGTACGCCTTGGCTGCGCTCAGGGACGCCTCCCGGACCGTGATCTCCGCGATCGGTACGACCCGCGACAAGTCGGTCCAGGACGAGGACGCGGTCCGCAAGCAGGCGCTGGCCTCGGTGGAGACCGTGCACGACGTGGCGGAGCGGATCGTGAGCGGCTCCGAGTGGGACGTCGTCTGGTACGAACGCCACGAGCCCCGCGGCGGAGCCGCATATCGGCACAGCGGCGCCTCCCTCCGCGTCGCCCCGATGTCGGTGTCGGGCCTGCTCAGGGAGAAGCTCTTCGCGGACCGCTCGGTCGTCCTCACCTCGGCGACCCTCAAGCTCGGCGGCGACTTCAACGGTGTCGGCGCATCCCTGGGCCTCGCCCCGGAGGGCACCGAGGGCGAAGACCTCCCGCAGTGGAAGGGTGTCGACGTCGGCTCGCCCTTCGACTACCCGAAACAGGGCATTCTCTACGTTGCCAAGCATCTGTCGCGGCCCGCACGGGACGGCGACCGCGCCGACATGCTCGACGAACTGACCGAGCTGATCCAGGCCGCCGGCGGCCGGACCCTCGGCCTCTTCTCCTCGATGCGGGCCGCCCAGCAGGCCGCCGAGGAACTGCGGGTCCGGATTCCCGAGTTCCCGATACTCCTGCAGGGCGAGGAGACCCTCGGCGAACTGATCAAGAACTTCGCGGCGGACCCCAGGACCTGTCTCTTCGGCACGTTGTCGCTGTGGCAGGGCGTCGACGTCCCCGGCCCCAGCTGCCAGCTGGTCGTCATGGACAAGATCCCGTTCCCGCGCCCGGACGACCCCTTGATGAGCGCCCGGCAGAAGGCCGTCGAGGACGCCGGCGGCAACGGCTTCATGGCGGTCGCCGCCACTCATGCCGCGCTCCTGATGGCTCAGGGCGCCGGCCGGCTCGTACGCGCATCGGGGGACCGCGGTGTGGTGGCCGTACTCGACCAGCGGCTGGCCACCGCGCGGTACGGCGGCTATCTCAAGTCGTCACTGCCCGACTTCTGGTACACCACGGACCGTAACCAGGCGAGGAAGTCGCTGGCGGCGATCGACGCGGCGGCGCGTCAGGCGGAGGCAGAATGATCGTGGGTACGCGGTGGACCAAGAGGGGGAAGGCACCCCACCGCTGCCCGAGCGCGTTACCATAAGTTTGGGCACAATCAG
>NZ_JBHXLU010000065.1:0-24893 GCF_042720695.1 Streptomyces sp. NPDC058457 | reverse complement strand
CCTACCCCCGGGTTGGTGGGGGGGGCGGCCTCGGGGGGGGGGGCGGGTGGGGGGGGCCCATATTTGGGGGGGGGGCGGCCCCGGCGGGGGGGGCCCCCCCCCCCCCCGCGATCCAGAGCGGTGAACGAAGAGGTTCCGGACAATGCAGGACCCCGGAACCGGCGCAGGGGTCCCGGGGCCCGATCGGAGGGCGGGCGTTATGACCGCCCGCCGCAGGCGTCACACGCGCCGCAGTACCGCGACGACCTTGCCCAGAATGGTCGCGTCGTCGCCGGGGATCGGCTCGTAGGCCGCGTTGTGGGGGAGGAGCCAGACATGGCCGTCCTCGCGCTTGAAACGCTTGACGGTGGCTTCGCCGTCGAGCATGGCGGCGACGATGTCGCCGTTCTCGGCGACCGGCTGGCGGCGGACGGTGACCCAGTCGCCGTCGCAGATCGCGGCCTCGATCATGGAGTCACCGACGACCTTGAGCACGAACAGCTCGCCGTCGCCGACCAGCTGCCGGGGGAGAGGGAAGACGTCCTCGACCGACTCCTCGGCGAGGATCGGCCCACCGGCGGCGATCCGGCCGACCAGCGGGACGTACGACGCGGCGGGCTTTCCGGCGGTGTCCGTGGGCTGCACGCTCACGGCCTGGTCGGAGCCGCGCACCTCGTACGCCCGCGGGCGGTGCGGGTCACGGCGCAGGAAGCCCTTGCGCTCCAGTGCCATCAGCTGGTGTGCCACCGAGGACGTGCTGGACAGGCCGACGGCCTGGCCGATCTCGCGCATCGACGGCGGGTAGCCCCGCCGCTGCACCGAGTCCCGGATCACCTCGATCACCCGGCGTTGCCGGTCGGTGAGGCCCGAGCTGTCAGCCCGGATGCCTGGAGGTCGGCCCGGCAGGGAACGCTTGTGTCCCTCAGGATTCACGGCTTCGTTCATGGCATGCACCGGGTCGAGTCGGCCCTGGGAGCGGTCCTGGGCGGTGATGGTGGCACTGTCTGCGGTCGTGGTCACGTCGGCCCCTCTCGATGGTCTCCCTGCTGGACAACGGTAGTTGCTTTCGAAAGGTTGCGCCAAACACACGTTCGAGTGAAAAAACGCGGTTCACCGTACGCGATCACATGTCTGGGTGTATGGCTTACGCGGTACCCGGCGGGCAAAAGGGCCCATTGTTGTACTCTTCACCGCCGGGGTGATGACCTTATGGGTGTGCCCAGTCTGCCATCCTGGCCGCCGCCGACCGGGATGTAGGTCCCCATCTGCGCCGGAGTCGCACGTGACCTCCGTGCGGCGCCCACGGTATCTCCGTATCCGCCGTAGCGGTACGTGTGCGACACGCGCAACCTGGCGATGTATCAGCCAATCACCACATCTAGTGGTTGGATTGCTACAGCAGCCCACAAGTTGTGGTCCCCCGGGTCTCCGGTCTCTCTGAGATCGCCTATGCTTGGGGCTGCTTCGAGGGGCCCATGTGGCCCAGCGAGGCTATTGAGTCTGCTGTGAGGAGGGTTGGAGATCATGCACTGCCCCTTCTGCAGGCACCCCGACAGCCGTGTGGTCGACAGTCGTACGACCGATGACGGCACGTCGATCCGCAGGCGCCGCCAGTGTCCGGACTGCTCCCGTCGTTTCACGACCGTGGAGACGTGCTCGCTCATGGTGGTCAAGCGGTCCGGAGTCACCGAGCCTTTCAGTCGTACCAAGGTCATCAACGGCGTGCGCAAGGCATGCCAGGGACGGCCTGTCACCGAGGACGCACTCGCCCAGCTCGGCCAGCGGGTCGAGGAGGCGGTGCGGGCCACCGGAAGCGCCGAGCTGACCACCCACGACGTGGGGCTGGCCATACTCGGCCCGTTGCAGGAGCTCGACCTGGTCGCCTATCTGCGATTCGCCTCCGTCTACCGGGCGTTCGACTCGCTCGAGGACTTCGAGGCCGCGATCGTGGAGCTCAGACAGGCTGCGCAGGACCCCGCCGTGGACGACGAAGACGCGGGAGCGGGGGGCCAGGAGGACGATCACGGGCCAGGCGGAAGCGCACAGGTGCCCGCGCCCGTTCACATCGCCGGCTGACGGGCGGATCGGAACCGGGCGGAGGGCCCGGATCCGGTTGTCGGACGGCGATCCAGGACTTGTCGCGGGTGGCAGCTGAGAGCACTCGTGACGCGAAAACAGAACAGTGTGTCACGGGAACATCGTGGCATTTCAGGGCGTTTTAGCCCGTACAGGGAGGCGGCATGACAGAGACGGCGAGCGGTCCGGCACGGAGTTCCCGCGTGAAGGGAACCAAGGCCACCAACGGACTGCGTATCGAGCGCATCCACACCACCCCCGGCGTGCATCCGTACGACGAGGTGAGCTGGGAGCGCCGTGACGTCGTCATGACCAACTGGCGCGACGGCTCGGTCAACTTCGAGCAGCGTGGCGTCGAGTTCCCCGACTTCTGGTCGGTGAACGCGGTCAACATCGTCACCAGCAAGTACTTCCGCGGTGCCGTCGGCACCCCGCAGCGCGAGACCGGCCTCAAACAGCTGATCGACCGCATCGTGAAGACGTACCGGAAGGCCGGCGAGGAGTACAAGTACTTCGCCACGCCCGCCGACGCCGAGATCTTCGAGCACGAGCTGGCGTACGCCCTCCTGCACCAGATCTTCAGCTTCAACAGCCCCGTGTGGTTCAACGTGGGCACCCCGCAGCCCCAGCAGGTCTCCGCCTGCTTCATCCTGTCCGTCGACGACTCCATGGAGTCGATCCTCGACTGGTACAAGGAAGAGGGCATGATCTTCAAGGGCGGCTCCGGCGCCGGCCTGAACCTCTCCCGGATCCGTTCCTCCAAGGAACTGCTCTCCTCCGGTGGCAACGCCTCCGGCCCGGTCTCCTTCATGCGCGGCGCCGACGCCTCCGCCGGCACCATCAAGTCGGGCGGCGCCACCCGCCGCGCCGCCAAGATGGTCATCCTGGACGTCGACCACCCCGACATCGAGGACTTCATCGAGACCAAGGTCAAGGAGGAGGAGAAGATCCGCGCCCTCCGTGACGCGGGCTTCGACATGGACCTGGGCGGCGACGACATCACGTCCGTCCAGTACCAGAACGCCAACAACTCGGTCCGCGTGAACGACGAGTTCATGACGGCGGTCGAGCAGGGCGGCCGGTTCGGTCTGCGCGCCCGGATGACCGGCGAGGTCATCGAAGAGGTCGAGGCCAAGAGCCTGTTCCGCAAGATGGCCGAGGCGGCCTGGGCCTGCGCCGACCCGGGCATCCAGTACGACGACACCATCAACCACTGGCACACCTGCCCGGAGTCCGGCCGGATCAACGGCTCGAACCCCTGCAGCGAGTACATGCACCTGGACAACACGTCCTGCAACCTCGCCTCGCTGAACCTGATGAAGTTCCTGAAGGACGACGGCAAGGGCAGCCAGTCCTTCGACGTCGACCGCTTCACCAAGGTCGTCGAGCTGGTCATCACCGCGATGGACATCTCCATCTGCTTCGCGGACTTCCCGACCCAGAAGATCGGCGAGAACACCCGCGCCTTCCGCCAGCTCGGCATCGGCTACGCCAACCTCGGCGCCCTGCTCATGGCGACCGGCCACGCCTACGACTCCGACGGTGGCCGCGCCCTCGCCGGAGGCATCACCTCCCTGATGACCGGCACCGCCTACAAGCGCTCCGCCGAGCTCGCCGCGGTCGTCGGCCCCTACGACGGCTACGCCCGCAACGCCGACGCCCACAACCGCGTCATGAAGCAGCACGCCGACGCCAACACCGTGGCCGTCCGCATGGACGACCTGGACACCCCGGTCTGGGCCGCCGCCACGGAGGCCTGGCAGGACGTGGTCCGCCTCGGTGAGAAGAACGGTTTCCGTAACTCCCAGGCGTCGGTCCTCGCCCCCACCGGCACCATCGGTCTCGCGATGTCCTGCGACACCACCGGCGTCGAGCCCGACCTGGCCCTGGTCAAGTTCAAGAAGCTGGTCGGCGGCGGCTCGATGCAGATCGTCAACGGCACGGTCCCGCAGGCCCTGCGCCGCCTGGGCTACCAGGAGGAGCAGATCGAGGCGATCGTCGCCCACATCGCCGAGAACGGCAATGTGATCGACGCACCCGGCCTCAAGCACGAGCACTACGAGGTCTTCGACTGCGCCATGGGCGAGCGCGCCATCTCCCCGATGGGCCACGTCCGCATGATGGCCGCCATCCAGCCCTGGATCTCCGGCGCCATCTCCAAGACGGTCAACATGCCGGAGACGGCGACCGTCGAGGAGGTCGAGGAGATCTACTTCGAGGCCTGGAAGCTCGGCGTCAAGGCGCTCGCGATCTACCGCGACAACTGCAAGGTCGGCCAGCCGCTCTCCGCCAAGACCAAGGAGAAGGAGAAGGTCGAGGTCACCGAGAAGGCCGAGGCGACCATCCGCGAGACGGTCGAGAAGGTCATCGAGTACCGCCCGGTCCGCAAGCGCCTCCCGAAGGGTCGTCCCGGCATCACCACGTCCTTCACCGTCGGCGGCGCCGAAGGCTACATGACGGCCAACTCCTACCCGGACGACGGCCTGGGCGAGGTCTTCCTGAAGATGTCCAAGCAGGGCTCGACCCTCGCGGGCATGATGGACGCCTTCTCCATCGCGGTCTCCGTCGGCCTCCAGTACGGTGTGCCGCTCGAGACGTACGTCTCGAAGTTCACCAACATGCGCTTCGAGCCGGCCGGTATGACGGACGACCCGGACGTGCGGATGGCGCAGTCGATCGTCGACTACATCTTCCGCCGCCTGGCGCTGGACTTCCTGCCGTTCGAGACGCGCTCCGCGCTCGGCATCCACTCCGCCGAGGAGCGTCAGCGGCACCTGGACACCGGTTCGTACGAGCCGGCCCTCGACGACGAGGTCGACGTCGAGGGTCTGGCCCAGTCGGCGCCGCGCGCCCAGGAGCTGAGGGCCGTCGCCGCCCCGCGGACCGAGGTCGGCTCGGCCAAGCCCGCCCCGAGGCAGGCGCACACCAGCGCCGAGCTGGTGGAGATGCAGCTGGGCATCCAGGCCGACGCCCCGCTCTGCTTCTCCTGTGGTACCAAGATGCAGCGGGCCGGCTCCTGCTACATCTGCGAGGGCTGCGGCTCGACCAGCGGCTGCAGCTGACGAGTCGATGTGACGTGAAGTAAGGGGCGCCGGCCATGGCCGGCGCCCCTTACCGTTTGTCCGCCCGGGTGCTCGTCGGCCGTCAGGGACGGCCGAGCCCGCCCATCTCCCGGGTGAAGACCACCGGGTCGTCCTCGAAGCCGTGCAGTCCGGGCCGGAAGCTCCAGTCTCCGGACCCGTCGCGTACGAACTCCGCGACGGCGGCCGCCGTCGCTCCGAGAACCGAGCCGAAGTCATCCTCGGCCAGGACGTTGTAGCCCTCCCGGACACGGACGGCCGGGTTCAGGACATTCACGAACGTGCGGTGCGTGGCCCGCTGCTGGATGACGACTCCGACGACCACGCGCACGTACCGGCTGTCGAGCCGGTCCAGTTCGAGTGTCATCACCTCGTCCCAGCCGAAGCCCTTGCCGTCCTGACTGTCCCGGTTGAGAAAGATCGTGCCGTCTGGCGAACGGCTGTCGAAGTGCACGAGATAGGCCGGAGTTCCGTACGGGTCGGCCCTCGTGAACGTCCCGGCGATGACGTCGAGATCGGTGGGTGGCTGCCCGGAAGGGCTGGGATCCCACTTCACCGCGACCTCGACCTTGCTGATCGCCTTGCTGAAACCGCTCATCACGCGTCCCCTTCCCCCTAGAGGTCCACTGCCCCAACTGATGGGCTGCCCAGGCTCTTTGTCCATCGTGCCACGCGCGCGGGGGCGCATGCGCGGGTGATCTCAGCCGGAGCGTGACCGGCGCCACGCTCCATGGCCTTACGATGGCGCGGTGCTGGTCAAGTGGATTCGCTGCACCGTGGTTGACCGCCGGGGCTTCGAGCGGGGGCAGCGGAAATGGGCGGGGCTTCTGGGGGAGCCGGGATTTCGGGGACAGGGCGGGGGATGGAGTCGGCAGCGCCCCGGAGTGGCGCACATCTTCGCCTTCTGGGAGAGCCGTGCCTTCTACGACTCCTTCATGGCGCGTTCGCATGACCGCCTTGCCGCGTCCCAGTCCGGCACGTACAAGGACCAGCAGGTCAAGCTGTTCGAATACCGGTTCGATGTGAAGACCGGCTTCGAGCCGCGGTTCACGGACAGCGACCTGGTCCGGGTGGCCCTCTGCCGGGTGCGCGAGGAGCGCGTCGAGCACTTCACACTGATGCAGGAGAAGGTCTGGAACCCGGCGATGGCGGGCTCGCCCGGCATGATCCGTGGCATGTTCGCCGAGGCCCCGGCGCACGAGTTCATGATCCTTTCCATGTGGCGGTCGGCCGCCGAGCACGGCAAGTACCGCACCGAACGGGTGGAGCGGCTGGCCCTGCGTGCCCAGACGGAGGCCGACATCGCGGCCCTCACGGGTGACATCGTGGAGCTCGAACCGAGCTGGATCGTTTGAATATCCAACTCGTGATTTGTGTGACCTGCGCTGTATGGGGCCCGTCCGAGTGCTCGATTTTTCGTCACTCGATCTAGGGTTTTGGCATGGCACGACCACGGCGCATCGTCCTTGTCCGGCACGGCGAGTCAACCGGCAATGTCGACGACTCCGTGTATGAGCGGGAACCCGACCACGCGCTGGCCCTGACCGAGCGGGGCTGGCGGCAGGCTGAAGAGACCGGCAAGCGTGTCCGGGAGATCTTCGGCAGGGAACCCGTCAGCGTGTACGTCTCCCCGTACCGGCGTACGCACGAGACGCTCCGCGCCTTCCACCTCGACCCGGATCTCATACGCGTGCGCGAGGAGCCCCGGCTGCGTGAGCAGGACTGGGGAAACTGGCAGGACCGCGACGACGTGCGACTGCAGAAGACGTACCGCGACGCGTACGGACACTTCTTCTTCCGCTTTCCCCAGGGCGAGTCCGGGGCCGACGTCTACGACCGCGTCGGCGGCTTCCTGGAGAGCCTGTTCCGCAGCTTCGAGGCGCCGGACCACCCGCCGAACGTGCTCCTGGTGACCCACGGCCTGGCGATGCGGCTGTTCTGCATGCGCTGGTTCCACTGGACGGTCGCGGAGTTCGAGTCGCTCTCCAACCCCGGGAACGCGGAGATGCGGATGCTCGTTCTCGGGGAGGACGGCAAGTACACCCTCAACCAGCCCTTCGACCGCTGGCGGGACCCGGAGCCCTACTGGATGAGCGGCTAGGCTGGCCGCGATGATCTCATCCACTGATTCCTCGACCCCCGGGCGCCTGGAGCGCGCCCTGGCCAGCCTGCGCGGACTCGCGGTGGGCGACGCGCTGGGCTCGCAGTTCTTCGTGCCGGTGAACTACCCGCTGCTGAAGCGGCGGGAACTGCCTCCGGCTCCCTGGCAGTGGACCGACGACACCGAGATGGCCTGCTCCGTCGTCGCCGTCCTGGCCGCCCACCACCGCATCGACCAGGACGCGCTGGCCCACTCCTTCGCCGGGCACCATGACTTCGACCGGGGCTACGGCCCCGCCGTCAACCGCCTGCTGCGCCTCGTCCGGGAGGGCGGCGACTGGCGCGAGCTGGCCGCCGGGCTCTTCAACGGGCAGGGGTCCTGGGGCAACGGCGCCGCGATGCGGATCGCGCCTCTGGGCGCCTGGTACGCGGACGATCCGGAGCAGGCCACCCACCAGGCCGAGATCTCGGCCTACCCCACGCACCAGCACCGGGAGGCCGTGGTCGGTGCCATGGCCGTGGCGGCCGCAGCGGCGCTGTCAGCCGCGCCCGGCGGCCCGCCGAGCCCTGCGGCGCTCCTGGACGGGGTCGTCGCCCTCGTGCCCAGAAGCGCCGTCGGCCAGGGCCTGCGGCGCGCCCGCGACATGCTCGACTACGCCGACGCCGGCACCGTCGCGGCCGTCCTGGGCTGCGGACGACGTACGACCGCCCATGACACCGTCCCCTTCGCCCTCTGGTCGGCCGCACGCGCCCTCGGCGACTACGAGACGGCGTTCTGGACGACCGCCCAGG
The DNA here is from genome assembly GCF_042720695.1 of Streptomyces sp. NPDC058457. Classification (NCBI taxonomy): domain Bacteria; kingdom Bacillati; phylum Actinomycetota; class Actinomycetes; order Kitasatosporales; family Streptomycetaceae; genus Streptomyces; species Streptomyces sp. NPDC058457. Next base: position 16,866 of record NZ_JBHXLU010000065.1, on the reverse strand, counting down.
TGGGCGGCGATGTGGACACCACCTGCGCCATCGTGGGCGGCGTGCTCGCGGGCAGCCCGCAGGGAGCGCCGCCGGCCGTATGGGCGGAGCGGACCGAGGCGCTGCCCGAATGGGTGCCGGCGGGGACGGAGACCGCTGTCGGCGGGTGATCGACCGAGGCCGGGCTCGGACCGTGTACGGCGGCGATGCGGTTCGGCGCCCCTACGGAGCCGGCTCGCACGGAAAGCCGCGAGGTCGCGGCACCCCGGAGGCAAGGGAGACATGCGACGAGGCGGGGTGCTGCTGCCTTGTGTCGGTCCCGGTGTCTGAAGGCCGTCGAAGTGTGCCGGGGTGAAGCCTCGTCGGCCCGAAGCCGGCCCCGTCCCCGGCACCTGTGGTCCATGCTGAATCCCGTGGTCCGCAAAGGAGACTCTCCGTACCTGGTGGGAACTCTGCGTGACCGTCGGGCGTTTTCCCGGCAGCCGCTCCACTTGACGCATGTGCCGGCAGGTGGGCGGGAGGCGTGGTGGCGGGGGAGGTGTCGGTCATGGGGGTCGGATTTGCTCTTCTGGTGGTGTGCGCCGTGGTGATGATCGCGGCGCCCACGGCCGAGGTGCGGATGGCCGGACCTCTGCCTCTGCCGTCTGTGCCCTGGCAGAGGTCCGGCCATCCGCGGCTCTGCGCGGACCCGGTGGGGTCAGCCGATCCCCGGGCCGGCCGTGCCCGCGAGGGCTTCGAGATCGCTCCTGCGGACCTTGATCACCAGCCAGGCCGTGAGCAGACCGATCCCGGCCATGGCGGCGGCGGGGATGAACGCGGTCGAGATGCCGTGCGCGAGCACCTCGTGCCCCCAAGGCGCGGGCAGCTGATGGGTCTTGGCGAACTCCGCCTTCTGCTCCGGCGAACCGCCGGCGAGGAACTTCGGCAGTTGCTTCTTCGCCTCGTCCTTGCTGGCCGAGCCGAACACCGTGGTCAGGATGGACAGGCCCAGCGAACCGCCCACCTGCTGCATGGCGTTGAGCAGCCCGGAAGCCGCTCCGGCCTCGTGCGGGGCGACACCGGAGACCGCGGTGACGGTCGCCGTCACGAAGTTCAGCCCCATGCCGAAGCCGAAGACCAGCATGGGCCCGAGCACCCCGCCGACATAGGAGCTGTCGGGCTTGATGAACGTCTGCCAGGTGAGTCCGACGACCACGAGCGCCGAACCGGCCATCATGAACGGCTTCGGGCCCAGGACGGGCAGGAACCGCTGCGAGATCCCGGCTCCGACGGCGATGGCCGCCGTCACGGGCAGGAAGGCCAGGCCGGCCCTGATCGGGCTGTAACCCAGCACGTTCTGCACGAACAGCACGATGTAGAAGAACATGCCGAACATCGCCGCGGCCAGGCTGAGCATGATCACATAAGTGCCCGAGCGGTTGCGGTCGGCGAACATCCGCAGCGGGGTGATGGGCTCCTTCGCCCGGGTCTCGATGAAGACGAAGGCCAGCAGCAGGACCACCGCGGCGGCGAACGACCCGAGGGTCAGACCGTCGTGCCAGCCCTTCTCCGAGGCCCGGATGAAGCCGTAGACCAGGGAGGCCATGCCCAGGGTGGAGGCCAGCGCGCCCGCGATGTCGAACCGCCCGGGGTGCCGTTCGGACTCGTTGATGTACTGCGGGGTGAGGGCGACGATCAGCAGTCCGATCGGTACGTTGACGAAGAGCACCCAGCGCCAGTCGAGCCAGTCGGTGAGCATGCCCCCGGCCAGCAGGCCGATGGCCCCGCCGCCCGCGGAGACCGCAGCGAACACGCCGAACGCCCGGTTCCGCTCCGGACCTTCGGGGAACGTCGTGGTGATCAGCGCCAGCGAGGTCGGCGACGCGATCGCGCCACCCATGCCCTGGAGGGCGCGGGCAGCGAGCAGTTGCCAGGGTTCCTGGGCGAGACCGCCGAGGAGCGAGGCGAAGGTGAACAGCAGGATGCCGGTCATGAACACCCGGCGTCGGCCGAGGATGTCACCGGCCCGCGCGCCGAGGAGCAGAAGACCGCCGAAGGTGAGGGTGTAGGCGCTGACCACCCATGTGAGGTCCGTGGTGCTGAACTTGAGCGCGTCTTGAATGTGCGGGAGCGCGATGTTCACAATCGTCGCATCAAGTACCACCATGAGCTGGCAAGCGGCAATCACGGTGAGTGCGATGCCGGGGCGTCCCTGCCGGCGGGCCGCACCTGGTTTCCGGTCCTGTATCAGTTGAGAGGTCGTCACTATGGGTCCCCCACGAAGGTGTTAGTGAACGCCAGCGTTCACTGTCGCGTCAACGGTAGTGAGTCCTCGGTAGAGAACGCAAGCGTTCACTTAACTGCGTGTCGCGTGCCGCGTCCCCCTTTTGTCGTCGCGCGCCGCGCCCCCGCTCCGGAATCCCCGCTTCCCTTCGCTCGCTGGAGAAACTCAGATGGTTACCTCGCGCTGGACTGCCGCTCCTCCTCAGGCGGCCTCCCCTCGTCGGCGCGGTGCGGTCCTCGAACGCGCGATCCTGGACGCCGCCTTGGAGCAGCTCAGCACCGTCGGCTGGAACGGCCTCACCATGGAAGGTGTCGCCGCCGGTGCCCAGACCGGGAAGGCGGCGGTCTATCGCCGCTGGCCCTCCAAGGAGGAGCTGGTCGCGGACGCGCTGCAGGCCGGTCTGCCACGTTTGGAGGAGGCTCCCGACCTCGGAAGTGTTCGTGAGGACCTGTTGGCCCTGTGCCGGCAGACCCGGGACGCGATGTTCTCGCGCCCCGGCTTCGCACTGCGGTCGGTTATTCACGAATGCGACCCCCTGCAGGTCGAGCGGTTCCATGGCGTGATCTTCGACGGGGTCGTGGGGCCGACGATCCAGCTGATCGGTGACATCGTCGCCCGAGGTATCGAGCGGGGCGAGGTGCGTGCCGACGCGGCCAACGGCTATGTCCTCGATGCCATTCCGGCGATGATGATGTACCGCAACAAGATTTCCGGAAGCGAATGGAACGATCAGGAGGTCGAAGAGATGATTGACCGGTTCATGCTTCCGCTGCTGCTGTCGCGCGGGGCCTGAGCCGCGGCTCGGGTGGTCCGGGGCGCGGTCCGGGAAGCCGGGGTGTCGCCAAGGGATCAGTGCGGCGTACCCTAAGGGCGCCATGCCGTACGAACCGCCTACTCACACCGTCGAGCGCTCCCTTCGCGCCACGACCGGAGCCAAGGTCATTGCCGGTGTCGACGAGGTGGGGCGCGGCGCCTGGGCCGGGCCCGTCACCGTCTGTGCCGCGGTCACCGGTCTTCGCCGACCGCCCGAGGGCCTCACCGACTCCAAGCTGCTGACCGTCAAGCGGCGTACGGATCTTGCCGAGGTGCTGCGGGGATGGGTCACGGCCTATGCCCTGGGTCATGCCTCGCCGGAGGAGATCGACTCCCTCGGGATGACGGCCGCACTGCGACTGGCGGCGACCCGTGCTCTGGAGACCTTGCCGGTCCGCCCCGATGCGGTCATCCTCGACGGGAAGCACGACTACCTCGGTGCCCCGTGGCGGGTGCGCACGGTCATCAAGGGTGACCAGTCGTGTGTCGCCGTGGCCGCGGCCTCGGTGATCGCCAAAGTTCAGCGCGACAAAATGATGGCCGAACTGGGTATCGACCATGCAGACTTCGGATTTGCGGACAACGCCGGGTACCCGTCGCCCGTGCACAAAGCCGCACTGGAGGAGCGGGGACCCACCCCGTACCACCGGTTGTCGTGGGCGTATCTTGATGCGCTGCCCCAGTGGCGGCACCTCAAGAAGGTCCGCAGCTGGGCGGAGGGAAGCGTTCCGGAGATCGAGGGTCAGCTCGGCTTCGATTTCTGACCTTCCGGTCGCACTGTTGTGCCACCCGGTTCACGTGACCTGCACCAACGTTTGATAAATATCAGCTCATGCCTCTCATTCCCGAGGAGCCTCAGATTCACGAGAGTGCCCAGGGTCCCCGCGCCACTCCGGCCACCGGCCGTACCGCGCCGACCCCTCGTCCCGTACCCGGCCCCCGTCCCGCGGCTCCGTCGCGTCCCGGTCGTCCCGGCCCTGTGCGGCCCACGCCGCCGGTACAGCGCGCGCCGCGTGACGTGGCCAAGCCAGGCCCGTCCGGCCCGGCCGTCCCCGCCGCGGCAGCGGCGGCCCCGCAGATCCAGCTGATCCCGGCCTCGGTCGAGAGCGCTCTCGACGCGGCCGAGGAAGCAGTGGACCTGCTCCTCGAATCGGGTCGTGCCCCCGGCGACGTGCTGGTGATCACCACCGGCCCGCAGCACCCGTGGGCCGACCACGAGCTGTCCTTCGGCGAAGCCTCCTACTGGGCCCAGCACGACGCGGGCGACGACGTCTTCTACACGGACGCCGCCGTCGCCTCCCGTGCCGCGACCCGCTCCGTGGTGGTCGTCGCCGTCAACGGCGGCCCCGACACCGTCGCCGCCACCGCCCTGCCGCTGGCTCTCTCCCGGGCCGGCGCCCTGCTGATCGTCTGCGGCGACCCGCAGCGCATCAACTCGATGCTGGGCGCGGGCGTCTGAGCTGTCTCCGGCGCCTCTGGGACTCCGGAGGTACCGAAGGGGCGCGGCGGTGACTCGCACGGTGGTGCCTTTGGTGTGCCCGGACGACGGGCGGGTGCCATTGCCCGTCGCAGAGTGCGGCGTGATCGCCGAGCACGCCGTAGGTCATGTCGCCGCAGGTCATGTCCGGGGCGCCGTGCCCGGCGGAGCGTGCCCGGCCCCGGTTCCCCCTTGCGGGGGCCGGTGGTTCAGCGGGCGGCCGCGCGGCGCAGTACCTCGGAGGCGGCGCCTCCGGTACGCGGCGCCAGCGGCGGGGCCTCCGACAGGGCGAAGGGTTCGGGAGGCGAGTCGGCGTTGGGGCGCCGCCCGCCGCGACCCTCGCCGAGCACCTGCCAGCCGTCGTGCGTCAGCGTGATGTAGGCCCCGCAGCGCAGCCCGTGCAGAGTGCAGGCGTCCCGCAGCCCCCACATCCAGGCACCGTCCTCCTCCGTCCAACGTGCGTCCCCCTCACGGCAGTAGAGCAGGACGGCGGTCCGCACCGGGGTGCGGCGCCGCAGGTCGTGCGGGATGACCCGGCGCAACTGTGCCAGCAGCGCGTTGCGGAACATCCAGCCGTCGGCCGGGGCCGAGCGTCGGCCGAAGGAGGCGCTGGCACACAGCCGTTCCTCCGGATCGAGGACGGCGACGACCGCGGTGCCCGGACGGGGGCGATGCCGGGCATGCAGGCCGCTGACGACCTCGCGGGGGTTGCGCAGCAGCGGTATTCCGGCGTCGGCCCACTCCGCGGGCTCGAGCAGACGACTGGCGGAAGCGGCGGACGCGGACGTCGACAACGATGCCGCCGAGGACGGAGCGAATCCGAAGGTCACGTTCCTCCCTTCGGCTACGCGCCCACACAGCGGGCGAGATCGGATTCGGGGCCGCGCGCACCGCAGCAAAGCCCAACCGGATCACGGACGAGCCGTGCGGGGAGCGGACCTCAATTCTTGCTGTCGAACTTGGATGCGGCAACGAGCAAATGGGGCCACCGACTGTTATCTGGTGGTGCGTGGCTTATATCCCTACCCGTAGAGGCACCCGTCGACCCCTGGGACGTTCGAGCGCGGCACGTTCGTGCGCCGCACCCGATGCCATATTCGAACAGCAGCGGGCCGGTCAGCCCTGCACGGCGAGGACCAGCGGCAACACCCCCCGCGCTCCGGACCGGCGGAGCATCCGAGCCACAACCCCCAGGGTCCAGCCGGTCTCGGTGAAGTCGTCCACCAGCAGGACCGGTCCCTGGACCTCGGCGAGAGCGGTGGCGAGGCCGGGCGGCACGGTCAGCGCACCGTCGAGGGCCTTGAGACGCTGGGCACTGTTGCTGCGCGAGACCCGTGGCGCTTCGCCCGCGTACTCCACGGAACCGAGCAGGGGCAGTCTGCCGACCTCCGCGATGCGCGCGCCCAGCGACTGGATCAGCCGGGGCCTGGAGCGCGAGGCGACGGTGATGACGCCCACGGGGCGCGGCTGTGCGTCGGCCGCGCCCGAGGCCCAGCCGCCGGGCCCCTTCGCCCAGTCGGCCAGCACCTCCACCACGGCACGGGCGACATCGTCCGGCACGGGCGCGTCCGGGGTCTGGGGAGCGAGCAGCGGCCGTAGCCGATTGCCCCAGCCGATGTCCGACAACCGTCCCAAGGCCCGCCCAGCCGACGCCTGTTCACCGGCCGGAATGCGTCCCTTGAGGTCGATGCCGATCGCCGGCAGGCCGGTCGGCCACATCCGGCGGGGCTCCACCTCGACGCCCGCGCGGCCCAGGTCGACCCGCGCCGCGTCCAACGCGGCCGTGGAGGTGCCGATCGTGAAGCGGGGCCGTGCGCAGTTGTCGCAGCGGCCGCAGGGCTTGGCGTCCTCGTCGTCCAGCTGACGCTGCAGAAACTCCATCCGGCAGTCCGACGAGGCCGCATACGCCCGCATCGCCTGCTGCTCGGCCTCGCGCTGCCGTGCCACCCAGGCGTACCGCTCCGCGTCGTACGTCCACGGTTGCCCGGTCGCGGCCCAGCCGCCCTTGACCCGCCTGACCGCGCCGTCCACGTCGAGCACCTTCAGCATGGACTCCAGCCGGGAGCGGCGAAGCTCCACCAGCGGCTCCAGCGCGGGCAGCGACATGGGGCCGCCGGCCCGGGAGAGGACATCCAGGGTCCGGCGCACCAGGTCCTCCGACGGGAAGGCGAGCGAGGCGAAGTACTCCCAGATCGCCTCGTCCTCCTTGCCCGGCAGCAGCAGCACCTCGGCGTGCTCGACACCGCGGCCCGCGCGGCCCACCTGCTGGTAGTAGGCGATGGGGGAGGAGGGCGAGCCGAGGTGCACCACGAACCCGAGGTCGGGTTTGTCGAAGCCCATACCGAGCGCGGAGGTGGCGATCAGCGCCTTGACCCGGTTGCCGAGCAGGTCGTCCTCGGCCTGCTGCCGGTCGGCGTTCTCCGACTTTCCCGTGTACGACGCCACGGTGTGCCCGCGCTGCCGCAGGAACGCTGTGACCTCCCCGGCGGCGGCCACGGTGAGCGTGTAGACGATGCCAGAACCCGGCAGTTCGTCCAGGTGGTCCGCGAGCCAGGCCATCCGGTGCGCGGCGTCCGGCAGCCGCAGCACATTCAGGCTGAGGCTCTCCCGGTCCAGCGGACCGCGCAGCACCAGCGCGTCCGAGGTGCCGCCGGTTCCGAGCTGCTCCGCCACGTCGGCGGTCACGCGCGCGTTGGCCGTGGCGGTGGTCGCCAGCACCGGGACACCTGGCGGCAGGTCGGCGAGCATCGTGCGCAGCCGCCGGTAGTCGGGCCGGAAGTCGTGGCCCCAGTCCGAGATGCAGTGGGCCTCGTCCACGACGAGCAGTCCGGTCGCCGCGGCGAGTTTGGGCAGGACCTGGTCGCGGAAGTCCGGGTTGTTGAGCCGCTCCGGGGACACGAGGAGGACGTCGACCTCGCCGGCCGCGATCTCCGCCTGGATCGACTCCCAGTCCTCCGTGTTGGACGAGTTGATGGAGCGGGCGTGGATGCCGGCCCGGGCCGCGGCCTCCACCTGGTTGCGCATGAGTGCGAGCAGCGGGGAGACGATCACCGTCGGGCCGCCGCCCGAGGCCCGCAGCAGCGAGGTCGCCACGAAGTACACCGCGGACTTGCCCCAGCCGGTGCGCTGGACGACCAGGGCCCGGCGACGGTCCGCGACCAGCGCCTCGATCGCCCGCCACTGGTCCTCGCGCAGCCGGGCGGTGCCCGTGTCGTCCCCGACGAGACGGGCGAGGACGGCATCCGCCCGGGCCCGGAGTTCCGCGTTGCTCGTGTGCTCCATGCGTCCCATACAACAGGACGGGACCGACAGCCGTGCGGGCCTGTGGACACGGGAGACGGCTTTGTCGTGTCCCTGATTTGACTTATCCACAGGCCCAACCGGAATCACAAGATCCGCGAGATCGTCTGCGCATGACGAATCACAGCGAAACCACTGGACCCTCCGAAAACGGCGACATCGCCCGAGGTGCGGTCCCCCTCGGGCGATCCGCCCACGACGCCCACGACACCCAGGTCACCCTGCGCACCCCGGCCGAACTGGCGGACGCGCTGCCCTATCTGCTGGGGTACCGCCCCGAGGACAGCATGGTGCTGGTGGCCCTGCACGACCGCGCCGGCCGCGGCCGCTTCGGCGGCCGGGCCCGGCTCGGCATCCCCTCGAACAAGGACGACTGGGATTCGGCGGCACGCCAACTCGTACAGGGCCTGGTGACCGGCGGCGAGCGCCGGGGAGTCCGGCCCGAGCAGATGGTCGCCTACGTCTGCCAGGAACCGGCGCCGGGCGAATCTGGCCGGGACGTGATGCGCAGGCTCATGCCCCTGGCCCAGCTGCTGCGTACCGAGTGCGGTCGGCTCGACGTGCCCGTGATCGAGGCACTGTGCGTGTCCGACGGCCGCTTCTGGTCCTACTGCTGCCCGACCGAGGAATGCTGTCCGCCCGACGGCGCCCCCATGGGCCTGCCCGGCACCTCCGTGCTCGCGGCCGCCGCCACCTACGCCGGGATCCAGGTGCGCGGCAGCCTGCGGGAGCTGCGGGCCAGGCTGCTCCCCTGGGAGACCGGTGCCGTGGAGCAGGAGATCGCTCTGGACAGCGCCGGAATGGCACTGGTGCCCCGCATCCTCGACGACGCCTTCCGGGCGGACGTGGCCGAGGAGACCATCGCCCTCGCCGGGCGGGTCATCGACCGGTACGCCGGTGCCACTCCCGTGTCCGGCACCCACCAGGCGGATCTCCGTGACGACGCCCTGCTCGCCCACGACGAGGCCGCGACGCTGATTCTCGGACTGCAGGACCGCACGACCCGCGACCGCGCAGCCGCATGGATGGAGGGCGACGAGGCCGGACCGGCGCTGCGCCTGTGGCGAGCCCTGGCCCGCCGCTGCGTCGGCCCGTACGGCGAACACGCCGCCGCTCCCCTCACCCTGGCGGGCTGGGTCGCCTGGTCGACCGGTGACGACCTGGAGGCACGGGAGGCGCTGGCGATGGCCCTGGGCGCGGACCCCGACTACCTCTTCGCCCGGCTGCTGCACCAGGCCTGCAACGAGGGCTTGGACCCGGAGTCGATCCGTCGCTGTCTGCGCGCGGAAAGCGCGGAAGGCACTGGTCGCGTACCGGCGGACGGCACGGCAGCGGCCGGTGACGCCGGTCCCCTTCATCCCGACCCCGACCCCGACCCGGACCCCGACCCCGCCGACGCGCGGGCCGCCGCTTCCGGCACTCGTCGTCGCCGCCCACGCACCGCAGACACCGCCGACGATCGACGGCCGTGGTCAGAAGGCACCCGGCCGCGACAGGCGGGCTCGGAGCACACCCGGCCCGGTTCGTCCGGGCCGGGCGGCCGCCGCACGCGTGCGGCGAAGAAAGCGGAGCCGAGTGAGACAGGGGGTGGCCGGGCCACGCCGGAGGGCAGGCGATCCGGGAACGGCCGTAACGAGGGGGACGGATGATCGGGGGACGATCACGGGTGGCGGCCGGGCGGGCCTGGGCCGACGGGGTCGGCCGCTGGGCCCTGGGCCTCGTCGGAGGGGAGCGGCGCCGGGACCGCCGGCCCTGCGGCGGGCATCGGGTCGGCCTGCCGGCCGTGGGCGTCCGCAGCCACAGGCGCAGGCCGACGGGGCCGAACGACGTAGCACCGCCCCGGCATTCGATCGGCTTCGGCGGGCGGGGGCGTGACCAGGAGGAGTCCGTTTCCGTTCACCTGAGTGGCGGAACGCCTGGACGGGCCGTGCCGCGGCCCGTCCCCTGTTCCCCCGGAGCCCTCCGTCCGGCGCCCGGCACATCGCAGGCGCACAGCGCGCAGAAGAAGCCGCCTCATGCATCAGCCGCCTCCGCCCTCCACCGCCTCCGACAACCGCCGACTGCGGGACGGCCCGCCCTGGCCGCCGCCGACGGAGGGCGGTCCAGCGCAGCCACCCAGCCGCACACCCCGGGCCGCCCCCGCCCGGCCGGTTCCCACGGGCCCGGTGCACGTCGGCGGGCTGCCGCCCACGCACACCGCCATGATCTGCGTCGCGTTGCCCGGCCTCGCCATCTCCACGGAACACGGTCAGTTGAACGGCCAGGGACTGGAGGGGTTCTACCGCGCGGGCCGGCGGCTGCTCGCGCGCTGCCAGGTCCGTGTCGCAGGCCGCGAACCCCTCGCGGTGCAGGCCCGGATGACGGGGGCGGACTCCGCCCGCTTCGTCGGCACGCTCCGGGCCTCCCCGGGGGCGGGACCGGACCCGGATGTCATCGTGGAACGAATCCGGCACGCCGACGGCACGGAGCGCATCACCTTGCGCAACTGCGCACTCCATCCCCTGCGCCTGCCACTGGAGACGGCCCTGGGCACGGACCTGGCCGACCTGGGCGCCATCGCCTCCGGCACCCCGGGACCCGAGCTCTCGGCCAGCGTCCACGACTCCGGCCTCCGCTGGACCACCCCAACCGGCAACGCGTCGGTCACGGCGGACCCGCCACCCTCCGATGCGCTGGCCTCGGCGGGACTGCTGCGCTGGGAGTTCGAACTGCCGCCGGGCGGAACAGCGAGCGTGGAGTTGCGGGTGCGCCCGGACGGTGCCGGCCCCCTGCGCGCGGTGGGTCGTGCCGCGACCAGCCCGCTGGCACCGGCCAGGGCCGCGGGCGACGACCCGAGGGCCACGGCGCTGCTCAGGAAGAGCATCGAAGATCTTCAGGCGCTGCTGCTCCGCGACCCCGCGCACCCCTCCGACAGCTACCTCGCCGCCGGGGCGCCCTGGCGTTGCGGTCTGGCCCCGGCCGAGGCACTCGCCGCCGCCCGGATGACCCTGCCCCTCGGTACCCGCCTCGCCGCAGGAACACTGCGCACCCTGGCCCGCACCCAACTTCGCGGTCCGGGACATCGGACCGGCATGATCCCCGGCCCGCGCCGTGACGCCGGAGCACACCTGCCACCGGCCTGCACGGGTACGGAGGCCACCCTGCTCTTCCCCGTCCTGTTGGCGGAGGCCCGCCGCTGGGGACTCCCGGAACAGGAGACGCGGGAACTGCTGCCAGCCGCCGAGCGCTGCCTGACCTGGCTGCGCACCACAGCAGGCGACCGGACCTACCTCTGCGACCCGCAGCCAGGCGGCCCCGTGCGCGGCGAGACCCAGGCCCACGCCCACCGGGCCGCCCTGCTCGGTGCCGACCTTCTCGACTCCTGCGACCGGCCCGGCGGTGCTGGGCTGCGGCAGTGGGCGGCGGAGCTGAGGAAGGCGTTCCGGGTGGACTTCTGGGTCGACGAGCGAGGCGGCGGCCGTCCTGCGGCGGCCCTGAGCGCGGACGGCCGTCCCCTGGTGCAACTCGGCTCCACCGCCGTGCACCTTCTCGACACCGGCCTGCTCGGAGCGGGCGAGCTGGCCGCCGGCCTGCTCGACAAGGTGCAGACCGAGCAACTAGCCAGGCTGCTCGGCGGACCCGCCATGGACTCGGGGTGGGGGCTGCGCGGCCTGGGAGCCAAGGAGACAGGACACAGCCCGTTCGGCCATCGGTCCGGCGCCGTCCGGGTCCAGGAGACGGCACTCGCCGTCGCCGGGCTGGCCGCCGCGGGCTACGAAAGAGAGGCGGGCGGGCTGCTGCACGGCCTGCTGGCGGCGGCCGAGTACTTCGGCCACCGGCTGCCGGAGATGTTCGCCGGCGAGCAGCGCTCGGAGGGGAGTGCTCCCCTTCCGCACCCCGCCGCCTGCCGTCCGGCGGCCACGGCCGCTGCTGCCGGGGTTCTGCTCCTCACCACGCTCGTCGGCATCCGCCCCGACGCCCCGGCGGGGACCGTCACCCTCCGCCCGGTCCACAGTGCGCCCCTGGGCGAACTCGGCCTGACCGGGTTGCGGGTAGCCGGTGCGCCCTTCTCGGTACGGGTCAGCCGGCTCGGTCTGGCCATGGTCGAGGAGGCCGCCGACGGCCTGCAGCTGGGGGTGTGACCTCCTGCCGGGAGAGCAGCGAGCCGGTACGGGGACACGGCCGCGCCGAGAGGACGGCCGAGTGGTGAACGTGTGCCGGAACGAACCGGGAGCGCATACCGGATCGAAGTGGATCAGCCGTCGGAGTGAGCGTCGAAGGGAGTGTTTATCGTCAGGCAGACGACTATGATCACCGCATGCCCTACGACCCGTCAGCCTTTCCGCCGTTCGCCGTCACCGTGGACCTGGTCGTGCTGACCGTGCGCCGCCATGCTCTGTGCGCGTTGGCGGTACGCAGAGGCGAGTCGCCGTTCCAGGGGCGCTGGGCGCTGCCGGGCGGCTTCGTGAGGGCCGACGAGGATCTTTCGCAGGCGGCGGCGAGGGAACTCGCGGAGGAGACCGGGCTGCGGGCCCACGACCCCGACGCCCCCGCCCAGGAGGGCGGGGCCCACCTGGAGCAGCTGGCTACCTACGGCGACCCCAAGCGCGACCCCCGGATGCGCGTGGTCAGCGTGGCCCACCTCGCCCTGGCCCCCGACCTGCCCGCACCGCGCGCGGGCGGCGACGCCAGCAACGCACGCTGGGCGCCGGTGGGGGAACTGCTCGCGCAGGGCGGCTACGGCCGGGACGGCGAGCCGGTCGCGCCACTCGCCTTCGACCACGCCCAGATTCTGTCCGACGGTGTGGAACGGGCCCGCTCCAAGATCGAATACTCGTCCCTGGCCACCGCGTTCTGCCCGCCCGAGTTCACCGTCGGCGAGTTGCGCCGGGTCTACGAGGCGGTGTGGGGCGTGGCGCTCGACCCGCGCAACTTCCATCGCAAGGTGACGGGAACCCCCGGATTCCTGGTCCCCACTGGCGGTACGACCACCCGTCAGGGCGGCCGCCCGGCCCAGCTCTTCCGGGCCGGCGGGGCCACCCTGCTCAACCCGCCGATGCTGCGACCCGAGGTGTGACCGTCCGACAGCGCGAACTCGACCAGGATTAAACACCTCTATACCCGGAAAAACGGTCATTCCGCGCTATCTTCCCTAAGGTGATCCAGGCCTTCGGACTGACCAGCAATCCCCGCAAGGCGCACCCGCCCGCCGTCGACGATGTGACCTTCGAAGCGGGCGAGGGCCGCGTCACCGCACTCCTGGGCGAGGCGGGCGCGGGCAAGAGCACGGCGCTCAGACTGATGCTCGAACTCCAACAGGGCCGTGGGCTCACCTACTTCAGGGGCCGCCCCCTGCACCGCATCGCCCACCCCTCCCATGAGGTCGGCGTGCTCCTCGGTGATGTCCCCGGTCATCCGTCCCGATCCGTCCGCGGTCATCTGCGCATGCTGTGCGCTGCGACCGGGATGCCGGCCCGGCGCGCCGACGAAGTGCTCGAAGCGGTCGGGCTCGTCAGCCTGCGCGAGGAGCGCCTGGGCACGCTGTCGCACGGCATGGACCGTCGGCTCGGCCTCGCCTGCGCCCTTCTCCCCGACCCGCACACCCTCGTCCTGGACGAACCCGGGGACGGCGTCCCCACCCGTGAGACCCACTGGCTGCACCGCATGCTCCGGGCGCACGCGGCACAGGGCGGCACGGTCCTGTTCACCACCGCAGACCCAAAGGAGGCCGCCCGCGCCGCCGACCGGGTCGTCACCCTGGAGACCGGCAGGCTCGTCGCGGACCAGGAGGCCCGCGAGTTCGCCCGCACCCGGCTCCGCCCACGCGTGGCCGTCCGCAGCCCCCACGCCGACCGGCTCGCCGCCGTCCTCAGCAAGGAGGCCCGCACCGACCGCCGCTCGGTGGAGGTCGTGCGGGAAGGCGGCAACCGCCTCTCCGTGTACGGCAGTACGACCGCCGAAGTCGGCGAGACCGCCTTCCGGCACGGCATCCTGGTCCACCAACTCGCGGACGAGACCGGCGACATGGGGCCGGGCGCCGGGGCGGAGCCGCCGACGGACGAGGCGCCGGAGACGGTGCGGCGGGAGCCGGATCCCGGGGAGCCGGCCTCGGCGCACGAGGGACGGCCGACGGGTGAGCGGCGACGCGGCGAGGGCGAGAGCGAGCGGACCGCGTCGGCCGGTGTCCGGCCGGCGTATCCGCAGCGAGCCGTTGAAGTGGCTTCTTCCGCCGGTCGGCAGGACGCGCCGCGCGCGGACCGGCGCAAGGATGCGGACACGCCCGCGGTCGCCCCGCAGCCGAGGGCGGAGCTGGGCCGCTCGCAGCCCGCGACCGCCCCGAGCCCCGTACAGCAGCCACGCATCGCCGGGCAGGAGCCGGGCCGAAGCCGTCCGTCGCTCGCCGTGGAACCCTCCGGCGCGGCCGGACCGCAGCCCTCGGTCACCGCCGCAGGGCTGACCGACGACCCGGCCGTCGGGCCTCTGCCTGTGACCCCGGACGCGGAGCTCTCCACCCACGTGCATCCCACCGACCAGTTGCCCCCTCCGGCAACCGCCAAGCCTCCGGCCGCTCCCACCCTCGCCAAGCCGTCGGCCTCCCTCGGCTCCGCCGAGCCCTCCGGGCATGCCGGGTCCACCAGGACAGCGCCCGCCGTACCTGCCCAGCCGCCCGCCGCCACTTCCGCCCAGTCGCCGACCCGGGCGGTGTCCGTGGAAGCCGCGGTGTCCGTCGAAGCCGTGACAGCCCAGTCAGCGCTTCACGCCGTACCCGTCGAAGCCGCCACAGCCCGGTCAACGACCCGGGCGCTACCCGTCGAAGCTGCGCCCGCGCAGCCGCCGACGCACGTCGTATCCGCTGACCCCGTCAGCGATGAGCCGTCGATGCGCGCCGTGCCGGCCGACGCCCCTGTAGACCAGCCGCCCGCTGACGCCGGACCCGCCGGCACCCCCACCGCCCAGCTGTCCGCCGGGCACCCACAGCCGGGCACGCGGCCCCGCAAGGCCCCGGCAGACGGCGACGAGTCGGCCCCGGCCCCGGTCGGTACCGCGCGCCGGGACGGAGCCGTCGACGATCTGGACCCGCTGTCCCCGCTTCCGCCTCCCATCTGTGTCCGCCGCGCCCCCAGCCCCCTCCGCCCCCTGCGCTACGAACTCCGTCGGGCCGCCGGGATCGGTGCCGGCTTCCTCACCTGCGGTGCCGTGCTGCTGGTGTCCGCCCTCACCGCCCTGCTGCTGGCCAGGGTCGGGCACACCCCGCAGGCCCGGCTGTTCGCAGCCTGGCCGCGGGAGCTGCCGCTGCCTCCGGCGGCGCTCGGCGCGGGACTGCTGGGGGCGCTGGCCTTCGGCGACGAGTTCCGCCACCCCGCGCTGGCGGCGGACCGCGGCACCGTGCCCCGCCGGCTGGGGCTGCTCACCGCGAAACTGCTGGTCGCCGGAGCCACCGGGGTCCTGCTCTCGTTCCTCACCCTGGGCTGCGACGCCGAAGTGCTCTACCTCGTCTACGGTCGGGAGCTCGCACAGGTTCCCACTGACTGGTTCCCGCTGACCGCGAGTTGGTTCGGGCTGGTCGTCGGTTGTGCCTGGGCGGGCGTACTGGCGGCAGGTGTCTTCCGGTCCACCACGGGCGGACTCGCCGCGGTGCTCGCCGTACCCGTACTCGTCGTGCCGGTCGTGCACAAGGCTGTGCAGGGGACGGGGGTACGGATGGCCGCCGGATTCCCTGTACGGATGCGGGAGCTGTTCCTGCTGAAGTGGCCCTTCGGGGGAGAGCGCTATCTGGTCGGAGCGGCCCGGTTGCTGGCCCAACCCGTGGGTGGCGCACTGGCGTTGTCGCTGGCAGCGCTGCTCTGCGCGTATCTGTTCAGCACCCTGCGGGCCAGGGTCCGATGATTGCGGACCGGGCGCTTGCGATCCCACGGTGCGCACAACTCCCCTCAGAAAGCCCATTTCTTTCCGATAAGGCGTCAATTGCGACGGGGTGAGCGATCACCCTTTCGTGTGCTTTTCACCAAAGACCTCAAGGGAGTTGGAGGCAACGCCGACAAAGGATCCGTGAGTACCCTTGCGCACACCATGATGACCGCCGCCCGCTCCGCAGACTCTGGTCTGGTCGGCCCGGGCGAACTCGACCGCTACCCCTATGCGGAGGTCCCCGCCACCGATCGTGTGGGTGCGCCCTCCTGGGAGGGCGCGGATCCGGAGCTGGGCCGTGTGGGCCGGCGGGCCGCGGGCAGCCGCGGCCGCGGACTGCACGGCCAACTCGTCCAGCAGCTGGGTCAGATGATCGTCTCCGGCGACCTGGGTGCGGACCGCCCTCTGGTCCCCGAGGAGATCGGCCAGCGTTTCGAGGTCTCCCGCACCGTCGTCCGTGAGTCCCTCCGGGTCCTGGAGGCCAAGGGCCTGGTCAGCGCCCGCCCGAACGTCGGCACGCGCGTGCGTCCCGTCAGCGACTGGAACCTCCTCGACCCGGACATCATCGAGTGGCGGGCCTTCGGGCCGCAGCGGGACGATCAGCGCCGTGAGCTCAGCGAGCTGCGCTGGACGATCGAGCCGCTCGCCGCCCGTCTCGCCGCCGGGCACGGGCGTGAGGACATCCAGCAGCGCCTGTGCGACATGGTCGAGATCATGAGTCACGCCATGGCGCAGGGTGACGCGCTGACCTTCTCGCGCGCCGACGCCGAGTTCCACTCGCTGCTCATCCAGATCGCGGGCAACCGCATGCTGGAGCACCTCTCCGGCATCGTGTCGGCGGCGCTCCAGGTGTCCGGCGGCCCGGTCACCGGCTGTGAGCGGCCGAACGAGACGTCCCTGGCCCTGCATGCGCGGATCGTCGACGCGCTCGGCACCGGCGACGGCACCGCGGCCGAGTCGGCGATGCGTCAGCTGCTGACCATCCACCCCGAGGTGGAGCGCGTGGTGCCCGCACCGCGCGAGCACTGACCCGCGTCGAGAGCGGTGGGCTCGGTCAGTGCCGCGTTCTCGGGGCGCCGTCGGTCCGGGAGCCTGCTTCCGTCGCCGGCCGCCGCCGGGCCCCGCCGGATCCCCTGAGGCTCCGGCG